>CAZFPS010000028.1:0-21218 GCA_964520705.1 uncultured Planctomycetia bacterium | reverse complement strand
ATTTCAACGGTATATGCCTGCCGGGGCTGGAAATTACCGTTTATGCGCAGGCCCGAGTAGTAACTTTCCACATAGAAATCTATCTTAGGCGTTACTTCTATATAGCCGCTTATCTTATCCATATCCACGCCTTGTGTGAGCCCAACCTCAATACTCGGAGTAACTCCGCTCATAGAAGGAGTAATTTCTTTAACTTCAAGCTCTCTTGATTCGGTAATTTTATCCGATATGCCCTTTGCGGCTTTCTTAAACAGCCATGGTATGTGGCGAAGTGAATTACTGATAAAAGAGGTAATCCCCGGGGTGCGGCCCTGCCCTTGCTCAAGAATAGAAATTATCTTAACCAACCCTACGATATTAATAACCAAAAACAGCGCCACCACCCACACCCACTTTTTCTTAAACATTTTACCTCTCCTTTTAAAATAAAAACCTTCACCGGCCATAATAATGGCTAGCGAAGGTTTTTCTTTTTTACCGTCCAGGTTCCCCCTTCAAACTCAGGACCAAAAATTGCAAGAAACAAACTATTCATTAACCAATTCCTAGCTGTCGCTCAAACTCAGCAACAAATATTTTTATCGGCCGCTAACGACGCTACATCTAAAACTCCTCTCTCCTCTTTTCCTGTTACATCGTTCTAAGCCGCATGTGACGCGAATTGAAAATATCTTCCGTAAAAGAACAATACCGACTTGCCTTCAAGTTATATATTTACTTACTTCTATTAATTAGGTACCCTTCAACAGTTCTTATAAAAATCTTTAGATGCGTGTTCCCAACAGTAACAATATCGTTGTCCTCAAGAACTGCCTGAACAACCTTCTTGCCATTTATGAAGGTTCCATTCTTACTGTTTGTATCTTTTAAAACAAAATGCCCTTCTTCGTAATAAATAGTCCCGTGCTTTCTTGATACAAACTGATCATCTACAAGAGAAACATTAGCTTCTTGATTTCTACCAATAATAATAGGGACTTTCAATGAAAAAACAAATTTATGTCCTTTATATGGACCGTGGATTGCAGTAAGTATTATTATTTGCTTTTGTTTACTTTTGGTCTTTGAAGACAAAGCATTTAATAATCTTAAGGCCTGCTCTTTTTCTTTTTTTTCCAGGCCTAGCGATGCGGCTTTTTCTAATGCGGCTACTGCCTCTGGAAAATCTCTTCTTTTCATATATGAAATAGATAAATCTTTAAATAAAATCGCATTGTTAACTATCTTTTTTATTCCTTTTGTAAATATCTCAATTGCTTTATCATACTGTTCCATTCTATTATAAAACTCACCTAATGCTAAATAGGTTAATGGCTCATCTTCAAATTGTTTATTAAGCTCCATTAAAATACTCTTACATGCGCCAGTATTAGTATTATTGAATTGTAACCAGGCTTCTTGAATCTTCAATTTTATAGAGTGCGTTTTATTCTTGTTTTCCTTATATTTTTTAATATCATCTAATAACTCTTTGGCGTTTTTGTATCGTTGTTCTTTGTCTTTGGCAATTGCTTTTAGAATAATTTGACTTAATTCTCTATCTATGTTTTTATTTAGTTTCGATGGCTCCACTGGAACATTATTCATAATTTTATTTATTAAGACATCCCTATCTTTATCAAAGAACGGTAAATCGCCAGTAAGAATCTGATAGAAAGTCACTCCTAATGCATATACATCGGAAGCAAAACTAGCCTTGCCCTCAAAAACTTCTGGTGCCATATACTGACACTTACCAGTTACTATGCATGACTGATCTGCGCTCTTTAAAATTTCAGATATGCCAAAATCGGTCAATTTCGCCTCATTATCTTTCTTGCATATAAGTATATTGCTGGGGTCAATATCTCTATGCAATATATTGAATTTTTCAGCCTCAACTAGTGCTTCACAACATTGCCCAATAATATCTATCGATTCATCAATGCTTAATTTCTTTCTTCGAGTAAGAATCTCTTCCAAGCTAACAGCTTCAACATAAGATAAGACTAAAACATATTGATCTCTGTAAAGCTCAATATCAAGGTAGCTAACTATATGTTTTGCTTCGATATCCTTAAGCCTCTCGTACTTAAAAGCCTCTTTTAAGAGGTTCTTTTCTTTTATTTTATTGTGGGGAATTTTTATCACCACAACCTTGCCCCAACTTTTGCACAAACTTTCATCGAGCACCTGTGCTTTATAAGTTCGCGCAAAACCACCACCTCCCAAATCTTCTATTAGTTTAAATTTTTCCTTTTCCACAATGCGTCCTCTTAGTAGTTAGATTTCTTGGATCTAAGTAATAAATTTGCGTCTATAATCTTGTCTTGCTGACCAACCCCAGATTTATTTTTATAGATTTCTTCAACTTTATGCATTATCTCATTAGCCTTCGTTTCAAATTCTTGAAATTTATTATGCTTACATAAGTCGATTAACATTTGAGCATAATTATCTAGCTCATTGGCTAAAACAGGGTCATCTTGTTCAACCATCCAACCAGCGCGTGCGACCCAATCAATAAAATTAACCGATTTTGGAATATTATCTGTGACCTTATCTAGCTCTAAGAATGTTTTTTCAGCATTTTCAATATCTCGCGATTCGATATATTCTTTCAGTTTTTCTACCAATTTCTGAATGTTATAAGTTAGCTCGGGATCTAAAAGCACGTGATATCTCTTGAGAATATATTCGGAATAGTTAACCAAATTAATATGTTTTTCTTGGGATTCCTTCCCTTCTGCACTCTTATCGATTAACTGTTTGATTTCTTTCTCAATCTTTTTTGCTTCTTCTATATTGTCTGCCACGGGTTCGTGCATAATCTTTATTAATTTTTCTTGTATTTTCTGCTTGTCAGAATCCCCCAACCTGGTTTCTTTACCATGTACCATTTGCTCAACTTTATTAATATACTCGAGGCATTCTTGATCTTTGCCACCCATGGCTCTGCCCGTTGTCAAACCGGAACCATCAAGGAACTTTGCGGTTGCGCCTACAGTGCCATCCTGGTCAATTTTTATACTTACTTCAATAGGAGTGTCCTTATTAACTTTTTTATCCTTTCCAATCATTAGCCAAAGCACCCCTAATGTTGTCTCGACGTTATCGATATGATTGAATTGTTTTACGGGAACAAGAATAATGTGCTGATTTTCTTTAGTAAAAAAGGTTCTGGGGAAAGGACCTGCTGGGTAATAATTACCCTTGGACATAATTTCAGCGAAAGGCTCATCCTCCGTTTCGATTCCTAAAGACATGTTGTACATTGTAACTGGTGGATTTATGAGATTGACCTCTTTTTGACAATCCGGACAATTTTCTACCTCGCTAGCTATTTCTTTACCACAATGGGGGCATTCAATTTTATCAGCTTGCACTAAACGATTAGCTAATATCGCTGCTCCTTCTGCTACGCAAAGCATTGGTCTGGTATGGAGAATAATTTTAGTTTCTGGAAATACATCAGACAGTTTTTTCCTTACTAAAGGCATTAAAGAAGAACCTCCAACCAATAGAATATTGTCTACTTGATCAATTTCATATTTTGCTTCCTTTAAAACTCGCTTTACTATCTCAACACTTCTGTCTATTTCTTTTCCAATCAAGCTTTCAAAATTACTCCTACTAAGTTCTACTTCTATATCAATCATATTCCCCTTTATATCTTTACACCAAGACGGGATAGTTATATCAGTTTTTTGGACCGTGCTTAATTCTTCCTTGGCTTTTCTGCATTCTTCCTTTAAGTAAAATTCTGCTATAAATCTATCGTGGGCGCTAATATTATTCAATAGCGCAATGCTATTTTCTAAATCATATTTTATTGCAGTTTGCTTAAGGACGAATTGCATTAGTTTTTTATCGAAATCATCGCCCCCAAGCCACATATCTCCACCAATACCTAATTCTATAAATGTTCCACCAGCAATTTGCAATAAAGCAATATCAAATGTTCCGCCACCAAGGTCATAAACCAGGACTGTTCGTGATTCTCCTGGCTCTAATTCATCTACTTTGTAGGAAATCGCTGAGGCGGTTGGTTCGGGTAGGATCCTTAAAACTTGCAACCCTGCAAGGTATCCAGCCCTACGGGTAGCGTCCTTTTGCTTATCATTAAAATAAGCTGGCACAGTAATAACCGCTTTATCTATTTTGTAGCCCCTTTCTTCTGCATCCTTTTTTAGCTTCTTCAATATCTCCGCTGATATCTCTTCTGGCAAATATTCCTTTTCTCCTAATAAAACCGCGACACTCTTATCAGTAGCCCCATCCGGTACTTTAATTTTATATTCAACGTTGTTCTTCCATCGTTGAACATTTTGATCGGAAAACTCTCTTCCAATTATACGTTTGATAGAAACAATTATATCTTTGGGTTCTCCTTTAGCCATAAACTCATAGGCATGTTTACCGGTAACGAGTTCGCCTTTTCTTATGCCAACAACGGAACGCGTAAGATCCTCTGCCTCTCTATTTTGAATTATTTTAAGATGCTTATCAACTATGGCCATTACTGAATAAGTGGTGCCTAAATCAATACCAATCGCTTTTTCCATGCTTTCACTCCTTATTCTTCACAATTATTACGCTAGCTAAACGTAAAATCTTATCATTCCATAAATACCCTTTTTTTATCTCCCGAACGATTGTTTCATCATCAATACCTTTTGCTTTTTCAGTTCCGATAACTTCACACCATCCGAATTTCGCCTTGTTGTCTTGAAAATACATCTGAATAACGCCATATTTTTCTAATAGCTTAAGTGCTTTTTTTCTCATTATGTCTAAGTACTTCGTGCTCTCCGAAATATCTTCCTTATTGTCAATTATTCTGTTAATATCATCAATTATTTCAGCAAGACCTAAAAAAATATTTTTCTTATCATTAATCTCATTGGTAATATCTTGCTGCAATTTCATCTCACGAGATGCTTCGCCAGGATCAACTTTTAATTTTTTCCCCATAGGAATGTTACTATGTTTTCTATCATCCATCTTGTCTTCCCTCCAAAAACTCTAAATCGAGCTTGTCATAATGTGGTTTTATTTCAAAAACGAACTTGTCTATAGACTTGATACACCCCTTCGTCAACGTATTAAAGTCAATCTCCTTCTCGTATTCATTTGAATAAAGGAAAAAGTCTGCCTGCAATCTACTCTCGGCATCCAATAGATGTTTCCGTGCATTGGCTATTTGCTGAGGCGTATATTTTCTTAATCCCAAAGCTCTCTTAAATGCAAGCTCTATCTCTTCGCTATCCGCATCAACAGAAATACCCAAGATATCGTAATACGACACTTCATTACTCAGGGGATCTTTCATGCCTCATCCTTTTCATCAATATTAATCCCGCGTTCTTTAAGAGCATTAACGTGTTCTTGATATTTGGAATAGCTAGCTCTTTTTAAATTATTAAGAATATTCTTTTCCGTAGGGGCATAATGTAAAGCCCAAAGAAAGCAATTCACAGCCTGTTCTTTTCCACCGGCATTCCCACAGGCTATCCCAAGATCATTATAATAAATCGATAACCCCTTTTTGGCATCTTCATTATCCTTATCTAATTCTAGTGCTTTCTCAAACTTATCCTTAATATTATCCTGGTGATCTTTCTGGCGAATGTATTTCCAACCAAGTATACTATACATTATTGAAAGATTCTTTTTAGCTCTAATATTATTATCGTTGTATTCAAGCGCTTTTTCCATATCGAAAATCCCACCATTCACACTAAAATCTGTCAAGCCAGAGTTCCATTTGCTTACTCCCCTATCGTTATATAGTATAGATAGTAAATCTTTTACATCTTTATAGTCTTGGGAAAATTTAAGAGCCAATTCTCCAACACAGATAGCAACTTCAATTTTACCCTCAGCCTTAAATTTCTTCATCGCCCCAAGCGTAGCTGATTCAATAACAGAATTTGCCAACTCATTATTCATTATCTGGCATTCACTCCAAAGCTTTTCTGTTCTTGCTATATGATTCGTTATGTTATCATTCTGTAAATACGAAGCACCCAATTTAAGTTTAGAAATGTTCATAAGCCCACAGACGATACTATCATTTTTGCAATTCGAAGGTAAAGCCCCAAGCTCTTTAATTGCATTTTCGTAATTTTCGTCTTCTACTAGAATAGCAATATATCTAAATGGACTCAGATAGTATTTTATTTTATTGATTTTTTCATTATGTGGATCTTTTTGTATTGCTAGTTCAGTAAGCTCTATAATATAGCTTGCCATTCCTAAATCGTGGATCAAGGTCTCAGAGTACATATCCGGGATAGCAGCGACATCATCCGATAATACACTTTTTAACTCCCTGTAGTACGTGACAAATCTCTTTTCAATGTGTAATTTCTTAAGATTGCTACTGTATTTTTCAAGAGGTGCTTCGTCATTTTGCTGTCTATCTTTTTCAGAAGAAGAGTGTATCTTTGACTCGAGATGAGACATTAGATTATTCCGTATTCTGCTTAGATCTAAGTCATCTCTATTCTTAATCCAAGGTTTGCGCTTGGCCCATTTTTCCCAAAACTCATCATTGTTTACAATGGCCGTCCAATAACCTATGAGATTATCCCATAACTTATGGTCATGAATATCTTTAGAATTACTTTGTTCTGAACTAACGGTCCACCAATAGTAAAGGACTGATATATTATGTAGCAAATTATAATTTGTCGGATTTTCCCTCAAGCCATTTTTTAGCATCTCGGATAACTCTGATCTTTTATTATTTTGTAAAAATTCAGGGAGTAGCCTATTCCGTACAAAAGACAATATGTTAAATACAACAGTTCTATCTGTAGTTGTTTTCTTGATATCACTTAATAAGTTATAAGCTTTATACCAATTTTGCTGCTTGGTCTCTTCTTCTAGTTCTCTAAAAAGGTATTTTTCTCGATTAACGCTAAGTTCTTTCAATTTTGCTATATCTTTAAGTAATGAGCCAATGCGTGAATTCATAACAGGTGTCTTCGGCATCGTAGCCACTCTAGAATCTAATCTTCGACCATCTTTGTCCACCCTCGCCACTATGTATCTAGTGTTCATTGTTGATGCCGACTTCGTATTTTCGTGCAATTCTTCCCATTTCGAAATACCTTTACTGTAATTCTCGGTATTCACATAAGCCAATCCAGAGAAATAGAGAGCTTGGTTACTATTGTCTCCTAGAGCTAATGCTTTCTCGAAATAAGACACCGCATCATTATATCTGCCTTTCTTACAATAAGATATACCAATCCTAGTATTTGGAAATGGATTATTCTCATCTATTTTTACAGCGGACAGATAAGAATCAATCGCTTTATCATAAAGACTTCTTTTTTCATATAGCATTCCAATTTTGTAATGCGATTGAAAATCATCGGGCTTTATCTGAATTGATTTATTAAAACAAACTAAAGCATCATTAAGATTATTTTGTTGAGAACATATTAAAGCAAGTTCCAAATATACCCTGTGGTCTTCTGAGTTTATTGATAAGGATTTCTTTAAATCACTCTCAGCATCCTCCAGTCTATCCATATACTTGTATATTCGAGCTCTTTCGATTAATAAATCATAATCATTCGGCTCGAGGTTTATACATTCATTGATAGTTCTTAATGCCTCTGGATAGTTGCTTGAATTAAGATATGCTCGCGATAAATAAAAACTTGAATCAGTGTCAATACTATATTCTTTCTTCAACAACTCAAAGCATTCAATAGCACAGCTCCATTTCTTACAGGCATAAGCACATAATCCTTTAAACTTTAAATAATTATTCGATAGTGCCTTAGAAGTATCGAATAGATACTCTTCCTTAATATTCTTTTTCTGAATTGGGAAATTGACTGATTCTAATAGCAGTAAACTTTCCTTAAAATTTAATAATTTGTAATTCAATATACCCAACCAAAGATTTACTAATGTATTATTTCTCTCTAAAGTAGCAAGCTTGGTAAAATACTCGAATGATTTTTTAAAATCATTTTGAACATATGCCAATTCTCCTAAAAGATACAAAAGAGAATGGTCCCAAGATACAACTTTCTTAAGTTTATCTAGAATATTTTCAATAGTAACATTCTTGCTAAGATATGCTGACTTGGCATACAGATAGCAAGCCGATATTTGTAATTCATGTATTTCCGAAGGCTTAGAGATTACGCCAGTTTTTATATGCTTATTAAGTAATAATACCTCGGGTGATGTAAGAATATTTAGTGCCTCACTAGAAAAAGCTTGAGCTTTTTTGAAATCTCCTAACTCTTTCTTATCTTTTGCCTTTAAAATAAGGCGCTTTGCGCGAGTAACAGGATTATTAAGTCGTTCCCAACTTATTTTCAATACAGCAATAATTCGACTAAATATGGTGCCAATGAATTTCCATCCGAATATTGCAATTAAAACCAATAGCCCAATCCAACTAGATGAATCGCTTGAACTTTTACTTTTTGAAGTTGATGTCGAGGTATAACTCTGTTTATCATAGGCATCTAATACTTTCTTGACCTCATCGTTAGATGGATTAATGACATATGCCTTTCGAAGCTCAGAAATCGCTTTTGCGTCTTGATTATTTTTTGCATATATGGCGCCCAAAGCCAAGTGCGCGTCTTCGCTATTGGGACTTAATGACACAGCTCTTTCAAAAGCTGATGTTGCGCTTTCAATGGCCCCTGTTTGGGAATATATTATGCCCAAATTATACTGAGCCTCAAAATTATAGGGATCTAGTTCTGTAACTTTTTTAAACATAATCTTTGCATCAGTATAATATTTTTTGTCAGCATATATAATTCCAAGATTATAGTAAGCTTGAGATAAATCAGGATTAAACGCAATGGCTTGCTTATATTCAGTAATCGCTACATCTATATTCCCTTGCTTGTGATACGAGACTCCTTGATTATAATGTTTTGTGGCTTGATAATCATCGTACTCGCCTGCTTTCACCTGGCTATAGTACGAGGTGAAAAAAACTAACGCCGTAAATAGAACAAATTTCTTAATAAATAGCCTGTAGTTTCTCAATTAGTTTGTCCGATCCTTCTTTAGCAAATCTATATCCTGTTGTACCAATTCGTTGTGTTTCTGAATCATATCCTTAAGTTCTGCTACTTCGCTGCTGTTTTTATTAACCATATAGAAAACTAATAATAAAATACCCAAAGCAGTCAGCTGTATGAAATAGTGGTGAATGATAAAACTAAGCCCAAAAGAAGCTACCCCTCCTAACAACAAGAGATTATTTTGTTTCATCTTTCTACCATCTCCATTTCTTTATGCTTACGTTTAATGTAATTTTCGATTTCATCCGTGGTGATGCGATACCCGCCACGCCGGCCCTCTTTGTAAGCTTTCAATTTCCTCTGCCGGATAAGCTCTCTGACATATTCTTCGCTTACCCTTAAAAGATCAGCAACTTCTTTTGTCACTAATATGTTACTCATTGAAACACCTCCATATTGAAATTAAGCTAGAAATTTTTATACAATCTATTACAAACTAATACAATTATATATTAAATATGAGTGTTAGTCAAAACAAAAACCTTCGCCGGTCATAATTTGACCAACGAAGGTTTTACTTATTTTTACGTGGAGGTTCCCCCTCCGAAACAGACCACGGTAAGTTGTTGGTTTTTTATACACCTTCTATCTACACAATACAGAAAAGGCGCAGTGCTGACAGCTACGCTCATCGCTCTTATCCTGGTAGAAATCTACTTCGGGGCTGATAATTTCCGCGAGTATAAAACCCAAAGCCTCAAGACACAACTCCATCGTCCTCTTGAGCGTATCCAGATTATCGTTATCGATAAAATAGGATAATTCCAGGCTGCGCAGGTTATAAGCCTGGTACTTTGGGGAACGTCCCCGGTGTTCCAAAAGGATCGCCTAAAACTCTTTGTTCCTTTCTGACATCATTATATTGTACTTCTCAAGCGTTACTGGAAAATTTTTATCGTCTTCATCTCCTACATTTCTACTTCAGCTCCACTTTCAGCGTAATGAGGGTTACTTTGTTTAATATCTTCAAATTCTTTCCTAAGATGCTTTCCGGCTTGGCTTATTAAATCCTTAATATTGATTTCTTCTTGTTTATTCATTAGCTTAAAAGTTTTTCGCTTTCAGTAATGCAGACTTAGTGAAAGGTTATCCTTTTTGTAAGTTACAATAACGATGACTCAGCTTTCCATTCTTAATTTTTGTTTTACCACCTTCTGAGTATCTCTCTAAATGATCAACATGGGCATCTTCTATAAATGCAATTTCATTGCTACACAGATGGCATATTTTATTTGTATCCCAAAGAGCCTTCTTCTCTTCAAAGGTATAGAGCCTGCGATCATCTTCAGGATACCCAATAATTTCACGCAAGCGCTGAAGCCACTTCTCTGTACGTAGCTTAACTTTCTGAGTATCGTATGTACCTCTTTCTATAGACTCAATGAATGCCCTGTCTTTGGTCATCAGTTCAATAAATGCTTCTTTGATAACCATGGCTTTCTTGCCAATATCTCGTTTTTCATATTGAGTAAATCCATACATCTGGATATCAAAGATGCCTTCGTTAATCTTGTCCTCGCGATATCCGTTAACATCTTCGTCATTACCAAGCTGCCATCTTCGGAAAGCTATGTCACCAAAAACAGTCTGGCATAATTCTATAGATTTTTTAAATAAAATGGTTTTTTCTTCTTTCTGCTTCGCGGATATCTCTCGGTTGCTTTCCATATAATTATTGAGAAAACTAGTCAAAGGCCCTTTGTATCTTCTTTCTGTAAGATCCGTAAAAGCAAAAAACCGAAGGATTCTTTCAAGGTCAACCATGCGGCTATGGATCCCTCTGAGCCCTTGCAATCTTTGGAAATCTTTATTTTCAGCCAACTCCTTTAATAAATCATTAAAACTACCGCGATATATGCAGTTACGAAGCTCTTGCTCGTTAAGTTTAACGGAACCTCTGTTTAGCCTCTCGAAAATATCAAACTTAATATCTTTATGAGACTCCTTTAAAATCTTAATGACTCTTATTGGATAATCTGCAATAGCATTTTGCAAATTCTCATCTAATTCCGAATATGATTTACCATTTAATTCCTTAAGAACCCTAAGCCCAGAGAGATTAAACCCGTCTTTTTTCGTAAAATTATAAAACGTTAATAACCTTTGCTGTCCATCAACAACGAGCTCTTTGCCGTTATCCTCTTCTGCTGTATAAATAACCGGTATAGGAACGCGCAAAAGAACAGATTCTATTAGCCTGCTCTTAAGCTTTGGTTTATTATCCCAAATGTAATAGCGTTGAAAGTCTGCCCTGGCAGTAAGCCTGCCTCTATCGACTTTTTCACAAAGCATCTTAATAGGCGGATCGCCTGGCTCAGTAATAATCTTTCTATCTTTGAGGGGGATATCAAAAAATCCTTCTTCTTCAAGGCGTTCGTCAAAATCAACATCTTCAGAAGATAAAACAACCTCTTGGCCACTCCAGAGTTCTTTAACAGGAGAATAATAGAAAAACCGAGATAAAGACCTTAAATTCTTAAAAGGGTATTCTTTCTGAAATGTCAAAATTGCGTTTTTGGTAAGAACGATTTGCTCACCCCAGCTTCTCTGTTTTATGGACGAGACATCGCCAAGCTCAAATACTTCAACAATCTTATACCTATGCGAAAGGGAGAATATGCTGATATTTTTCATTGGGTTATATACAAACATTAAATCGCTTATCATGTTAGCGTTGCTACCGGTAAGTCGATTGCGTTCTGTATTGATAGAATAGAGTTTATTAAGCAACTCTATCTGTTCATCATCAGAATCGCAGCGTAGGATTGAGGTGACTAACTGATAAAGTTTCTTGTTTACCTTAAATTCCTCAAATATTCGCCTCCAGCTTCCTTGTGGTATGAGCACTCTCCCAGCCGGTTCAATATCTGTATCACGGATACCCTTAGCATTAGTATCAAGAAAGCAGATATAATAGTCCACATCCTCTGGACTCAATCTTTCCTTAGAGGGAAGAGTTTCGTCCCAAAACTCCTTAAATTCTTCGTTCTGTTGCGCCCAGGTCTCACCAGCTGCGTCTTGGTCAAATTCTGCTAGGAATTGATTATATAATTTTTTGAGATCCTTATCGTTGACCATATTATTTACCTCCGAATATCAGTACAAATGTACAAATTATTACGCCTATCAATCCCCACCTAAATGCTTTTGACAATCCTAAATACTTCTGTTTACAAACAGCAGAAAGGTCATAATTCAATTCGTATAATACTTCAATCATTTTCCCATTATTAGCAGATAGAATATCTTTCAAATATTCCTCTGTCGTTTTGTAATTTGCTATATGAACCCAAGAGCAAAATCCTTTTTTCTTGCTAAGCAGCGTCCGTGGCCATACTACCAGTAAAGAAAAATAAATGGCCGCACCAAGACATAAAAACCCTGCGAATGTCAAAAAGTCAATAATTTCCCACATCTTTAAATTAGTTTTAAAAATTTTGGGAGCGTTTAAATATGTAGTAGCTAAAAGTCCCGCCGCAATGCCTAAAATGAATCCGGCCTTTGCATCTGCCAGAGTTATATATGTACTTATATAGTCACGAATAGAAGATACGGCTTCTTTTGCAACTTCGGAAAATTCTCGCTTATCACTAAGCTTTATTTCTTCCTTTTTTGTTTCATGTTTTTCTTTTAATACATTTAGAGGCGTTAATTTTTGTATATCCTCTGATATCGCCTTTTCTTCAGAAGGCGATATTGACGATCCTCGTTCCTCAACATGCTCTTTTTTATTGTTCATACTGACACTCCTTCATCACAATTTCATTTGAACGGTAAAGCTTGGGGGTGTTTCCATCTTCCGGTATATCTATATGCCCAATAGGGTGATCCATCTAGAATATAAACGAACCCCGTACCTTGAAAAACTAACTGACAATACTGCTGTCTATATGACGGTAAATGGTTTTTTACATGTTGCCCTATTACTATATCGCCAGGATCTGCAATATTTAAAAGCTTGTTTGCTATATTAGCGGTGGTACCTATCGCAACGAAAGAATTCAACCCTCCTGGAACACCAACTTTACCTATAGTTACTTTGCCATAATCTATGCCAATGCGAAATTTAAGCGCAGTTTGCGCACCCTGACTATACATATATGGTGTCAATAAATTATCGTTGAAATAGTGCATGATTAAAGCCGCTTCAATTGCCGATTCAATACATTGGGCTGGCTTATTTTCTTCTGTCCCAAAATAAGCCATTAAACCGTCACCAGTATTCTTTTCAAATTCACCTTTATAGTCTCTCACTATATTCATCATTTCAGCCATAAATATGTTCATGATAGCCAAAACAATTTTTTGCGATTCGTAACTATCGTTAAACCATGAACTGTAATTACAGATATCAAGAAATAGCACTGCTATTTCCATCTGCCTGCCACTGCCAATAGTCACCTGATCTTCTTCGGGCATTTGTAGGCCAGGCTTGACGTCGATCATTTTTTGATTTTGCTGACTAATTCTCTTGTTCGTTCTTTCAATAATTTTATTCAAATAATCCGCATTCCACATATTATTCATTTCTCCCAACGCTTCATTAATTTTACTCTCTATTTAGTCAATCTTAATAGCCTTAACAGCCAAGCAATTATGGGTCGAGCCTAAGAAATACTTGATCGTTAGTTCCTTCCCAGTACTTCGGCTCTTTAGGAATTATCTTTCCATCGTGGCTAAGCGTAAAACTAAAAACTTCGCGTTCCACTTCGACAAGAAGATGTGTCTTTTCTTTTGCAATTTCCTCTAATTTTTGGCGATCAGTCTCTATCGCTGGATTTAAGTGATGGTAATCGTTCCTTCTTTCCCATATTTTAAGAAAATCTTTTCTTAGCTTATCCGAGATAATATGGTTATCGGATAGATTCTTAACATTTATTTCAAATTCTACTATTGATATTTTGTTACATTGACAAAGAAATCGCACAAGAGCCTCGGCTACAGCCTGCACAAGAGCTATACACCCATAAAAATGGCCATCCCGAAATAATAAGCTGCACTCAGAAGATGCAGCAGCAAATTTTGTATTTGGAATAATCCCATGGGGCTTTACTTGTAAGTAGCGAGCAATTCGGTCTGGTAATGTCTGCTCAAATTCTTGTTTTATTGATTCTTCGGTTTGTTTTTTCTGAATTAGGTCACGTGCATTATCATTATCCATTATACACTTCTCGCTTTCTCAAGGCGGTTTTTGACGAGTTCGCAGACGGCCCAGTAGACTTCTTTGCGTTCTTCTTTGGTCAAGCCGAGAATATCGAAAATAATATCATCCAGTTCCTTGCGGTCAGGCAAAGGATTTGGTTCTTGTTCTTGAATAGGCAAACGCGGATTCAAATTTAGTTCTTCAAATATAGATTTTATATCTCGATTTGATATTTTTTTGAAAACCCTCTTTAGTGGCTCAACACAATCTTCATTGTACGGAATTTTAATTCTTAAGAAACTTTCCATTGTTACATCGCATACGCCTAACCCAAGATTAGACGGAGAATTTAATTCCATCAAGAGGGCAAAGTAGGTGCTATTAAAAATCGCTAAAAAAGGAATGATATCGAATTCCTTTTTAGGATATAACCTATAGAAACGTAGTGAAATAAGCTCCTTAGGATTGTAATAAATTATATGGTTATCGCTAAAGCTTCGGGGAAACAAGATCTTTCCAGAATGTAACATTTGTCTCGTAGGCTTATACCAAGGTTTTTGTAACTTAGTAACGGATCTTTTATTAAATCCTATCTTTTCACCAAATTTTATGTATTTTCTTGTCTCTTCGTCAATATCTTTATCCAAAATCACTAAGACCCAAGCATCGGCATTATTAATTTCTATTTTTGATGAAGTCTTTGTAATATCCTTTATGAGAGGTCTAAGGTAATTTTTCTTAATCAAAAAAGGATTTTTACTAAGTTTGTTTGCTTCTTTGGAATGGTTAAATATTTGGAAAAAATCCTTTTTTGGCTTAACGTCGGTCAAGATGAAGAACCCATCGGCTCCACCACTATTCAAATATCTTTCCCCTTCAAAATATGCTTTTAACAAGACTTGCGTCTTAGATTGCTTTTGTAAACAAGAGAAATAAATATCCGGGGCCCTAAAATACTTTCCACCCCACTTATTGCCAGCATATTTACCAATATTAAATTTATAAATCTTCTGCTGTTCTTCAGTAATGTCTTCTGGATATTCCCAACCTTCTTCCAATAATTCAAGCTGCTTCTTCGGATAAACTCTAAAATCATCTGTTTTGTCTATCTCTTTTACCTTCTCAATCTTGAGCAAATTATCTATGGTCACAACATCATCAAAGGGCTTTCTAAACATTACGAACTTAACGATATTTTCAAGGTTACCTTTTTTCTCTTTGGGCTCAGGACTGCTAAAAACAGCTATGATCGTATTTACATCAGCGCGAGCAAAACTCCTCTTGGCAGAATTGTCATAAATAGCGTGCATCTTTACATTGTTAAGTAAAAACTCTTGAAAATCCTTACCATATCCTACGTCTAACCAGGAATTAGAGGTTATAAAGCAAAAGGTGCCTGTCTGATTCAAGAGAGCTAATCCTTGAAAATAAAAATAAACATAGAGGTCTGATTTCTTATCAAGGGATTTTATAAAGTGGAAGTGGTTTTGGACCGAGTGAAGTAGTTTTTCTTTATACTGGCGCTTGTTTTCGTTTGTTATCTTTTCTTTTGGAATATTTGGGTCAGCAATTTTTTCCTGTCTTACATAAGGCGGATTACCAATAACAATATCAAAACCGCCCTCAAACTCATCGGCAAATATCTCAACAAAATCTATGTCCCAGACAAAAGGCTTTGATTCTTTATCAAGCGTAGACCGTAGCTCATAAAGATGTTCTCTTTCTTGATTAAGCTCCTTTATTGCACTTTCTTCCTTCTCTCTTATTTCTTTCAGCATATCGAAATGCATCTGGCGTGTTGCTTGTGTCGTGACCTCCTCTATAGAAAATAGCTCTTTCCCAGGTGGCCCACCTATACGATGTATTCTTTCTTTTATTTGGTTACTAATTTTCTGTATTTTTTCATCTATAATTGACCTAAAAATTGTTAATTCTACATGCAGAAGCAGTTCTTCACTTTGATATTTTCTGGAAGGGTCGTTATTAAAAAACTTGAGTTTCTCTTGTTTCAATTCAGTTAATTTTCTTTTTAGAGCCGGGCTCAAATCTCGGTTATTGCGAAGAGATAAATTAATGCCACCGATTTCCTGAACCAAGCTATCTCCAGGTCTAATTTTAAATGTAAGATTTGGCAAAAGCGGTTTAATCTTTATGTCCCCAAGACTTAGCTCTGATTCAACGATCAGCTGCAGCCAAAGCCTTAACTCAGCTACGTGACAGGCCCATTCCACCACGTCTACACCATAAAGACTTCTTCCGATTATTTGCTTCTTTATCTCAAAGTCATCGATAGGCCTATTAAGGTTTTTATAGGTTAGTTTATAAAAGCCTGCTAATATATTTAGCATACCTACAAGGAATGAACCGCTACCACAAGCAGGGTCAACTACTGAAAGGTTGTCTAAAGCCTCCTCGATATTTTGCCAAAGGTTATGCTTAGTAAGTATTTTTTCTATTTCCTTTGCTTCATCTTCAGTTTTAGCAAATACAAACTTGTAGATAAGGTCCTTAGACACATCCTTTGATTGAAGTTGATTACAAAAGTATTCTACAAGACTTCTTCTTGACATAAAGTCTATTTCGACTCTGTCGGTATAGAAAATACCGGCTTCGCCTCGTTCGTCGCTTTCTTCGGAAAGGTTGACCAAGCTTTCATAGACTCTTCCTATCATTTCAGGGTCAACAGCAACCTCTTCTTCAAGAGGCAATTCTTCACGTATTGTAAAATTATATCGATTAAAGAATGTAAAAATCTGTTCAAATATAGAATCTTTGAGCTCAAAGCCGATATCATCAAGCCTGTTTCTGGTAAAGAGACCGCCATTTAAATATGGGGCAAGCGTTAATATACTATTTAATTCTTTTGAAAAATATTGGCGAGGGGCAAACCTATTATTGAAAGCCTCAAAAAACAATACTGAAAGCCAGTCGATATAAAACGTATCGGGCTTATACTTTTTTTCTTTCTTGCCAGCGCAGTAAATGTCCCAAAAGGTGCTCATAAATTTTAAATCATCGCCTAACCAGCGTTTTTTGGCCACAAAGTAGATAAACATTATGCGGTTTAGAAGCTGCTGGGTAAAATTATGCGCATCCTTAGATTTTTTGGCCTGTTTGAGCAGATAGTCTTTAACACTGTTGAAAACACCGACATATTCTTTGAAGAACTTATCAGTTACCTTTTCTACGCTGAAGGCTTCTCTGAGTTTCTTATATATATCTTCGGGTCGCGTTTCGTCTTCTAATTTTATGTTAGATAGAACTTCTAAATCGGTATGATAAAGATTATCTTTGTCGATATTCAGCTTAACGAGTTTTCTTTTAAATTCTCCTACATCCTTTCTTATCTTTTCGACTAAGACAAAGCTAAAATTGACAAAATCGGAACTAAATACCAAAAATGGAAAATGCGTAGACCTTAGGAATAGATCGGACAGAGAACGAATTATCTCAACTGATGGACTCTTGAGTTTGATAAAATAGACCTGGAATCGCTTATCATAATTGGATACCACATAGATATCGTCTATACATTCTTTTTCTTTTGACCGTAAGCCAAGGCTGGAGAGGCTTGTTTTGTAATCTTTTGTGAGGGTCTTATAACCCATGCCTTTAAAGAACGAATATACGGAATCGACTGAAGATATTTGAGGGATAAATTCTTCTACAAACGATTTTGCCACAACATAGACTCCTTGTTATGATATATAGTCAACGCAAACAAGCTTTAGTTTCTTTTCATCAAATTCTTCTTCTACATCCCGTGTCAGTATTTTCTTCTCGTGAGAAAATTCAGTAAGCTCTCGTAAGAAAATGCGCGGGTTCTTTGTCTCTTGTTTGTACTTACGCCATATTGCACGCAGGTCCTTAACACGCCTTTTTGTGAAACTTATTTCATTTAGCTTTGTAATAATCTCATCTATTGCCTTTATATGGGTGTCTGCCTGGTCATATTCTGAAAAATATTCTTTTTTTAAATATTCCAGTTCTTCTATCATATCGCGAATAAACTTTTCCTTTTGCGTAGTCCTGATTGAGGTATCAATAATGTTTTCATAAAAGACTTCTTTGATATCCTCCAGAATTTTCTTATGCAGAGAAAAGGCAATATCTTTATCTTCTTCCTGTATATGTATGGGCTCGTCTTTCTTGCAAGAAATAAATTTAAGTATTTCGCTTTTATGCGTTAAGAATTTCTTTTCATTTATGTCATAAAGATACCAAAGGTGATAGTCGTTGGCGTATTTGTAATAAAAGAATATACCTCTATAATTTCTTCTAAGCCCGCTATAGGCTCCGTAAGGAATACTATCTAAATATTCAAGGCTTCTATCCTTTATAAATTCTCGCAAAGGCTCCCAGAAGATTTCGCCACCGCCAAATTGTTCCCGTTCTATATCATCCCAGATATTCGGATTTTCAGCTTCAATATCCTTTAAGACACCGAAGACTTTAGGGTTTATGGCTTCACCCAATACAGAAGCATCAAGGCCTATGCTTTGGTCAATGTTTCTGATTTTACGCTGTAAAATTTTGACAAGGTTAAGCAATGTTTCCAATTCATCCTCGGGGAAAAAGTTATAGACATCGATCATCTCATAAGGAGAACCAATTCTATCTATTCTTCCGGCCCGCTGGATCATTCGTGTTGGATTCCAGTGGAGGTCATAATTAACCAAAGATTTGGCGATTTGAAGATTTTGGCCTTCTGAAAGTAGGTCAGTACTCATTAAAAGGTAAGTGTCGCCCTCTAAAAATTCGGTTATCTTGTCTATGCGCTGTTTGATGCTCAAGCTGCCTTCTATCTTGTCGATTTTCTTATTAAATTTGCTCATAAAATCTTTATCTTGAGTCAAAGCATCGTATAGGTAATTCAGCGTATCAGTATAGAATGTAAATAACAAAATCTTGCCTTCTGGCTTTATTTCCAATAGTTTTCTCTTTAATGCCACGAGTTTTGGGTCTTCCTCGGCAGAGATGCGTTCTACTTTTTGAAAAAGATCTGCCAGAATACTTATGTCTTTTTCTATATCTTCAAATAGCGATTCTTTGTTATATTCATTAAGGTTGATATCTTCTAAATTCGTTTTAACTTCTTCCTCTAACTCTGCGAAGCTAATTTCTTCTATTTCATCAAAATAGTCAGTAAACTTGTTATAAAACTGCTTTTTTAGGACCTTACCTTGTTTTAAAAGGTCTCGGAAAGACCTTAAGAATTTTATCTGATTTGTAAGACTCCTTCTAAAGGCCTCAACACTACTCTCTAAGCGTTTTAGAAGGATTGTTTTGAATATAACCCCTAATGCCTCCATACGGCCAAGTTCAAATTCATCTTTCTTGCCAACAATCCTGTATTCCTCAAGCTTGTAGTATGCCATTAAGAGTTCTTTTTCTATCTTATCAGCTATGTATTTATACATACCTCGATATGATTCGTTCAGTTTATAGTAAAGCGTCTTTAAGGTCCTTTCTGGAAAAACAATTTTTTCACCTTTTATTGTTGAATCTGGATATTGCTGCCTTATATATTGTCTTGTTCTTCTTATTGAGATTTCATGCAGTATGTCATTGAGCATTTCTGGGGTACCCTTTTTGTCCATTTCCTTAAAGTAATTATCTAAATCATAGATGCCATCGCGAATAAAAATTCTTCTGTCGTTTCTGGATATGAGCATAAGCTGATAGAAGAGATCCCAGACTGTATTATTTATAGGGGTAGCTGTTAGCAACATTATCTTTGGTATGTTTGTCGCGGTGGTAGCCTTTTCAATAAGAGTAAATAGCTTTTCGTAGCGATTGGAGATAGGGGACCTAAAGTTATGCGACTCATCTATGACGATGAGTGCGACCTCTTCTAATTTGTAAATCTTATTAAAATCAAAGTCTTCGCGGCCAAGGCTTTCCTGCGTTATTATGTTTTCTGAAAGGCCGATATCTTTTAATTCTGGAATCCAAAGATTATCCCTTAACTGCGCAGGGCATATAACCAGAAAATTCTTTCTCCTAAAGAAGCCGAATTCCTCTATTACTCGTTTGGCTATCCAGGTTTTTCCTAATCCAACGGAATCTGCTATTAGAATACCGTTGTATTTTTTGAGGCGCGAGAAGGCCCTTTTTACGGCGTCTTCCTGAAATTCAGTTAAATCTACTTTTGTTTGAAGAAAATCCTCTTTACTTGAAGTGATGCCCGATAGAATATCCTCCTTTTGCAATTCATAGAGGCTTTTTATGTAAATATCGTAGGGAATACGCGGTTTGCCGAATTTACTTTCTTCAAGAATAGCAATCAAACTTTCTTTAAAGTCAGTGGCCTGAGCCCAAAATTTTTCAAACCATTCCTTTCGTACGTAATCAGCGTATACATCGGTTAATACGGCGTTGAGCTCGGTATTAGCTGTTAGACCAGAATGGGTGAAGTTCGAAGATCCTGTAATAACTAACTTATCAAATATGTATGCTTTCCCATGAAGAAATTTACCACTAAAAAGACGTGCCTCTACATTATCTTGCTTCAAAAACTTGATTAATAAATCTGTTGTTGATTGTTTTTCTTTAGCAAAATCCTCGTCTTCAATACTTTCCCTTATGTTTGATCTGTAAAAGGCGCTTAGCTCTGTAATCGTTTCTTTAGAGTCATCTTTGTCGGGAGCTTTGCCTAATAATAATCTAAAATGTTCTGCTTTAGTCAAGGCATTTTGGATAAGCTGAAAACCACCTATATTGAAATATCCACTTGCAATATCTATTACTTTCTGTTCCTTCAGAATTTTGTTCAGCTCATCACAAAGTTTAAGTTTATCGTTATCGATAATGGAACGTTCTGGTATATACATTTATTTTACCCTCTTATTCAATCTTTGAGCCTTTTTCCACTCTTCGATCTCCTTAACATCAAATCTCCACTGGTCACCGACTTTAAAACCCGGGGCCTTTCCCTCTTATTCTCATATACTAGAATCCGATGAGCCTCAAAAATTCCCTTACCGTCATATACGCATCAGTAACAGCTCTTTCGCGCA
>CAZFPS010000027.1:0-22033 GCA_964520705.1 uncultured Planctomycetia bacterium | reverse complement strand
GAACTTAGCTTTGTTACTTCTCATCCTAAAGATATTGATTCTAGGCTATTCGACTTAATGGCTAGAAAAGAAAATATTAAGAATTATTTACATCTTCCAGTCCAATCTGGTTCAAACAGAATCCTTAAGTTAATGAATAGGCGATACACTCGGGAAAGATACTTTGAGATTATTAGTCAATTTAGAAAGAGATTACCAGGGGGAATATTGGCAACTGATTTAATCGTAGGGTTCCCTAAAGAGAGCGAAAGAGACTTTCGTGATACCTTAGATTTAGTGAACAGGATTAAGTTTAATTTTGCCTATATTTTTAAATATTCCCCACGTCCACATACGAAAGCATCTGAGATGGTTGATGATATTCCTATGGAAGTAAAAAAGAATCGGCACAAAGTTTTGTTGGAACTGCAAAAAAATATTTCCCGGAAAAAAAGAATTAAGAAATAGATGAGAAAAAAGATCATTTTTGTTGTTGGCCCTACCGCTGCGGGTAAGACTAAGCTGGCGATAAAGTTAGCTAAAAGGGTTAACGGAGAGATTATATCCTGCGATTCAATGCAAGTGTATAAAGGATTAGATATTCTCAGCTCTAAGCCTTCCAGGGCGGAGGTAAAGCAAACTAAGCATCATCTGGTGAGCATTATTAAGCCGAGTCAGAATTTTGATGTTAGTAAATTTATCAAATTAAGCAAGGCCATTATAGAGAGGATTCATAAAAAAGGATCTATCCCCATTTTTGCAGGCGGCACAGGTTTATATTTAGATTGTTTGTTAAACGGAATTTTTATAGGGCCAAAAAAGAATAGTAGAATAAGGAGTGAACTTTATAAAAAAGCAAAAGCTTACGGAAATGATTATCTCCATAAAAGATTAAAAAAGTTTGATAAGCAGGCTGCAAAGAGAATTCATGTTCATGATTTACGAAGGATTGTCAGAGCGTTGGAAGTCTATCAGATTACTAAGAGGCCACTTTCTCTGCTACAGAAACAAAGAAAAGGAATCCTGCAAGAGAAAAAGTTTAGAATTTATATATTCGGCTTAAATTTAGCTAGGGAAGCATTGTATGAAAAAATAAATAAGCGGGTCGATAGAATGTTTAAGAAAGGCGTAGTCAAGGAAGTCAAGAGGCTGCTAAGCAAAAGAAATTCGAGGACATTTAAGCAAGCTTTGGGTATAAGAGAGATCAATTCATATTTAAAAGGCGAAATTAATTTAAAGCATACAAAGCAGCTGCTTAAACGCAATACGCGCAGGTACGCTAAGAGGCAAATGACCTGGTTTAGAAAGAACAAAATGATCCATTGGTTAGATAGAGGGGAATTAACCGATATAATTGATACTATTGCAACTGGTTGATTCAAGATAATTTGCATTAATTGATTGATTTAGTAGGTTTGTTGAGTTAAAATTATATATCAAATAAATAGAAAGGAAAATAATGCACAGTTCTAGAGAGGAAATTTTAGGTAAGCTTTTTTTAATGAGGAAGGTGCATTTTATCACTGCGCTTTGGATATTGTCCTGGGGTTTGATCTTATGGTTTTTTGGCATAGATGGATTTAGCCCAGGGATGTTCTTTTTAATTGCTTTTTGTGCGATGGCCATAAATCAACCATACGGGTTTATTGTCAAAAGGCTTAAGAATCTAGAGTGGGTTCTGCATACGCATCAAGTCATTGATGTGGCTTTAGTTACGATGTGTATTCACTTCTTAGGCGGGACAGATGCTTATTTCGTAATAATTATTTATTCTATAATTATAATTTTTGCTGGTGTAATTATATCTATAAGAAGTTCTTTTCTTATGGCCACTTTTTGTTCTTTGTGTTATTTGATTATGTTGAATTTTGAATCCGCGAATATTATATATCAGAGGCCTATATTTAATTTTTATCTAGGCCCGCCATTGAACGCAATTGTGCCTATTTTTATTTGTATGTCATTATTTCTAATTGCATATGTATCTTCTTTCTTAGCGAAGGTCATTATAAAAAAAAGCGAACAGTCTGAGGAGTCTTTAGAGAAACTTAAAAAAGCTGAAAACGCTATGATTCAGGCAGAAAAGATAGCGGTTGTAGGGCAATTTGCTACTGGCATTATTCATGAGATTAAGAATCCTTTAGGAGTTATTATCAGCGGTATAGAATTTCTGGAAAATGAAATAGCAGACCGTCCAGACGCAATGATATCGACAAATAAAATAAAACAGAGCGCCTTACATGCTAATGAAATTATCAAGGATTTGCTAAATTTTGCCAGGCCTTCCGAGCAGCAGCTAGAGGCAGTTGATCTAAATATGGTTTTGACTCATAATATTAAATTATTAAAGGAGATTAAACCGGCCTCGAGTATTCAATTGATAAAAGAACTTTCCAAAAATCCTATTATCGTCAGCCTTAATGCTAACCAGTTTGAACAGGTATTTTTTAACCTTGCCGTAAACGCTTGTGATGCTATGCCTAGTGGTGGAAGGTTGTTTGTGAGGACGTATGTACAGGAGTATAAGCAAAAGGGACTCAAGTCTGGCTTTAGAGAGTCTTCTCCCTTTATGTTTGGAGAAAAGATAGCTGTTTTGGAGATTCAAGATGAAGGCAAGGGTATTCCAGAAGAGAATATTTTAAAGATTTTTGACCCATTTTTCACAACCAAGCAAAAAAAAGAAAATGCTGGATTAGGGCTATCTATTTGCAAGAGAATAATAGACGCCCACAAGGGCGAGATTGAGATAAAGAGCCTTCCAGGCAAGGGGACTATAATTGTCGTAAGGCTGCCCGTATTTGAGGAAAAGAAAGAAAAGCGAAAGAGAATATTTCCTTATCATGACGACCCTGAACTAGAAAAACGATTTTAATAATCCTTGACTTATCGGAGGTATGAATGAAGAAGAAAATTCTAATGATCGATGACGAAGTAGATTTTTGTTATTTTACAAAGAAAAATTTAGAAAAAACTAAAGAATTTGATGTGGCGGTGGAAAACAGTGCAGAAAAAGGCATAAAGACAGCCATAGAGCTGAAGCCGGATTTGATCTTATTAGATATTATTATGCCAGAATTAGACGGAAGTGAAGTTGCATTTCGATTAGTAAATGACGCTAGAACCAAGGATATACCCATAGTCTTTCTGACTTGTCTGGCAGAAGAGAAAGATTTAAATGAATTCGATGGTTTAAAGTTGATTGGTGGAAGGCGTTTTGTCTCTAAGCCTTGCCAGACTTCGGAGCTGATAAAAATAATCAAAGAAGTTTTAGAAGAGGCAGCTAAATAATTATCTTATTTGTATGAAAAGAATATGTAATGATTCTGGCTTAAAGTTTGTTATTTTGATCGTGTTTTTATACTTAGGCTTATTTTGTTTCTTTACGGACAAAGCAAGTGCAAACGCCAGGAATTTAATTAATGATTTTGATTATTCTAACCTTTCCACACAAGAGATACAGCAGGAGACAAAGCTATTATATAAGTATGGGAAGAAATCATATGCAACTAATGATTTAGAATTAGCTAAGCTTTTATTTTATCAAATACTTGAGCTCGATCCGGATCATCGAGGCGCAAACAAATATATCGATTATTACATACCAAAGAAACTTCGTATGGCTGAGTATAAAAGAAGAAAACAGCAAAAAGTTGTCTTAGAGACTAAGGAAAAAGAATTGCTAGAAGAAAACAAAGAACAACCAAAAGAAGTTGAGAAAGTGATAGAATTGACTGAAAAAGAAAAAAAGACAAAAGAAAAATACTTCAAAGAAGAATTAAAAAGAATTGCTAGAGAAGAGAAAATAAAACAGAAACAAGAGCTTAAGAAGAAAAAGCAAGAAGAGGTCGAGAGAAAAAGACAAGAGGCAATCTCAAAGAAAGAACGTGCTCGTCTGGAAAGAGAAAACAAATTAGCAGAGAAGAGAAAGGTGGAGGAGTCTAAGGGGGAGCAGATAGAGGAGAATAAAGCTTACCAGAATGATTTAAAGCGGCTTGTAAAAGAAGAAAAAGAAAGAAGGAGAAACGAACTTAAAGAAAAGAAGAGACAAGAGGCAATCTCGAAGAAAGAACGTGTCCGTCTGGAAAAAGAAAAAAGGATAGCAGAAGAAAGAAAAGAAAAAGAAGCCGAAAAGCTAGAGATCAAGCAAGCCAATAAGACGAAAAAAGAAAAAGAAGAAGAGGCTGTTCAAAGGTATGAGCATAGCACCGAAGTTTCTATCCAAAAGGAAAATTGGAACCAGATAAAGGATTTATACAAAGAAGGAATGCTCGGATACAGAAGCGGTAAGTATGGCCCTGCGCAAGCGGTATTTTCTAAGATATTAAATATGGAATAAATAAGAATTCCATTTGATACAATCATCCCCAATCCTCTCCATTAGTAATAGCACAAGAAATTAAGCTAGAAAGAGTATTAATCTTGGAAAAAGTTATATTGATAACCATAGGTTTTGATCGTGAAAGACAAATCTTAAGGTTAAAAGATCAAGCTATCGAATTGAGAGAGTTAGCTTTATCTACAGGTGCCCAAGTCGCAGATGAGATTTTATGTTTTCGCGATAAGCCCACTCCAAATTTATTGCTTGGAAAAGGGAAGGTGGATGAAATTGGTAACTTATGTTCTGAGCAAAATGTTGATACTGTAATCTTTAATAGAGATTTGAGTGGCACACAGCAGAGAAATTTAGAGGGTGTTTTAGGTATAAAGATAATCGATAGGACTCAGTTAATTCTGGATATTTTTGCAAAGCATGCAAAGACTCCGGAAGGAAAAATGCAGGTTGAATTAGCTCAGCTGGAGTATCTTCTGCCAAGACTTACCGGTAAAGGCATAATTTTATCTAGGCTTGGCGGCGGCATTGGCACAAGGGGGCCGGGTGAACAAAAACTGGAAGTGGACCGTAGAAGAATCAGAGAACGCATAGTTAAGCTTAAAAAAGATTTAAATATTATAATTGAGCGCAGAAAGACAATGAGAAAGAAACGTAAAGAATCAGCAGTTCCTACAATAAGCCTTATTGGCTATACAAGCGCAGGCAAATCTACCTTGTTAAACTCTTTAACTGGCAGCAAGCAACGTATTAGTAAATTCCTATTTACCACATTAGATCCCTTGTCACGAAGTATATTACTTTCTAATAATCAAAAGGTCGTTCTATCAGATACGGTTGGTTTTATTAGTGATCTTCCCGCGCATTTAATTGAGGCATTTAAGGCGACATTGGAAGAGGTGGTTGAATCTGACTTATTAATTCATATCTTGGATATTAGTGATTTAAGATGCTATGAATACAATTTAGCTGTTATGGATATTTTAAAAAAGTTAAATATTAATGACAAACCCATAATAACCGCCTTAAACAAAATTGATGAATTTGATAATGAAGATTGGATAGAAAGGTATAAAAGTGATTTCCCTGATAGCGTTGAAATTTCTGCTTTAAAAAATAAGAATTTAGGAGCCTTGCTCAGATTAGTTGAGAAAAAACTATGCAAGCTATTTGTATCGGTTGGAATAAATCTTCCACTTAACAGAATGGATTTAGTTGATTTAATTTATCGTGAGGGGTGTGTTAAATTAATTAATTATACTGTAAATTCTATTGAGATAGAAGCAACGCTTCCTTCTATAACTGTAAGCAAGATAAGCAGTTATGTGAAGAGATAGTTTTATTATCATATAATCTAATAATTTTTATAAAAATAACTTGACAAGATTATAAGGTTATGTTATATTTTAAATGAAGACAGAACTTAACAAATGATTTATGTCAACTGATGCCTCCATAAATCATGTCGTCATTAAAGAAGGACGCGGCCATGGATGACTTTCGAGAGTTAAATGATTTCGAAGTAAATATCGAACCTGAGGATCCGGTTTTTGTTATTAGTATTGTCAGTAAAATGTGCGATATCCCTGTATGGACCTTGCGTGAATTAGAAAAAAAGGACATAATTAAACCAAAGCGCCTTGGTAAAAAAACCAGATGCTATTCAAAGATGCAAATCAAGAAATTGGAGTATATCCACTATTTAATGGAAGATAAGCATGTAAATATAAGCGGTATAAAGGTAATTTTAGATATGATGGAAGAGTAGTATTTTTTTAACTTATAATTAGCACTCTAACTTATGGAGTGCCAATATAGAAAGGAGGTAGTCAGATGTCACTAATTAAATGGAGAAAAAATAATAGTAATGATCCGCTTTTTGGATTGCTCTCTGTTCAGAGTGATTTGGATCGCCTGTTTAGTCTTTCGCTCTTTGATGATGTCGCCGGAAAGGTAGGGATATTCAAAAATACCTTTTCCCCGGAGTTAGATGTGTATGATGATAAGGATAACCTCATCATTAAGGCAGATCTACCAGGGATAAAACAGGACAAGGTTAATATTGAGGTAGTTGATGATATCCTAACTATAAGAGGTGAAAAGAAGCAGGAAGTGGAACGCAAAGATAAGAATTGTTATCGCTTTGAAAGAGCTTATGGCAGCTTTTCGCGTTCTATCGCTTTGCCCAAATATATCGATGCGTCAAAGACTAAGGCTTCTTTTAAGGATGGCGTCTTAGAGTTAATAATCCCTAAGACCGAAGAAGCAAAGGAAAAAAGGATTAAGATCGATATCAATAAGTAAGCGTCATTATTGCTGGAGGTTCAAAATATGGCCTCCAGCAATAAATGGGACAGAAGGTAGATAATTTCAAAAAGTTATTTGACAAATCTTTTTTTTGTGGTAACATAAGTTCTCTTTAGCACTCTTAAATGTCGAGTGCTAATGTCAGTTTCATCAAACCTCTAACTAAAATTAAGATAGGAGCTTAAGACAAAAATGGTGCGCGTAGTTGATTATGACTTTAGGAGAAAAGAGATACTCAGAAAGACTATTGAGTTTTACCTTGAGACCGCTGAGCCGGTCAGTTCTGAGGTGCTCTTGGATAATTATAAGTTGGATTTTGGCTCCGCGACCATAAGAAGCGTACTCAAAGATTTAGAGGATAGAGGCTATCTTACGCACACTCACACTTCTTCGGGTAGGGTGCCTACTGATTTAGGGTATAGATTTTATATTGATGATCTTATGCACAAGATGGACCTATCCCGGGAAGAGAAGAACACACTTGAAAAATTCTTTAACTCTTATTTGCAAATGAAGAGAAGCGTACTTGAGAATGCTACTAGGATAGTTTCAAATTTTACGCATTATGTGGGCATAGTTAATGATGAAGATCAGCATAGGATTTACTATTCAGGGTGGAGCCATCTTTTAGAGCAGCCAGAGTTTAAAGATGTGGACACAATCCATTCTATTTTTAAGGCCTTAGAGGAAGATAAGCTTTTTGACTTAATGAATAGGCAGATGGAAGATCCCATAAAGGTATTTATCGGAGAAGAATGTGATTGCCTAGAGATGAGTAATTGTGCTTTGATAATTGCTAATTGTTCATCCAAAAAAAGAAAATTAGGCAAATTAGCGGTCCTGGGTCCAAAACGTATGGCCTACAGCAGAGTCATACCCATGATTGACTACCTATCAGAGTTGATTATAGAGGAGTTTGAGTAAGATGTTTAGTAAAGATAAAAATAGAGATAAAAGAGAAGACTCTAAGAATAATGAAAAGAATTCTTCTGTCCAAAATGACAAAGGCGTATTGAAAGATGTCCAGAAAGGACCTGAGAATTTCGAGGATAAATATCATGATTGTTATGATAGAATTTTGAGATTACAAGCAGAATTTGATAATGCTAAGAAACGCATGCAGAGACAGCAGCAGGAGTTTATTAAATATGCTAATGAAGAGATAATCTTGGAACTATTGGGTATTCTTGATGATTTGGAGCGCAGCGTCGAGGCCAGAGAAGCCAATCATCAGGATCCGCAGGCATTTTTAAAAGGGGTGGAGATGATTCTTTCGCATCTTTATGAAATGCTTAAAAAACATGGTGTAAAACCAATCGAGGCAAGAGGGAAGATTTTTGATCCCAATCAACATGAGGCATTAATGACGAGTGAAAATAATGAATATCCTGAAAACACAGTTCTAGAAGAGCTGCAAAAAGGATATTTGTTAGAGGATAGAGTTATTAGGACTACCAAAGTAAAGGTTTCCAAAAATAAAGAAGAAGACAAAAAAGAGATTAAAGAAGATATAGAAACAAACGAAAATCAAAACGGAGGTTAAAAATGGCAAAAGTTATAGGAATTGATTTAGGAACGTCTAATTCAGCGGCTGCAACAATGGAAGGTGGAAGGCCTGTAATAATTCCTTCAGCAGAGGGTGCTGGGGTTTCTTCTGGCAAGGCTTTTCCGTCTTATGTGGCTTTTACAAAAGATGGGCAGCACTTGGTGGGTGAACCAGCAAGGCGCCAAGCCTCAATAAATCCCGAAGGGACAATTCAGGCAGCAAAACGAAAGATGGGAACTGACCACAAGTTTAAACTTTTTGGCAAAGAATTCAGCCCGCAGCAGATTTCTGCGTTTATACTTCAAAAGATTAAACAGGATGCAGAGGCTTATTTTGGTGATAAAGTAGAAGAAGTAGTTATTACTTGTCCAGCATATTTTGATGATAACCAAAGACAAGCAACTAAAGATGCAGGAGAGATTGCAGGATTAAAGGTGCTTAGAATTATTAATGAACCCACTGCAGCCTGCCTTGCATATGGATTGGAAAAGGCTGGTAAGGAATTGAAAATTTTGGTTTTCGATTTCGGTGGTGGTACGCTGGATGTAACAATAATGGAGATGTGGAAGGAAGGCGGATTTAAAGTAATGGCCACAAGCGGAGATACGCAGCTAGGTGGAACCGATATGGATAATGCGATGATCGACTATATAGTAAAGGAATTTAAGCGTGAAAATGGGATTGATCTAAAAAATGACAAGATGGCTATGCAGCGTTTACGTGAAGGAGCAGAAAAAGCCAAAGTCGAGCTTTCTAGCACTTTAACCACGGACATAAACTTACCTTTTATTACCGCAGATGCAACTGGGCCTAAACATTTAACTATGGCAATTAACCGCGCTAAATTGGAAGAATTGGTAAGTCCAATTATTGAAAGGTGTAGAGGTCCTTTAGAGCGCGCATCGAATGATGCCAGAGATGCTTTCAAAAAAGAGGGCGTTGAGTTTGGAGATAGGGGCATTGATAAGATAATCATGGTTGGCGGTCCCACAAGGATGCCTATCGTACAGAAATTCGTAGAGGATTATTTTGGAAAAAAGATTGAACGTGGAGTTGACCCTATGGAGTGCGTAGCTTTAGGCGCAGCAATTCAAGCGGCAATTATAAAAGGTGACGTAAAAGATGTATTGCTGCTTGATGTTACTCCGCTTTCTTTGGGAATTGAAACTTTAGGCAGTGTTTCTACTAAATTAATCGAGAGAAATACAACCATACCTACAAAAAAGAGCCAAATATTCTCCACAGCTGCAGATAATCAGACAGCTGTTACAATCCGTGTGCTTCAGGGTGAAAGGTCTATGGCTAATGATAATGTGGAGTTGGGGAGATTTGATTTGTTGGGTATACCTCCAGCACGACGCGGCATCCCTCAGATTGAAGTCGCTTTTGACATCGATGCTAATGGGATTGTTCATGTTTCTGCTAAGGATTTAGGTACAGGTAAAGAACAATCTATAAAGATTACTGCACCTAAGAAGCTCTCCAAAGAAGAGATTGACAAAATGGTTAATGATGCTGAGAAATTTGCAGCTGAAGATAGTAAGAAGAAAGAAGAAGTTGAAGTAATCAACCAGGCAGATAATTTAGCTTATGCAACTGAAAAATCGCTAAAGGACTATGGCGATAAGGTTAATCAGAGTGAGCGTGCAGCTATAGAAGCTAAACTCAACGATTTAAAAACAGCAATCAAAGATAAGAATGTCGATAGAATAAAGAGGGAAATGGAGGAGTTAACAAAAGCTTCTCATAAGTTAGCAGAAGAAATTTATAAAGCTTCAACTGCAAAGCAGCAGGCGCAAGGCGCGCAAGCTGGGCCTCAAGCTGGTCCTTCGGCTGGTGCAGCTCCGGAACAGGATTCAAAAACTGAACCTAAAAAAGATGATGTTATCGATGCGGAATATACAACAGAAGACGATAAGAAGTAAGCAGTTTATGTCTTTAAAGGATAATGACGACAAAGCGTGATTATTACGAAATTATCGGAGTAAAAAAGAGTGCTTCTTTAGATGAAGTAAAGAAGGCTTACCGGGGCCTTGCTTTGCAATATCATCCCGACAGAGTCCCCGAAGATAAAAAGAAGGAAGCTGAGGAGAAGTTTAAGGAGATATCAGAGGCGTATGCGGTATTGTCTGATTCCCAAAAGCGCGCACTTTATGATCAATATGGTCACTCTGGCGTAGATCAGAGATATAGTACTGAAGATATCTTCAGAGGCGCAGACTTTTCTAGCATATTCGAGGATTTGACTGGTTTTGGTTCTGGTGATAGTATATTTGGAAGCATTTTTGGGGATTCGGATTTTGATTTATTTGGCGGAGGCGGGCGCACTCGCAGGGCTAAGCGTGGAAGAGATTTAGAGTTTGAAACTGAGATTTCTTTAGAAGAAGTTAATTCCGGGGCAGAAAAAGTATTAAATGTGCCGCGTTATGAACTATGTAAAAAATGTCAGGGTTCTGGAGAAAAGCCAGGTGCAAAAAAGACAGCCTGTTCACAGTGTAAAGGCAAAGGACAAGTTGTTGTCTCTAGTGGGTTTTTCCACCTTTCACAAACTTGTCCACAATGTCGAGGGGCAGGTAGGATAATTACTGCTTTTTGTCCGGACTGTAATGGTCAGGGGAGAAGTAAGGTAACTAGAAAAATTCATATAAAGATTCCTGCTGGAATAGAGCATGGTTCTCATCTAAGAGTAAGAGGTGAAGGTGAAGAAGGCCAGACGGGTAAAGGGGATCTATATGTTTTGGTTCTAGTAAGACAGCACACTACTTTTGGTCGCCATGGACAAGATGTGCTTTGTGACGTTACTGTACCTGTTACTAAAGCAATCTTGGGCGGTGAGACTAAGGTGCCAACTTTGAACGGAAGTGTAAAAATGAAAATCCCAAAAGGCACTCAAAGTGGGAAGATATTTAGATTAGCAGGCAAGGGGTTGCCTGGTATGCGCTCAAGCTCAAGGGGTGACCAGTTAGCAAGAATAAATATTGAGATCCCAACAAATTTAACGAAAGAACAGAATCGCATCATCGAAGATTTTGCTAAATCTAGAGGCGAAGAAATAGATGAGGCTTCTTCTTTCAGCGATAAGATAAAGAAGGTTTTTAAATAATCGAGGAAAATTATGCCAACGTATGAATACGAGTGCCAAGGTTGTGGTCATAAGTTTGAGAAATTTCAGTATATGACGGCTAATCCGATCAAGAAGTGCCCAAAGTGTAGCAAGAATAAAGCCAAGAGATTGATCAGCGCTGGATCGGGAATAATTTTTAAAGGTTCTGGTTTTTACGCAACGGATTATCGTAAGGATAAAACTGGTTCAGATAAACCCAAGCCTAAAGCTTGCCCCATGACAAAAGATAACAAGTCGGATTGTTCCAGTTGTCAAGGGAAGTAAGATTTAAGGAATACTTTGGATAGTTTTTATAAATATTGGTTTCCAGTAATTTTGTATTCAATACTGATTTTTATTATTTCTTCCATACCCGGATCAGCTCTTCCAAGGAATATTGCATCCGTAAATTATATTCTACATATTTTAGAATATTTTCCTTTAGGTATTTTAACCTATAGGGCAGTTAAGAACACAAAGCTCACACTGCCTGTAAAAAAGATTTTCATTTTTAGTGTATTGTTAGTTGTTGTTTATGCGGCTAGCGATGAATTTCACCAGTTGTTTGTTCCGGGACGTTACGCATCTAGCTTAGATCTATTTTGTGATAGTCTTGGGGCAATTATAGGAGCCAGAATTGTGACATGACGAATATAAAGCCCTTTAAGGGTGTTTGTTATAATTTGGATAGCATAGTCGATCCCTCTCAAGTAGTATGCCTTCCTTATGACGTAATCAGCAGTGACGATCAGGATTTTTACTACCATCAGAATCCTTATAACTTTATCAGGCTAATTTTAAATAGGACAGAAGTAGAAGATGACGATTCTAATAATAGGTATACAAGGTCCAAAGTTTTTTTAAATGACTGGCTAAAAACACAGATACTGAAGAAGGATTCAAGCGAAGCCCTTTATTTTTATAAACAGGACTATTTTTGTGATGACAAAGAGTTTTCTCGTATTGGATTTATTGGGCTTATGCAGTTGGTTGAATCAGGCATTGTCTTTCCGCATGAAAATACCCATTCAGCCCCTAAGACTGATAGATTGGAATTAGTCAAGAGCGTAAAGGCAAATCTGAGTCCTATATTTACTGTTTTTTCTGATAAAGAACGGGTTGTTGAGACTGTGTTTAAAGATTTCCTTTCTGGTCAAAAACCAGACTTCCTATTGAAGGATGCTCAAGGCGTAAGAAATTCTATATGGAAATTAACAAATCCGGAAAAAATTCAAGAAATAAAATCCAAATTGAAAGACAAGCAAATATTTATTGCTGATGGGCATCATCGCTTTGAAGTAGCTTCTACATATCTTAGATTAATGAGGGAGCAGGACAAAGAATATTCTGTGGATAAGAGTTATAATTATATAATGACCTATTTCACTCCACTTGAATCAAAAGGGTTGTGTATAAAGCCGGTCCATAGGGTCGTTAAAACCAAGATTGATATTAAGAAATTGGAGAAATCCTTTAAGGTCAGCAAGTGCAATTCCGTAGTTGAGTTACAAGACAAATTATATTCTTTCCCTAAAAAGCACTGCGCTTTTGGTATTTATTATCGAAAAGAATCTTTGTTTTTAGAGTTGAAATCAAAACGTGAATTAAAGTCCTTTTTTAAAGGGCGGAGTTGTTTTATGGATTTAGATGTCGCTATTCTTGATTTCTATATATTAAAGGAACTTCTAAAGATTGGAAAAGATGCTATAATGTATACAAAAGAAGTTAGTCAAGCAAAGGATCAAGTCGATTGCGACGATAACTTGGCAGCTTTTTTCTTGAGACCTACAAGTATGAAGCAAATTATGGATGTAGCTTTGTCTGGAGAAAAAATGCCGCCAAAATCTACTTATTTTTATCCAAAGTTACTTTCAGGTCTAGTGGCGCATAAGTTTGAATAAATTGTAGATATTTAAAGAGGATAGATACAATGCCGTTATTCGGTAGGCCAAAATATACTCTAGTAAAAATAAAAAAGAAGGATATCCCTCATGGGATTTGGACGAAATGCGAAAGCTGTTCTCAGCCTATTTATAATAAGGAACTAAAGGAAAATTCTAAGGTTTGTCCAAAGTGTAATTTTCATTTCACATTAACCGCTAGAGAGCGGATAAATTTTCTTATTGATAAAAAGACTTTCAATGAAACATATGCTGATATGGTTGCAGCTGATCCTTTGAATTTTAAAGGACCTAAAAGTTATAAGCAAAAATTGGAAGAGGATCAGGCGGCAACAGATTTAAATGAGGCCGTGATTACCGGTGATGGTAATTTGAACAAAAGAAGAGTGGTTTTAGCTGTAACTGATTCACATTTTATTATGGGTTCAATGGGCTCTGTGGTGGGTGAAAAGATTACGAGAACAGTTGAATATGCTACAAAAAATAAGTTGCCTTTGATCATTGTTTCTGGTTCCGGAGGCGGAGCACGTATGTATGAAGGTATGTTTTCATTGATGCAGATGGCTAAGACCTCGGCGGCTTTATCAAAACACAGCCAAAAGAATCTTCCATACATATCTGTACTTACTAATCCCACCATGGCTGGAGTTATGGCATCTTTTGCGGGAATTGGTGATATCATCATTGCTGAACCTAAGGCTTTAATTGGGTTTACCGGCCCTAGAGTAATAGAGCAGACGATTAAGCAGAAATTGCCAGAGAATTTCCAGACTTCGGAATTTATGCTTGAGCATGGTTTGATTGATATGATTGTGCATCGTAAACAACTCAAGGAGACTATCGCTTCTTTGATAGATTATTTGAGTTGACATTGACTTTAGTTTATATATAATAGTTCAATATAAATTATTAATATTTTTTAGGAATAAATAATGGCACAGGTAAGTCTAAAAAGCATTTCAAAGTCGTATAAGGGTGATGTTCTAGCAGTTGATGATGTCAACCTTAATATAAAAGACAAGGAGTTTCTAGTCTTTGTTGGGCCTTCTGGTTGCGGCAAGTCTACTACATTGCGAATGATTGCTGGCCTGGAGGAGATTACTGAAGGTACAATTCAGATTGGCGACAGGGTTGTAAATGACATACCCGCTAAGGATCGAGATATCGCTATGGTGTTTCAAAATTACGCTCTTTATCCGCATATGACCGCTTTTGAGAATATGGCCTTTGGTTTGAAATTAAGGCGTTATCCCAAGAGCGAAATCACCAAAAGAGTTAATGAGGCCGCAGGGATATTGAGTATAAACCATTTATTAGATAGGCGCCCCAAAGAATTATCCGGTGGCGAGAGGCAGCGCGTGGCTGTGGGTAGAGCAATCGTAAGAAAGCCCTCAGTTTTCCTATTTGACGAGCCTCTCAGTAATTTAGACGCAAAGCTGAGGGTTCAGATGAGGACCGAAATTAAGAAATTGCACCAGAGGTTGCTAACTACGATGATTTATGTTACTCACGATCAGATAGAGGCTGTGACTATGGGTGATAGAATAGTTGTAATGCGAGATGGCGTAGTACAGCAAGCTACCGATCCCATCACTATTTACGATAAGCCAACAAATAAATTTGTTGCTGGCTTTATTGGAAATCCTCCGATGAATTTTATGACAGGTAAAATCATTAAGATGGATGGCAGCATCTATTTCAACGAGGGGCGCTTTAAAGTTAAGGCTGCAGAAGAAATGGTGACTAAGCTTGTCCCATATAAAGATAAGGAGATATTCTTCGGGATTCGTTCAGAAGATATTTATGATAAGCTTTTTGTCTCTCAGGCTCCTCCGGAAAACGTAGTTACAGCAACCTGCGAAGTTGTTGAGCCAATGGGATCAGAGGTTTACTTATATTTAACAACTGGTAAGCACACATTTATTGCTAGGGTAGGAGCGCACAACCGACCCGAAGTGAATCAAGATATGGATTTAGTTTTTGATATGAATAAGGTGCATTTCTTTGATCCAGACACAGAAAAGACAATTATCTAAAATAGTCTTTTTCTTCATTCCTGTACTACTTCTTTTACATATCCTTTCCGCTATCAGTCTCTTCAACAAATCTTTAATATTCATTATCTTAGTCTATGGATTAGTATCTTCGATCCTTTTTCTAATCTCCAGAAGAAATAAAAATAAAGTAGATCTGTTGACAATTAAGAAACAAGATCTTTTGGAAAAAATGAATCTTTTGGAGGAATCGATAAGCAAGGAAAAAGCTCTAGTTTCGGCTCTAGAAAAAAAGAATTCTAGATATGCATTATTGAAGCAGGCATTAGATAAGTTCAATCAAACCCTGGTTTTGGAAGATTTAGGAGAGACTGTTGCCAAAGAGACCTTTGCGCTATTCGGCAAGAATGCAACTATTGTCGTTTATTTAATCAATCGGGAGAATAACAAATTAGAGGTTCTTTCTTCAAGGAAAGTCAATTCCAATATCATAATAAAAGAAAAGCACGGAGATGTGTTTGACGAATGGGTTTTAAAGCACAACCAAGTTTTATTAATAGAAGACACAAATAAAGATTTTAGATTCGATCCCGAGTTGACAAAAAATACTATTTCTCGCAATCTGGGTTCGGTGATGATAGCGCCTTTGGTAACGCCAAATAGATTTATAGGACTTATACGTATCGAATCTGAACTAGTTTCTAAGTTTTCTTCTGAAGACTTAAGATTTTTATCTACCATAGCTAGCCTTATTAGCATATCGTTAGAAAACTCTATTTTATATGAGCGCACAGAAGAGTTAGCGATTAGAGATGGTTTAACAGGATTATACCTAAGGAGATTCTTAGATGAGCGCGGTGCAGAAGAGGTACAATATGCGTTAAAGCAAAAATATGAGCTGTCTTTGTTGATGTTGGATATAGATTTTTTTAAGTCCTATAATGATCGTTTTGGCCATCGTTCTGGAGATATAGTTTTAATGCACATAGCAGATTTACTAAAAGGAATTTTTAACAGTCAAAATATTATTGTTTCTAGATTTGGTGGAGAAGAATTTTGTGTCCTTTTGCCAATGACAAAAAAGAAGGAAGCTTTGAAGATAGCTGAGAACCTTAGGAAAGGCATTCAAGATGGCGTCATCTTTTTGCGTCGGGAGCCAGTGAAATTAACTGTTTCCATAGGGGTGGCTACTTTTCCGGTAGACGGAAACTCTTGGTTGGATTTAGTCAAGCAGAGCGATGTGGCCATGTATAAAGCTAAACAGAACGGTAGAAATAAGGTCTGTTCGTTATGATGTATTTTATTTTTACTATAACAATTATTGCAATATTTTTCATTCTAAAATTAAAACTAGCCAAAGTTTATTATCTATCCTTTGATGATTTAGTTGCAGTAGAAAATAATCTTAATGATTTAACACTTAGAGTAAGTCAGTTGAAAGAGGAGAATGCGAACAGAGAAAAGATTGTCCTTAAGATGATGAATATGTATGAAATTACTAAGGACATTTGTGAATTCCTGGATGAAGAAAAGATTTTTTTAAACTTTAGAGAGGGGCTGGGTAATTTTGTTAAGTTTGAAGAGTGTGATTATCTTTCATCAATAGATTCGCGCAGTGAATTAGGTGATTTTGAGGTTATCCCTTTGATTTCAGACTCAGATAACTATGGATATTTGGCCATCAGAGGTTTGCCTAAAGACGAGAGATTGATATTAGATATTCTTATTGCCCAATTTATAACTAGCATTAAAAGAGCTAGGTTATATGAGCGAGTTCAAGAGTTAGCCATCACCGATTCCCTTACCAAAGTATTTACTCGTCGCTATTCTCTTGATCGTTTTGAAGAAGAATTGCGGCGCTCGGGCGAATTTAATTTATCATTATCTTTTCTTATGATTGATATAGATAACTTTAAGTCTTTCAATGATAAATATGGGCACCTTGTTGGGGATGTGATACTAAAATCTGCTGCCGATATTATTAAACTTAATTGCCGTGAAATTGATTTAATTGGTAGATATGGCGGTGAGGAATTTATGGTCATTTTGCCTATGACTTCTAAAGATGGAGGGTTGTTCGCAGCAGAAAGAATCCGTAAGTCGCTAGAGTCAAAGCAGATTAGGGCATTTGATGAATTATTGAAAGTGACTTTGAGTATTGGCGTTGCCAGTTTTCCCCAAGATGCAGGTGATTGTCAGGATTTGATTGATAAAGCCGATTGGGCCCTCTATCGCTCTAAACAAACTGGCAAAAATAAAGTTTCTGCCTATGCTAAATATGAGCAATAGATTGTTTATGTTTCTAGAGAGTTATCATTTGATACCTCTCACATAAGAAAGTTCTTTACTCTTTAAAATAATATAAGCTCTTCTATCCATTCTGGTTATAGGCCATCTTTATGTTAATTTTGTTGCATAATTCACTAATTTAAGCTAGAATCTATGTCAAATATGGATAGATATATTCTTAGCGTAGACTTAGGTGGTACAAATACTCGGATAGCTCTTGTAGATAAGTCGCTATGTATTAAGTCTAAAACATCTTTTTCTACAAGGAATTTTATTTCAAAAAGAAGCAAGTTAATATCTGAGATAGTAATAAGGGTTGTTAAGCTACTTGAAGATAAGCATATAAATAAAAGTAAAATCATAGGCTTAGGAATAGGTGTGCCGGGTCCAGTGGATTTTAAAAAGGGCAAAGTTCACCATCTGCCCAATATACCACATTGGCGAAATACTCCCATCAGAGATATCTTAAGAAAGAAACTAGGCCTAAGAGTTTTTGTTGATAATGATGTCAATCTTATGGCTCTGGCTGAGGTTAAATTAGGAGCAGCTAGAGGAAAAAAGAATGCTGTCTGTATTACCTTAGGCACTGGAGTTGGGGGTGGATTAATTTTGGCAGGTAAACTTTTCAGGGGAGCGAGGTCTTGTGCTGGAGAGGTAGGCCATATGCCCTTAAGCATGGGTGGGCCTGTTTGTAACTGCGGGGGAAGAGGCTGTTTGGAAAGATATGTGGGCAATAAAATTATTTTAGCCGAGGCTAAAAGAAGATTGCAGAAAAAAGATATTACTTTAAAAGATTTGAGTAGATTAGCCAAGCGAGGCAATAAGATAGCATTAAGTATCTATAATAATTTTGCTGAGAAAATAGGCATTGCCTTAACAGGAGTTGTCAACTTATTAAATCCCGATGTTATTGTAGTTGGTGGAGGATTATCTTTTGCAGGTAGTTTTATATTTTCAAAAATGAAGGAAACGATAAACAAAAGAGCGATGCCGACACAGGCCAAGTCGGTACGGATTAAAAGAGCATGCTTAGGAAAAGATGCAGGTTTAATTGGGGCGGCTTTATTAGTTAGAGAAAACACTAGAGAGGCAGGATGGTCGGCTTAAGAAAATCTTTAGTTTTTGTTTTGCTATTTCTTATGACTAGCTCAGTAATGAGTTTTTCTATGGATTTGAAGGAACAGGTTCCGGTAGTGGTAAATGGCGACAAGCTAGAATTTTTTACAGAACTCGAAAAGATAATTGCTGAGGGGAATGTTATTATAGAATATGGCAATACTACTTTATCTTGTGACAGGATAACCGTATTTACTAAGACCAAAGACGCTTTTGCTGAGGGAAATGTTAGGCTAGTGGAGGAAGGAGGCACAATAGAAGGGGATAGCGCTTTTTATAATTTTGACACGAGGCTTGGCAAGATAAACGATGCTAATATAAAAGCTGCTCCTTATTATGGAGTTGCGCCAGAGGTAGAGAAGTTTCCCACCAAATTCATTTTGCACAATGGCGACATAACCACATGTAATTTAGACGTACCTCACTATAGAATGCACGCCCGAGAAATAGAGATTCTCCCTGAGGAGAAAATTATTGCACGAGGAGTGACTTTCTTGGTTGGCGATATGCCTATGATGTATATCCCTTTCTATGAACACTATATAAAAGATAGAAGGTATGGGCTTAGTTTTACCCCAGGACAATCTAAAGAGTGGGGAACGTTTTTGCTGAGTGCGTATAGATTTTATCTAAATGATGATCTAAGGGGTATTTTGCATTTTGACTGGCGTGAAAATAAGGGTTTTGGCGGTGGTATTGATATGGAGTTTCTTTCTGAAGAATTTGGTAACGGGCTATTTCGTTACTATCGAATTCATGAGCATTTGAGGGGGGAGGGAGAAGTCCAGCCATTCTTTAAGAACCCTGAACGTTATAAAACAGAATATCGGCATAAGTGGGATATAGATGACAACGATCAAATTACTTTAGAGATAAACGATTATTCCGATGCGAATTTTTTAAAACACTATTACTACAGACAGTATGAAATGGAGTCTCAGCCCAAAAGCTATTTTTTGTATAGTCATAGCTATCCAAGTGCCACTTTAAGCTTATTGTTACAGAAGAGATTTAACCAATTCTATACTGTGACAGAGAAGATTCCTGAGGTGAAATTAGATACTTCAAAACAAAAGATTGGAGAATCGTCTTTTTATTTTAAACATGAGTCTAGCGTGGTTAGCTTAACTTCTCGGACAGCGTTAACTGATGAAGATGAGGATACCGTTCGCGTTGATACCTATAATCAATTATCTTATCCTTTTAAACTTGCTTTCTTCCAAATAGAACCTTTTGTGGGGCCGAGGTATACATATTATTCAAAGGATAAAAATGGCAAAGAAGATCTATTCCGTTATGTATTTTATACTGGAGGCAGCTTGCTTACTAAGTTTTACCGTACATTTAATGATGTTAAGATTGATTCGTATGGGCTAGAGATAGATAGGTTGCGCCATATCATTACACCTTCCCTAGAATATTCCTATATCAATGAACCGACTTTACAATCTAGCAGATTGACTGCATTTGAAGGCCTAGATTCGATAGTTCAATCAAATACTATGACAGTATCTTTGGAGAATAAGCTGCAGACAAAAAGAGAAGGTCAATCAGTTGACTTCATGACTTTCATAGCTTCTAGTCCTTATTCGTTTAAGCTTGAAGGTTACGGAGGTAGATTTGGGGATTTAGAATTTGATTTGGAGTTATTACCAAATTCTTGGATGAAATTCTGGTCAGACGCAAATTTTGATTTCCGTAAGCGCTCATTTAGGGATGCAAATTTCGATTTGACGTTTCCTCTCGGAGAAGATGGTAGTATAAGTACTGGTTACCGCTTTGCAAGAGACGAGAACAGCAAGCTGCTTACGTTTACTTTTGAAAAAAAATTAAACCCCAAATGGAAATTCCGCTCTCACCATCGACTGGAATTGACCAGCTCCAAAAAATCCATTGAAGAACAAGAGTATACACTGTCAAGAGATTTGCACTGTTGGGAGGTAGAGTTTACAGTAAATTCTAAGAAAAAGAAAGGAACGACATTTTGGTTAGGGTTTAGGTGTAAGGCATTTCCTGATTTAGGATTCGATGCCTCAAAAGGCCATCAGCAACCTAAAACATAATCAAAAAATATTATGTATAATATAGCCGTAATTGGGACAGGGTATGTGGGATTAGTCACTGGTGTTTGTTTTTCAGAACTGGGCAATAAGGTCGTCTGTGTTGATAGTGACAAAGAGAAGATAAAAAAGCTAAAATCTTTGTCTATGCCCATATATGAGCCTGGTTTGGAAGAGATGGTTAAGAGGAATGTAAAGAAACGCAGGCTCTATTTTTCTCAAAGTATTAAAAAGGCGGTAAAGGATGCCTTGATAGTTTTTATCGCTGTAGGTACTCCACCTAAAGATGATGGCGAGGCTGATTTAACGGCTATCGAAGTTGTTTCTAAAGCCATAGCCTCAAATATGGATTCATATAAATTAATAGTCGGCAAATCAACGGTGCCAGTGGAGACGGGTAGGTGGATCGAGCATACTATTAAAATAAATTTAAAAAAAGGCATAAAATTTGACGTAGCCTCTAATCCTGAATTTTTGCGTGAAGGGACAGCTATCTATGACTTTTTAAATCCTGATAGAATAGTTATTGGCGTGAGTTCAAAGAAGGCGAAAGATTTACTGTTAAGTTTATACAAGCCAATCCGAGCGCCTAAAATTATAACCGATATTAAATCTGCGGAATTAATCAAACATGCTTCCAATTCATTTTTAGCTACAAAAGTCTCTTATATAAATGCTATTTCAAAAATATGTGAGCTTTCAGGTGCTGATGTTTTAAAAGTTGCTGAAGGTATGGGCGTAGACAAAAGAATTAATAGGTCATTTTTGGACGCAGGCCTTGGCTTTGGAGGTTTTTGCCTTCCTAAAGACCTGGATGCTTTTATAAAAATTTCTGAAAAACTAGGTTATAGTTTTGATTTACTTAAAGTTGTCCGGGAGATTAATGAAAATCAAGTATTGGATTTCATTGAAAAGATTCAATCGTCACTATGGAATATAAAATCTAAACGTGTGGGCATATTAGGGCTTTCCTTTAAGCCGAATACCGATGATTTAAGATTTGCCCCTTCATTGAAGGTCATTGAGAAATTGCAAGAGGAGGGCGCTAAAATCAGGGCATTCGACCCACAAAGCATGCAAAAAGCAAGGTTAGTTTTTAAGGATGTTTATTTTGCTAAAGATTCTTATGACGCCGCTAAAGGGTGCGATTGTATTTTGATTATTACGGAGTGGAATGAATTTAAAGAACTTGATTTCGTAAAGCTTAAAAAGATTATGAGATATCCTTTGATTATTGATGGTCGAAATTTATATGATAAGGCTAAACTTACCAAGATGGGTTTTACTTATATAGGAATAGGGAGGTAGAGATGCCTAACTATAAGCAAATATTATTTAGCAAAATTAATAAAAATAAGGCTAAGGTTGCTATTGTAGGCTTAGGTTATGTTGGTTTGCCTTTAGCTAT
>CAZFPS010000026.1:0-23381 GCA_964520705.1 uncultured Planctomycetia bacterium | reverse complement strand
GCATACACCTCATGAAAAATTTTGTGCATTGTTGCGTTAGATCCTTGAATCTACCTAGCTTGAAGAGAAAAAAGATATTTATTTGGTAAAAAAAGAGTTTTGGAAAGAAAGTATTAATGGTGTGCTATTGAATTATGTGAAGCAATACTTCGTTGCTTGACGCCGTGTTTGTTTGAATTTTTATCATGCCATAGTACCGGGTTTCGTCACTGGGGACTTGAACGCGGATAAATGTATCTGACCATGTGATAACCGGGAGAATTCTATCATTTTCGAATAGTACGGCACTATCGCCTTGCGTCTGGCCAAAGTTTATACCGCTGATGTGTACCGTCTGATAGATCTGGGTTGTTTCCGGAGAAATTTCAGCAATGTATGGCTCTATTGTTGGCGGAAGGAAGTATTGTTTTATTAATTTAATTAAAGAGAAATTTTGACAATGGAAATCATTCGTGGCATAGCGTTGAAATTTCTTAAGCAGCGTTACGAGTGAATCGCCTCCATCTCTGAGTTTCGGTAGTTCTTTGTTGTAGTCGGCGTGGTTATAGAGTCCCCAATTCGATGGTGAAGAGTGGAATTTTTGAGTCCAGAGTGACCAACTCCAGTGTTGCTCATTGAAATTTTGCAAATAATATTCCCAAATGGCTTTTTGGCTGAATCCATGAAATTCTCCGATTAACACAGGAACATTATATAAGTCTTGATAAACATCTGCCTGGGCAATATTAGAATCAATATAGTTCATATGGGCTGCGATATCTTCATCGTAATCCCAGAGATAATAATGAAATTGGTACATAACATTGCTCCAACCTAGGCCTGCAGGATTAGGGAGCGTGGTCCAGTCCCAAACGCCTTCCATAACAATGATGTGATTGTTGTCAATTGCACGTATGGCGTCATAGAGGCGGCCATAGAGATCCCAAAGGTCTTGATTGGTGGGAGCGCCAGTCGGTTCGTTAAGGAGGTCGTAGCCGCAGACTGCGGCGTTGTCCTGGTAGTGGGTTGCGATGGTCTCCCAGATTTCCACGGTTCTATCCCTATAGGTTTGTCCTTCAGGACTATCTTCAAATAGTTTATTGAGGTTTTCTTGGCCTGTATGGGCTTCAGGACTTTGTCCCCCCGGGGCGCCGTGTAAATCCAGCATTACATAGATGCCTCTGTCAGCACAGAAATTTACAATGCGGTCGATCCTGCTAAAGTCAATTTCTCCAAGGTCATTGGTGATCCAATTCCCTTCATCATCCTGAAGGATACGGAAAAAGATAGGCAGCCTTACAAAATTAATGCCCATATCTTTTAGGTTAATAAAATCAATTGAGTCAATGTAGGCTTCTTGAAAGGCGGTGAGCAGTTGATCGCAGCCATCTTCTCCAAATCGTTCGGTGAGGACTTCTCTGATAGTAAAATCATCCTCTATGTTCGGTGAATCTTCTGCCCCAATTCCCGTCATCCACTTTTCTATTAATAGGAGCCCACCTAAGTTTATTCCTTGCAAGAGAACTTCATCACCATTGCCGTCTTGGTCTCTGATTATAGTCCCTGCAGATTTGAGGAATTCTTGTCCGGGGGCATAGTGTTGAGGCGTGCTCCATTTTGTCACATCGGTAACGATTTCTTGTTCTAAGTGCAAAGCGCGGACTCTGTACCATTTACCCTGAATAGCTGGTATCGGATTAGTTGGATAGGCTCCACTGTAAATAGTAGCCCATGGTCCTTCTTTATCATGAGCCGATTCTAATTCATAAAGATCAGCCAGGAGGGGTACTGCGTTCCATTCAATAAGCCCAGCTGAATTGAGCTGTTCATTATTGATTTCAAGAGTAGGAGTGTATTGCACAACGTCACTCCAATCTGAGACATAAGGGATTGGTCTACTAAGCGTTGTGATTTCTTTCCAGCGCACTTGATACCATAGTTTTGTTAACCTGGTAACATTGAATGATGTTTCGTATCCGCTATAAACTGTTTCCCAGGGGCCGTCAGCACTTACCCGACTTTCTTGGAGTTCATATTTTCTGTACCTATATTTTATGTTTCTCCAGGATAGTTCTGTGTTTAATGTTTCATGCTTCTCTAAGCCATAGGGCGTGGTGTAAGAATTCCATTTAACTATGCCATTGAGTAGTTTCTTTTCATTTATAGAAAGAATGGGACTAGTAGCTCGGATGTCATCAAAATAATACGTGCCCGGCCAGTATTCCTGAATTTGAATTTTATTGAGATCATTGAGGTTTAATGTTTCTGGCAAGTCGCTAAATGGTACCTCAAGCCTTGTCCATTTGTTATGGTGAGCGGCCTTCTTGGCCCACACAACTACTTTTGTTTCATCAGTATGGTGATTTTCGTGATCATAGAATTGTAACGCGAGATTGTTATCTAGATTGTTTTCGGCCAGATTGTAGGCGTAAAATACGAGCCTATCGTTTTTCTGCGGATGCAGGTCTACATGCCAGAACGTTTGATTTCCGTCTACCAATTTCTCCATTTCAGATTGCAGGCCGAATCCTCCCCATTTTTCTGTGGAGATAAATTTCAACGAATGCAGGCCTTCAGCAGCTGGTTCCAATCCTTGTGAGAAATCAACAGTGTCGTTCGGATTCCACGCCCAGGCATATTCTTCTATGGTTGAACCCGAGCGCTGCTCAGGCTCAAACGCCTGATACATGCGGTCTGCTCTAACTACGGTAAGATTATCAAAAAAATATCCCTCCCCCGGATTATATGTTGGCCAATAGGTACTGAACACAATATGGTGAATATGTTTGAGATCTAAATCAGGGGGGAGTTGGCTAAAAAGTACAGTTAGTTGAGTCCACTCGTTAGTAAATGTGGTTTTGGTTGTCCAGACTTCAAAGCCATTGTCCGCATACAAGCCATTATCATAAAATGTTACTCCTACGGTATGACGCCCTCCCCACAGCGGGGTGGAATGGATCCAAAAAGTGAACCTGTCGTTTACAGCGAGATCAAAGTTGATATTCCAATTGTGAACCTGTGATTCTACTCCTATCTTCCCCCAATAATGTGGAAACGGACTTAGTAGCAACGCCGAACGTTCGTCAAAAGCTGGTTCGCCGGGCATTGATAGGCGTACGTAATAGCGCAATGGATCCAGAGCCCAGCAGTAAGTCGTTGAGCCATTGTCTGGTTCAAAATCTTGATAGGTGAGTCCTGCGAAACAAGGCAAAATTCCAGACATCAATAACAGTGACGTCATTACACCAAGAAGTAGTGTTTTTAGTAGGTTTTTCATGATGAGCCTACAATTTTTCTAATACAATTTTTTGAAATGAAATCCTGCGAAACCCTTATTTTGAAAAGAAGAATTAACTGGATTTTCCTCATTAGCTCTCTCGTTCATGGACAAGAGTCATGTCTAGGAATGTTCTCAGCTTTCTAGATCGGGTAGGGTGTCTTAGTTTACGCAGGGCCTTGGCTTCGATTTGACGAACTCGTTCGCGCGTGACTTTGAATACGTTACCGACTTCTTCCAAGGTTTTAGGTGAGCCATCAGATATGCCGAAGCGCAGCATCAAAATTTCCTTTTCTCTGTCAGTCAAAGTACTAAGAATAGAGACTATTTCATCCTTAAGCATGGAGTGAACAGTGGCATTAGCTGGTGAAACTGCCTTTTTATCCTCTATGAAATCGCCAAAGTGAGTATCCCCTTCATCTCCGATAGGGGTTTGCAGCGAAATCGGCTCCTGAGCGATCTTTAGAATACTTTTTATCTTATCCTGAGGGATGCGCATGGATCTTGCGATCTCTTCAGGGGCTGGCTCTCTTCCGTTTTCTTGGACAAATATTCTGGAGACACGAATAATTTTATTGATAGTCTCAGTCATATGTACAGGAATCCTAATAGTGCGGGATTGATCAGCTATAGAACGCGTTATGGCTTGTCTGATCCACCAGGTGGCATACGTAGAGAATTTATACCCTCTTTTATATTCAAATTTTTCAACCGCGCGCATTAAACCCATGTTGCCCTCTTGGATAAGGTCTAGGAAAGATAGGCCGCGATTAGTATATTTCTTGGCAATGCTGACAACTAACCTAAGGTTTGCCTCTACCAGGCTCTTTTTTGCTCTGGAAAAGTGCGACTGCCTTACTTTTACAATTTTGATTTGTTCTTTTAATTTACTAAAAGGAGCGATTACTATTCTTTGAAGCTTCTTTTTTCTTTGTTTTAGTTCTTGGATTTGACCGCGCTTTTGTCTTCCCTGACGCTTCTTTAAGTCTTTATCAATTCGGTATACTTCTTTAACAAAATGATTTAAGTCATAAAAAATATCTTCAATTACTGTAGTGGTGAGGTTTAGCTCTATTAGAATTTCAGATATTTTTTGATCGTTCCTTATCCGTTTAAACTTTTTATACAGCCGGGCAAACTTTCTAATTTCTTTTTCACGTTTTACCTGGATATCTTCCTTTACCACATCTTCAATATTAATTTTTCTCTCTATGACTTTTTTTATAGTTTTGAGAATTTCGCTTCTGACGAATTTAGTCGTTAAAGCAACCTGCCTAAACTTCTCTTCAGTTTCCTCTATTTTTTTAGCCAGCCTGATTTCATCTTCTCTAGATAGGAGCGAAATCCTGCCCATCTGTTTTAGATACATCTTTACCGGATCGTCTAGCGGGATAGACCTTACCTTTTTGCTTGGACTAGATACGGAATCCTTTAGTGCTTTGATCTTTTTCGAATCAGCAGAAGTTAGATCGAGTTGTTCAGCTTCAGCAATATCCACAACTTGGATATCCTCGCTATTAAGTAGCTCAAAGACTTGATCAATATCATTTCCTGAAGTTAATTCCTCGGGAAGAATGTCGTTTACCTCGTCGTAAGTTAAATAGCCTTTTTGTTTTCCAATAGCCACTAACTTCTGGACATCAGTTTTAATTTCCGATTTTTTCATTAATTTTACCCCGTTCCTTTATTAATAAATTAAATTCTTCCATTAGCCTATTTACGCCTGCAGAATCACCGCTAGTTTGCGCATCTTTAATTTTTGTGTGCATATTTTGACATTTTTGATTAATGCTATTAGATTGAATTCTTTTAATGCAGTCTTGCAATATAGCGTTACGGTCTTCTGATTTAAAAGTAAGAGTTTCTTCGCTTGTCAGCTCAGAAATAATTTTCACTGATTTTTCATCATCCAAATAACTAATGATTTGATTTGGTTTTAATTTGGTTTCGGATTCACCCAGGCTAAAAACTATTTCCAAAATCTTTTGCAGCCCCTTATCCTGTAAATCAGCGGGGCTTATAAATTCTTTTACATCTTTAGTTATTTTTGTGTCATCCAGTACTAATTTAAGTAACATTTTCTCAAATTTGGGTAACGAATAATTAATATTTTTCTCAGCACTCGGAAAATTGTATGTCGTTTGATTAATCTTTATCTTGCCTAATTCCTTTAGTAAGGAGTCTTCGCCTACGGAAATTCTTTCCGAAAGCAGCTTCACATATTCAGATTTTAGTACTTCGTTTTTAATCTTTTTTATCATAGCCAGCATTTCTATAGCGATTTTTGTCTTTTCATTAATCTTTTTCAGATCATACATGCCTGAGAGAACTTTAAGCTTGTAGTCAAATATATCTAATGAGTTATTAATTAGGTTTTTAAATTTATCTAGGCCGTATTTTCTTACAAACAGGTCTGGGTCATCCCCTTTGGGTAAATCTACAATTTTAACTTGTATCTCCTCTTCCAAAAACAGATCCAAGCTTCTTAAAGTCGCTAGCCGACCCGCAGTATCAGAATCATAGACCACCACAATATTCTTGGTAAATCTTTTAAGAAGCCTTATTTGCTCTAAGGTCAAGGCTGTGCCAGACGAACATACTATATTGGTTAGCCCTTCTTGCATGGGTGTTATTATATCGAAGTAGCCTTCAGCGATTACGCAGTAGTCATTCTCTCTAATTGAATCTTTGGCCAAGTTCAATCCAAAAAGATTTCTGCCTTTAACGTAAATTTTTGTCTCGGGAGAATTTATATATTTAGGCAGACTATCATCTAGCGCCCTGGCCCCAAAGGCGATTATCCTATTTTTTAAATCGCAGATGGGTATAATTAGCCTGTTGCGAAACCTATCATAAAATCCGCCATTTTCCTTAGGTACTATCAAACCAGCGTTTTCAATGAGCTTAAGATTTATGGATTTAGCGCGGAGATAATTAATCAGCCCATCCCATTGATTGGGCGCAAGGCCTATCTTTAATTTTTTTAAAGAATCGCTGCTTATTTTCCTTGATTTTAAATAATTTTGTAACTTTGTGTCCGCATTCTTAAGCAAGTACTTTTGATAAAAATCGCAGGCAAGTTCGTTTATCCTGTAAAGTTCAGAAGTAAAAGATTTTTCCTGATCAGTTAATTGTTCTGTAAAATGAATAGGCACCCCTGCCCTTTTTGCTAAAACAGATATAGCCTCTTTAAAATCCATGCGTTCATACTTCATAAGGAAGTTTAAGACATTTCCTCCTTCGCCGCAGCCAAAGCAGTGATAAATCTGCTTTTCTGGACTAACCACAAAAGAGGGCGTTTTCTCGTTATGAAACGGACAAGCAGCCTTAAAATTTCTTCCCGCCTTTTTTAGGGGTATGTAGGAAGAAATTAACTCTACGATATCACAACGATCCTGGATATCATTTATCACTTCTGGTGGTATAATTTTTGACATTTGAATCTTTTTAAACTACCGATGGTTAGCTAAGCCTATCTTTTAATTCTTCTAAAACCTGAGCAGGTAATAATATCCAAAGTTCCTCTTTTTTGTACTTTATCTAAGAGCTGGTTCATTCCTAAGTTGTCAGATGAGATGTGGCCAGCGATAATAATATTGATGTGTTTTCCTGTGGCTTTCTTGAAGTGCTCTTCACTTAGATGCATGCCGATTATTGTTCCTACGCCAGCCTGCACATAGCTATCGAAAATATCCTTATGTCCTTCTGTGCCTCCGGTCATCTCAACTATGATCTTTCCAGCCTTGCGATTCTCACTACCCATTATTAATTTCGGGCCGGATTTTTCTTTAATAGCAATTTGGTATTCAGGAATCGCATTTAATAAGGTCATAATATCTTTAACCTTTTCGGGTTTCTTCTTATCCATTAAGTCTTGAATATGAGTGGATGCAAAGTTGTCTGCAGCTGTATGAGCGCAGATCATGGGAATATTGAGTAGTTTCGCAGCATCTACTGCTCGATTGTGATTAGCCGAGTGAATTTTTCTAGCGACTTCAGTCATTCTCTCTTGAAGTAATTCTTCGCCGACGTTAATGGGGATTCCAAAATTAGAGAGAATTTCGGCCTGCATCGGCATAACCTCGTAAAACCCTGCCAAGGCAATTCCTTGAGGATGATGCGAAATACAAAGATCGATTTTCTTCTTTGCCTTGGAATTGAGGCTGTTTATCAAGAGTAGCTCTCCAATGCTCATATCAATGCCTACTAAGGCTTTTTTTATCTGCTTGTCTGCGTCTCCAAAAAGTATTCGCGTATCCGCATAGGGATTTGTAAGACTTTCTTTATCGAAATCTTTTTGTTTGTCCTTGCTGAGGCTTTCAAAAGAAGCTTTGTTGTCTTTTAGTTCTTTGATTACAGCATCTTTACCTCTAGGATCTTGTTTTATGCCTTCATCGACAATAATCTTATAGAGTTCCTTTAATTTCATCGCCCCCTCCGGAAGAAAACTTAATGATTAATAAGTTAGATTTTGGTGATCTTTTTCAAGAGTTTTGATTACCTCTTGATTGAAAAATTGATCTGGGAAGATTTTAGAGGTTAAACCATTAAAAGTTACCTCATAGATTTTTACTGGCAGACTAACTACTCGAGAACCAAAGAACGAAGTCCTGGCGCTTAATTCAAAATAGTGGATTGTAGATATCAGCAAACCAAAAATTATAAATGAGCTAATGATGATTCCCCGGGCAAAACCTACAAAAAGGCCTGCATATTTGCTTGCGTTGCTTATTATGTCTGACTTAACAAAAACAAAAAAACCTTCTCTTAATATTCTAAAAAGCAGAGTAATTACTGCAAGTAGTACGATATAGCTAAATATCACCGCTGGGTTAACAGGTAAAGCAGGTATTTTGCTATGGATAAATTCTCCTAATGCGTAATAGTAGTGTAGAACTACAAATGAGCAAAAGATCAGGTTTGCGAGCTTAAAAACCTCTATTGCCAGGCCCCTTTTCAAACCAATATAGCACATTCTCAAGCAACAAATGATTATTAGGATATCTATCCAGTTAAATTGTGATACGTATGGGTAAAGCATTTATTTCGAATTAGTTACAAATTTCCAAAATTACAGGAAAGTATAACATATTATTGAGAAAGAGTCAAGGAAGCGCTTTCTTTTTATTTATTCGCACATTCCCAAATTCTTTCCAGATGCCCTCATAATCCTGTAGAGATAAAAATGCGTAAACACAGACTTTTTAGGTTCTACGCTAAATGCTGGCAGGATGAAAGTAGATTTGATTATTAGTTATTTATTTGCCTGACTTTACTAGTCTCTCGGCTTCAAGCCAATCAGCCCAATCGCTACCATGGGAAAAGCCTCGTTGTTTATATAATTCGTAGGCCTTCTTCTGGATTAACTCCTGTATGTTTTCCGAACATGGAGCCTTTTTGGACAGTCTAGTAGTCTTTTTTTTCTTTGTGATTATCATCTTTTTTACCTTGGGCATTGCCCACCCCCCTTGATTAAAGATTATTTATTTTCAGCAGCGAATAGGGCCTTTTTGCGCTCCTTAGCCAAAGCTTCCCTTTTGCTGTCGCTTAATTTAACAGATACAATTTTGGAAATCCCGGATTGCTCCATGGTGATTCCGTACATTACATTAGCGTGGACTATGGTCTTTTTATTATGTGTGATTACGATAAATTGAGAGACCTGAGCAAAATCTTTCAGCATCCTGCTGTATCTGTCTACGTTTGATTCATCCAGAGCAGCGTCAATTTCGTCTAAAACACAGAATGGAGCCGGTTTAGTTTTAAAAATTGCGAATATTAGAGCAATAGCTGATAACGATTTTTCTCCACCAGATAAGAGTAAGATATTCTGAAGTTTTTTGCCGGGAGGACGGCAAATAATTTCAATTCCGGACTCTAGTACATTTTCTTCATCTAGAAGAAATAATTCAGCATCTCCTCCTCCGAAAAGAAGCCGGAAGTAGTTCTTGAATTCATTGGCCACGGTATGAAATGTATCCAAAAACATTTTTCTTGTAGTGCGGTTAATCTTTCTTATTGCCTCACTTAGTGATTCCTTAGCCGAATTCAAATCCTTTTGCTGCTGTTCAAGAAAGTTGTATCTTTCCTTTAGTTCGTTTAATTCTTCAATGGCCACGAGGTTTACAGTGCCAAAGCCATCAGCTTTTTTGCGCAAAACATCTATTTCTTCTTTTGAAGAAGAGGGATTAAAATCGGTCAAGTCAATTATCTGACCTTCCTGGTCGATATCATATTGATATACCTGCGTCATCCTCTCTTTTATCTGATTCAGCTTGAAGGCATTCTCTTGCAGATTAAGCTGCTGCTTATGAAGGAATTCCTTACTTTCATCTATCTCAGAGATTTTGAGATCATGATCACTTCTTAAGTTCTTAAGAATACTCTCCTTTTGAACTAGCACTTCACTTCTATTATTATGGTCTGTTTGAAGCTGTTCAAATTTAATTTTAAGGTTTTCAATCTCTGCCTTCAAAACAGCCGATTCTTGCGTAAGCTCTAAGATTTTTTTCTTGCAGTCCTCTTTTTCTAACTCCTGAGTGTTCAGTGCTTCCTTTTCAGCAGAAAGGGATCTTTCTAACATCGAAGCAGTGGTAGAAAGATCGTTTACTTTTGTTTTGATAGAATTTAATTCAGATTTGTTTTGGGTAATTTCTAGTAAAAGCGATTCGCGCAGTTTGCTATTAGTGGATATTAAATTCTGGGAGTCGTTAATGACACTTTCCAAGGCATCGCTTTCCTTATTTATCTCCTCTAAATCTCTCTTGCCGTCAATTCCCTTCTGATTTAGTTTGGTGATGTTTTCTTCTACATCGTTATGTTCGAACTCCAATACTGACAGTTCCTCAGAGATTCTTTCGAAATTTGATTGGGTATTTTTTAAAATAGCTTCTTTGTCTGCTAGGGCAATTTGCTGTTTTTGTAGCTCAGATTCTAAAGACTCAATTTCCTTTTTGATCCTGTTCGCCTCTTGCTTTTTGATATTCAAAACTGATGCTTTTTCATTTATTTGAGAACTGATTTGTGAGATTTTTTCCTCAATTTTTTTAGCGTCTAATGGAAATAATTTGGCCTCGCAGACTATGCGACAAACTTTATTGGTTTGATCGTAAGATACCGATTTAGCCTTAGCGATGATACCGGAAATATCTTCTTCGTTAATCTTTTCAAAGTCATTAATGATTAATTCTGCGTTGCTGGCAGAAGGCATATCTTCATATTGCAATTTTAATTCTTGCAAGAATTCTTTTTGTGATTCTAGTCTAATTCTTGTCTCCTGTAACTTATTTGCCTGCTCTTCAATGCTTAGGATTTCTCTTTCGCCATTATGCAGGATGTTTTTCTGAACATCAGATTGTTTTTTAATTGTTTGAAATCTTGATCTTAATTCCTCTACTTGGCTTTTTATGCTTTGCAGTTCATTTTTGTTAGTTTCTTTTTCCTGAGATGTTTTTAGGGATTCGGTCTCGAGCCTACGCTTTCTGGCAGCCAAATTGTTTAAAGAACTGGAAATGTCTATTAGTTCATTATTGTATTTTGTTTTTAGTGATACGATTTCAAAAGTCCGAGTATTTGAGTTTTTAATTTTTTCCCTGGCAGCGTGAATTATTTCTTCTATTTTCTTGAATTCCTGATTATTTTCATTTAGCTGCCTTTCTCTTTCCTGTGACTCCTCAGTAATTTTAGAAAGGCTTTCTTTAATTTTTTTAAGGTTTTCTTGATTATGTTCAATACGTGAGAGAAGATTAGTTTTTTGAGATTCAATAACCAGCAATCTGGTGTTTAATTCCTGAATCCTATCTTCATTGATTTTTATATGCTGAGTGTCTCTTTCAATGGAATTTTTGTTGTTAATAAGACCGTTGTTTAAATTTATTATTTCCTTATTTATGCTTTCGATTTCATTTTGCAGAGATGTAATCTTTTTATTAAGTTCTTCTAAGTTTACGGTCAGCTGGTTGAATTTATTTTCGAGGTTTAATTTGATACTTTCAAGTTCCTGGCATTGATTTGTTAGACTATTAATATCGGTAAGGGCTAGTTTGATTTCCAGGTCTTTTAGTTTTTCAAAGACATCTTTATATCTCCTCGCCTTTGCGGCCTGTCGTTCAATGGAGCCGATTTGTCTCTTGACTTCAAGAATAATATCATTAACTCTCAAAAGGTTATTGTCTGTGTCCTCTAGTCTCCTTAAGGCCTCTTTTTTCTTTGCCTTATATTTGCTAACACCGGTGGCCTCATCAAACACCAAGCGCCTGTCTTCGGGTTTGGAGCTTAACACTAAACTTATTTTTCCCTGTTCAATAAGAGAGTAGGATTCGGCTCCGATGCCAGTGCCCATGAGCATTTCAGTTATATCTTTCAATCTCACAGGATTGTTATTAAGCAGATATTCGCTTTCTCCAGAACGATAAAGTCGGCGAGTAATAGTGACTTCTTCATAGTCAATGGGAAGAATGTGAGCTTCATTGGATAGGGTGACGGATACCTCTGCGAAACCCAAGGCAGGAATTTTCTCTGTCCCATTAAATATTACATCTTCGCTTTTTGAGCCACGCAGAGACTTTATGGATTGTTCGCCTAATGCCCAGCGGATAGAATCAAAAATATTACTCTTTCCGCAGCCGTTAGGTCCGACCACAGCAGTGATGCCTGGTTCGAAGCGAAGGATAGTTCTTTCGGCGAAGGATTTGAATCCGAAAATATCTAGTTTTTTAAAATACATATTTACTTTTTAATTTTGCTAAATTTTTTTATGAGAAGTGGAATTATTTTAAACAAATCGCCTACGATGCCATAGTTAGCCACAGTAAAGATAGGCGCATGAGGATCTTGGTTTATTGCAATAATTGTATCTGAAGATTGCATGCCGACGAGATGTTGAATTTGTCCGGATATTCCGCAGGCAATATAAATCTTGGGGCATACCGTCTTTCCGGTTTGACCAACCTGATGAGAATATGGCATCCATCCGCTATCCACGGCAGCGCGAGAAGCTCCAACTGCGCCACCTAGTGTTTTTGCTAGCTCCTCCAGAATGGTGAAATTTTCAGGTTCCTTCATCCCTCTGCCACCAGAAACTATTATGTCTGCCTCAGAGATATTTATAGTCGAGCTTACTTCTTCAACAATATCTATTAGTTTTGTTCTGGAGGCGAAGAAAGATGAGTCATAGGACTCTTCGATTATTTCTCCTTTTCTAGAAACGTCAGGTTCGATTTCTTTCATTACCTTATGGCGGACAGTAGCCATCTGCGGCCTATGATTTTTAGTCTTTATGGTAGCCATGATATTTCCGCCAAATGCCGGTCTAGTTTGTAGTAAAATCTTTTCATCCGAATCAATATCTAATCCAGTGCAATCAGCGGTAAGGCCTGTGTGTAGTTTTACAGCTACCCTAGAGACTAGCGCTCTTCCGATAGAAGTCGCTCCGCATAGAAAAATTTCAGGCCTGTACTTTCTAATCAGGTTAACTAAAATCATTGTATATGGCTCGTCAAGGAAATTGGTTAATTCTGGCGCATCCACAACATATACTTTATCCGCACCTTTTTTAATTAACTCTTGTGCTTTTTTTTTGACATTATGACCTAAGAGCACACAGGAAAGTTTAGTATGTAGTTTTTGAGCCAGCTCTCTCCCTTTCCCTAAGAGCTCATAGGCGACTGGCTGAATAATGCCTTTTTTCTGCTCACCGAATACCCAGACACCTTTATATTGGTCGATATTCTCTGTTTTTTTAGATGATTTTTCAATCACTATTGCTGCAAATTTACAGGCCTCAACGCAGGCGCTACAAAGCGTGCACTTATCCAGATCAATTACAGCTTTCTTGTCAACCATGGTTATAGCTGCGAAAGGACATGCCTTTACGCAGAGCGTACAACCCACACATTTTTCATTTATTATTCCTATGCTCATTCTAATTCGAATGCTTTTTTATTATCTCTGCGATCTTAGCCGCAGATTCTTCGGGTTCGCCTTCAAATATTTGCCCTTTTGGCCTTGGCGGTGGTGTGAATATCTTTACAACTTGAGTTGGAGAACCATCTAGGCCTAATCTATCATCCTCTAAATCTAAATCAATAGCTTTCCAGTGAGTAATAGTTGCTTTTTTTGACTTCATCATTCCTTTGAGTGAGGGTAGTCTAGGTTCGTTTATCTCTTTAACAACTGTCATAAGGCATGGCAGAGGTGTTATTAAAATTTCAAATCCTTCCTCAGTCATGCGTTCTACTGTAGCTTGTTTATCATTGATCTCCTCAATTTTTTTAACATAAGTAATTTGAGGGATGTCCAGATGCGCTGAAATGCCAGGCCCTACTTGAGCCGTATCTCCGTCAGAAGCCTGTTTTCCGCATAGTATCATATCGAATTCGCCAATCTTTTTAATTGCCATGGCCAGAGTATAGCTTGTGGCTAATGTATCAGAGCCTGCAAAGGCCCTGTCGCTTAGCAATATCGCTTCATCACAACCAAGGGCTATCGTTTCTCTTAAAGCGGATTCGGCTTGCGGTGGGCCCATGGTTATAACAGCGACCTTGCCTCCAAATTTCTCTTTAAGCCTAATCCCCTCTTCGATAGCGTACATATCAAAAGGATTGATTATTGATTGCACACCTTCTCTAACAAGAGTATTTGTCTTGGGATCAATTTGAACTTGAGTGGTCTCGGGTACTTGTTTAATGCAGACTATAACGTTCATCCCGTTAGACCTTGTCTTAATCGATTCTTAAGAAATCTTTTACCCATCCCGGTTTTTAAATATCTTTCTCTGCGATAAGCATCGTCTTTACTTAAACAAGCTTCGAAATAAACCAAACTGATAGGAAACCTATCTTTAGTATAATAAACTTGCCCTTTCGCATGCTCCTCAAATCTTCTTTTTAAATTATTTGTAGTGCCAGTATAAAAAGTATTTGTTTTCCCGCATTTTAAAACATATGTATAAAACCAAGGTCTAACGGGAATCATTTTTTCTTGCTTTTAGCCGCTTCTTTTATTAAAGCGAGTGCGATTATGTTTCTTTGTATCTGGTTTGTGCCTTCGTAAATTTGAGTGATCTTTGCGTCTCTCATATACTTCTCCGCAGGATACTCTTTCATGTAACCGTATCCGCCGAATATCTGGACAGCGTCGGTAGTTACTTCCATAGCTACATCAGAAGCGTATAATTTTGCCATAGCTGAATCTTTACCTACGTCTTTGTTGCCGTTATCTATCTCTCTTGCGGTAGCATAAATAAGCGCACGCGCAGCTTCTACTTTAGTAGCCATATCTGCCAGCATCCACTGGATACCCTGAAATGATGATATGGGCTTTTCAAATTGAATTCTTTCTCTGGAGTATTTTACAGCAGCGTCAAGTGCGCCTTGGGCAATTCCCAGTGCCTGAGCAGCAACGCCCGGCCTGGACATATCAAATGTTTTCATGGTAACGATAAAGCCCAAACCTTCTTTTCCTAGAAGATTCTCTTTAGGGATTTTGCAATCGGTAAAAATTAACTCTCTGGTAGAGGAAGCGCGAATGCCCATTTTTTCTTCTTTCTTCCCAAAAGTAAACCCAGGAGTGCCCTTTTCTACTATAAATGCACTTGCTCCTCTGGCACCTTTTGACTTATTGGTCATGGCAATTACCGTGTAAATCTCTGCATCTCCGCCGTTAGTGATGAAGTGTTTAGTTCCGTTAAGTATATAGTGGTCTCCGTCTTTTTTTGCAGTTGTCTGGATTGCGCTAGCGTCAGAACCGGCAGCGGGCTCAGTTAATCCAAAAGCCGACAATTTCTTGCCTTTAGCGATGTCAGGGAGAAATTTAGTTTTTTGTTCATCAGTTCCATATAAAATAATTGGATATGTACCTAAAGCGGACGCTGCATAGCAGACAGCTATGCCTCCACAGCCTTTAGAGAATTCTTCTGTAGCAATGCACAAATCTAGGACGCCCCCTCCCATTCCCCCGTATTTTTCCTCAATATAAAGTCCAAACATATCAGACTTAGCGATCACCTTCATGACTTCCCAAGGAAATTCCTCAGTCTTGTCTAATTCTGCAGCAACAGGGGTAATCTTTTCTTCAGTTATCTGCTGGCACAGTTCCCGAATCATCTTTTGTTCATCAGTAAGTAAATAATCTATCATTTTCTCCTCCTAAAATAATTAAATCTCTTTTATCAGAGCGTCTTCTTGGCACCCAGGAAACTTGGGGCACTTGCAACACTCTGCCCAAATCTTATGCGGTAGCTTAGACTTGGCAATTCTTTTGAATCCTATTCTTTTAAAGAAGTCAGGAATATAGGTTAAAGCAAAGATTTTTCTTATTTTTAATTCCTTGGCTTCCCTAAGGCAAGATTCAATTAATTTTTTACCAATACCTTTTTTCTGCGTCTTTTTATCGACAGCTAATGATTTTATCTCTCCTAAATTGTCCCATCCTATCACATGAAGACCGCAACATCCAATAATTTTATTCTTTTTTTCAAAAACCCAAAAGTCTCTGATGTTTTCATAAATTTCATTAAGAGACCTAGAGATCATTTTGTTCTTAGCGGCATAGAAATTTATTAAAATCTGGATCTGCTGCGTATCTTTAATAGTTGCTTTTCTGATCATGGGATTAGGTGAGCTTTACCCAGCTACTTCTTTGCTGATAATAAATATTTCTACAACACCCTGGCGGATCATCATAATAGATACAGCCAAGATGATGATTTCAAGAATCTTTGAAAAAGCCTTAATTCCTCTTTCTCCTATCAGGTTAATTATTACCAGAGATTTCTTTAGGACTACGTATGAAATGAGCAAGTTAAGAAACAGCGCGATTAACGTTATAAGAAAACCCAGCTTTTCCAAAATTAGTAATACTATTACAAAAACCGCTGGCTTTGCGATTAGAGGTGTGGTCAGCGGGAATATGCCTAGATCCGCTATATGTCTTTTTTTATCATGAGGCGCGTGGACTTGTCTAGAAAGCAAAAGGTTTATAGATATTACGATAAGAAATAATCCTCCGGCAATCTTAAAATCAGCGCTGGTTATCCCGATAAATCCTAAAAGGTACCTGGCACATAAAACTATGATTATTATTACAAGGAAGGCATAGAGGATCGACTCTTGGACAATTCTTCGTTTCTGTTTATGGCTGAATTTTTCAGCCAGCGTCAAGAATGTGGGGATACTTCCGATTATATCCATAACCACGAAAATTGGCACAAAAGCAATTATATATGGCCTTAAGATATCTAGCAACATGGACGATATTATACTTTTTCTTTTAAGGTTTTACAAGAATTTTTCTAACTTATTTAAATTTTCCTTAATCTCAGCATCGTCTGGTTTGATTTGTTGGGCCAGTTTGTTCTTTTCGTAAGACTCTTTGAATCTTTCCATTTCAAAAAGTATCTCAGCCCAGAGTTTTAATGAATCAAACTCTTTATTTTTGCTCAGCTTACAAGCTTCCCTAATTTTATTCTCAGCTTCATTTAAGTTGTCTGATTTTCTGTAGGTCTTGGCCAGAGCAAAATAGTTTTCTGGATTCTTTGGATTGGATATAATTAGTTTGTTGAGATGAATTTTAGCTTCATCAAAATATCCAAGTTTATACAAAGACATGGCAAATTTATGTCTTAGGCTTTCTGAATTTGGCGCAAGCGTCACGGCTATCCTCAGGTTCTCCATAGCCAAAGAATAATCCTCCAATTCAATGTAGCATCTTCCCAGTATCTCAAAAGCCTCGATGCAGTTTGGTAGAATTTTTAGCGCGGCCTTTGCTTCACTGATTGCCGCTTCAAAACAACCCATTTCAGTAAGGGCTTTACCTCTTTTAATATTTTTATAGGGGAATATTATAGTAGGGTTGATTCTTTCTAGCCTTTCTTCAGGAGCTCTCCATTGGTTAAGATCTATAAAAAACCTTTCAATAATGGTTTTATTTTTTGGAATATCTTCTAAAAAGATTAAGGCTGTTTCATCAAAGAAAACTGGCACCCAGAGAGGGTCTTTAAATAGATGTCTAGCAAGTTTTTCGTCAAAGTTTGACATGGCCATCGTGAGCAGGAATCCATCCAGCTGGTATTTATCAATAATCTTATCAAGGGAGCTTTTGTCTCCTTCGGTTGCATCTTTATACAATTTGATGAAATCATTCCCGTATAATTCAGTTCTCCCATCAATAAATACTTTTCGACCAGGATAAGTCTGCCCGATGAGATAAGATCCAGAGTTGAAGTCATTAAAAAGACGCGCCGGCAACTTTTCTGTAACAATAAAATCAACAGCTTCTTTTGGAAAATTACGCAACGACTCTCCCCAAAGACTTGATTTAAAATTATAGTTATTAAAATCGTAATAGTAGGAGTCTATATTAAGCAGTGAATTCTTAATCATGCAGAATGAAAATACTAAAATCAATGAAAAGCGTCCAAAATAGTAGAATTTATTATTTACGAATTTCTTATTTGAGAAATTATTATCATAGCTTAGCCTATCCTTTGTATTGTAAAAAATCACTATCGCAGCAATGACAGCAAAATAAATAATGTTACGAATGGCAAACAAGGAGAATGCTAAAAATGTCAGCCATGTGATAAACAGAGTAAGATTAAATTTCTTTTGGTTAAACCTAAAACTAAAGAGTGAAATAAAAATCAGAGCCTTGTAAAATATCCAATGTTTAAAATCGAAAATTGTCTTTAGAGTTATGGGTTTCTTTAGTTCGTGGATGAAATCAAATACGATCCTATTTTCAAAAAGACCAAAAAGCGTGGAGAATGGATACAGCGCCCCTTTTAATAATTGCGGGTTTATGGTTGTTGCTAGGACAGAGAGGAAAAATATGATTATTAGTTTTTTATCCTTTTTAGTTAGGGCAAAGATCAAGATAACTAAAGGCCCCATGAAGAAGAATCCATGAAAGTTTGTCCATAGAACCTGTAAAAGTGGCAGTAAATTCAAAAACCTCCTCTTTTCCTTTAAGATAAAGACAAACAACACAAGGAATAAAACACTAAACATGTCTGGCCTGATGGTAAATCTGTAGCTGGAATTAAGCAGAAGTATGTAGAGAATTGTGGTGACAAATATAAAGTTTCTATTTCTTAAACCCATTGTCAAAAGTATCAGAAATATAGCCAGAAAGACTATGTTTTGCATGACGATTAGACCGTCTAGTCCGAATTGGCTATGGAAGGAGTATGATAACAGCTGAAATAGCCATTCGTGATTAATCCAGGGCTGCCCTTGTTTCGTAAAGGAAAAGATGTCAGTTAGAGGAACTTCTCTATTTAAGACTATCTGTTCGCCGGTTTTTAAATGCAGCCAGATATCTAGGTCTCTGACCTCTTTGTTGAGGTGGGTCATTATGCCAAAAAAGAGGATTACGACCAATAATAAACTAATGGTATAATTAGCTTTTTTTAGAAAAGGGTTAATTCTTTCTAAAAGTGTGGCACGCGACATAATGTCCTTCCTCAATTTTTGATTCTTGCGGTATAGTCTCTTGGCACTGTTCAGTGCTAAATTTACAATTACTAACAAAAACGCAGCCTAAATTATCATTTTTGGACTCGAGATTTTCAGCCTTGTTTATGTCTCGCCCCAGCAGCATTTTTGTGTAAGGATGCGTTGGGCTCTTAAATATCTTATCCTTTAAGCCTCTTTCAACAGTTCTGCCTCTATATAATATCAAAATTTCATCCGCAATAAAAGAGATTACTTCTATATTATGTGAAATAAATATATAACTTAACCTGAGCTCATTTTTAAGTTTCTTAAATAAATTTAGGATTTGCGCTTGCACAGAAAGGTCTAATGAGGCAGTTGGTTCATCACAGACCAAAATCTTAGGATTAACAGATATGGCTCTGGCAATTGCGATTCTTTGCCTTTGTCCACCGCTGAATTCATCAGGGTAGCGCAAGAGACAGTCAGGGTTAAGATTTACTTTTTCAAGCAAGGCTTCAATTTTTGAATCGATGCTTTTCCTATCTGAAAGTTCATGAATGATAAAAGGCTCCTTTAAGGTATTTGCAATTTTCATTCTGGGGTTTAAGGAGGCGTAGGGGTTTTGAAAGATCAACTGGATAGATCGCTTAATATTTTTATCGCCATAGTTAATTCTTCCAGAAGTGGGTTCAATCAATTTTACAATTAATTTGGCTAGCGTAGTCTTTCCCGATCCCGTTTCGCCTAGAATGCCCAATACAGAGCCCTCATTTAGCTTAAAATTTACATCGGCCAGGGCATCTACTATGGCCTTTTTTCTGCCAAAGAAGCTCTTTTCAATAAAATATTTCTTTCCCAGATTTTTAACTACAAGTAGCATTTTGTAAATTGGCTTTGAGTAACTTTTTTAAATTCGGGTTCGTTTTCCAAACATATATCCATCGCGAATTTGCAGCGAGGATGAAATTTACAACCGCTTGGCAATTTGGACAAATCAGGGACATTCCCCTTTATGGTGCTTAAGTATTCGTTTTCCATATTCTGTTTAGGTTTGCAATCCAGCAGAGCTTTTGTGTAAGGATGTTTTGGACTATTAAGCATCTCCTGGCAACTGCCTTTTTCTATAATCCTGCCGGCGTACATTATGGCAATATTATCCGCAAAATCTTCAATAATAGATATATTGTGGGTTATTAAAATTATGGAAACATCGATTTTGTTTCTGAGCTCACGAAGTAAATCCAAAATCTTAATTTCAGTTATTCTATCCAATGAACTTGTTGGTTCATCAGCAATAATAAGCTTGGGATTTGAGGCGATAGCCATGGCGATCATCGCCCTCTGGTTCATTCCGCCGCTGAGCTGATGCGGATAGTATGAATAATAATCTTGCGCAGGATTTAGGTTTACTAAGTTTAAAGTCTCTAAAACAGCTTTTTTTGTATCTCTTCTAGCGATTTTTTTATGCACAATAAAGACTTCCTTTATTTGTTCGCCAATAGTAAACAGCGGATTTAGCGCTGAGGTTGCATCCTGAAAAATATAACTGATTTTAGAGCCTCTAATTTTGCTTAGCTGTACTTCATTATTGGGTTCTATATCTTTTCCATCAAAATAGACAAGGCCGGAAGTAATCTTTGCGCTTTTCGGCAAAAGATTGGCGATGGATAACATAGACATTGTTTTTCCGCAACCGCTCTCTCCGATTATTGCCAGAATCTCTTTTTGTTTTAATTCCAAATCAAAATCGCAGACCGCCTCAACGGTATAATCGTCACAAAATATTCGCGTGTTTAACTTATTTATTTTTAAAAGCAGGTTGCTCATCTTAGGTATTTCCTAAAACCTTCTCCAACTAAATTATAAGAAACTATGGTGATGAAGATTGCTAATCCGGGAAACAGGCTGAGCCACCAGGCTATGCCTAGGCTGGATTTAGCCTCAAAGAGTATGTTGCCCCAACTTGGCGTTGGCGGCTGAATGCCGATTCCTAGAAAGCTTAAACCAGATTCAACAAGAATAGCTGCGGCGATGCCCAAGATTGCGCTAACAATCACAGGCCCAATTGCATTAGGCAGCAAGTGAAACATAATTATTCTAATGTTTGAGGCTCCGAGAACTTTTTCAGCTAAGATAAAATCTCTTTGCTTTAGAGTTAGTATTTCAGCCCTTACCAACCTGGCCTGCCCCATCCAACTGGTCAACCCAATAACTATCATTATATTGTAAATATTGGGCTCAAGAAGGGCGACTATGGAAAGGATCAAGAAGAATACTGGAAAGCAAAGCATGATATCAATGAATATACTGATAACTTTATCAACAGCTCCTCCATAGTAACCAGACACAGAACCAAGAAATAAGCCAATTATTGTTGCGATTCCCACAGCAATAAGCCCGACGCTTAAGGAGATCCTGGCGCCGTAGAGCATTCTACTAAATACGTCTCTGCCTAATTGGTCTGTTCCAAACAAGTGCTTAGTAGATGGTGCTTGAAGAATGCTGTTTGAGTCGATTTCATCAAAAGGATAAGGAGAAATCAACGGAGCAAAAATAGCAACGAAAGAAAGCGATATAACAAAAAGTAATCCTATAAATAGAGTTTTATTTTTTGCAATGTTCATTGTTTTTTGTAGCGAATACGCGGATCAGCATAGGCATAAGAAATATCGGCCAGAAGATTGCCGATCATCGTCAGGATAGCTCCGATTGTCAGTATTCCCATAATCACCGGATAGTCTCTAGACATTACAGATTCAAAGAAGAGTCTGCCCATGCCGGGTATAGCGAATACGGATTCAATTATTACACTGCCGCTAATAAGTCCCGGTATTGATAAACCCAGCAGTGTGATAAGTGGTAGAAGGCTGTTTCTCAAGGCATGTTTATAAATAATCGTGTGTTTCGGTAGGCCTTTTGCCCGAGCCGTTAAGATATAAGGTTTATTGAAAGTCTGTATCATGGATTGGCGCATATACCTGGATATGCCGGCTAATCCGCCTAGAACAAAAATAGATACTGGTAGAAACAAGTGTTTTATAATATCGATTGCTTTTTCAAGGAGGTTAAAATTATCAAAATCTATAGACTTTATACCTAAAACTGGCAACCAGCCCAGCTTAATGCAGAACAAGTCCATTAATATCAAGGCCAACCAAAAAGACGGAACAGCAAAACCGATGAAAACAAAAGCAGTGATGGCCTTATCAACAATTGAGTCCTGTTTGATGCTTCCTATCACCCCTAAGGGGATGCCGATTAATAAAATCAATAATATGGAAGCAATGTTTATAAAAAGAGTTATGGGCAGCCTCTCCCGAATTTTGATAGAGACGCTCCTTCCATCCATAAATGACTCTCCAAAGTCGAATCTGATAAATCTTTTAATCCAGTTTCTGTATTGGATCAATAAAGGCTTATCTAAATCATAGAGTTTATTTAGCTTCTCTCTGGCTTCTAAAGAGACTTTTGGGTTGAGATTAGTTAAAGTATCGGTGGGCTTTCCCGGAGCTAGATGAATTACCGTAAAAGAGATTAGAGTTATGCCCAATAGGAGCGGAATCAATAGAGCGGTTCTTTTTAAAATATAAGCAAACATAACGTTTTTAGAGTTTAATCGAAAAATCTATACCAGATAATAGCTGCCACTTATGCTCCTTTAGGATGATATTGCTATTATTGTGCGATGACGTCTTTGTACCTCTGTGAGTTTTTGTCAACCCACCATCTGATAAAATTGTGCCCGATTCCACCCGGGCCAGGGTCTATGCCTTGAAATCTCTTGTCTATTACAAGTAGCGCATCAGGTGAATACAAGAACATATATGGTTGCTGATTAAAGATTATTTCATGAATTTTTCGGTAGATCTCTCTTCTTTTTGATTGATCGAATGTTCTCCTTCCTTCAATTATCAGCTCGTCAACATAGCTGTTGTTATATTCGATAAAATTGAACTCCCCTTCTTTTGTCTTAGAGGAATGCCAGATATCGAATGGATCTGGGTCCAGGGATAGAGACCAGCCTAATAAGACAGCGTCAAAGTTTCTCTTTTCAACACACTCTGACAAAAATACGCTCCACTCCAAGACTTTGATTTTGACTTTTATACCGATATCCTTGAGCCTCTTTTGTATTATTTCAGCGGTTTTTATTCTTTGGTCGTTGCCTTGATTGGTTGTAATCGTAAATTCAAATTTCAGCCCACCCTTATCCAATACCCCGTCGTTATTTGAGTCTACCCATCCCGCATCTTTTAATATTTGCTTAGCTTTATCTTGATTAAATTGTCGCGGGATTATATCGGTGTTATAAGACCAGGAATCATTTATAAATGGCCCGGTTATGGGCTTGGCCAGTCCCAGAAATATCATCTTGATAATCTCTTGTTTATTTACTGCATAATCTAAGGCGATTCTGACATCGTTGTCGCTAAAAACCGGATTCTTCAGATTGTAACCTAAATAGGTATAGCCGAAACTTGGCAGTCTAAATTTGTTGAAATTGCTTAGGAATTTCTCGGAATTGGTTTTATATTTATAGGCAATGGGCGATAAGCCAGAGTAATCAACTGCTTTAGTTTGTAGTTCCAGAAAAGTGCTAGCCTCATCAGGAATAACTCTATTTATATATCTGGAAATATAAGGCCGACCTTCGAAATAGTTATCATTATAAATCAGTTGAATTTTTT
>CAZFPS010000025.1:0-24631 GCA_964520705.1 uncultured Planctomycetia bacterium | reverse complement strand
GCATACACCTCATGAAAAATTTTGTGCATTGTTGCGTTAGATCCTTGAATCTACCCCGTTTCTTTCTAGCCCATTATGCTGCAACGGATTCTAATGAATAAGGAAAGAAACTATAAAAATAATGACGTGTCGTGAAAGGAATGATGTCGTAAGTAGAGGCTAATTATAACGCAGGAAATAAGAATTGTCAAGAATGGTTAAACAGCCAAAGGGGCTAACCGTAGGGGCGTTTCGGCATATTAAATGAGCCCCAAACTTATGGAGCGACAGCGCTCATAAGTTTGTAGGGCGAATTTATCCCGTGCGTTCTGAAAGAATGCATCGGGATTAATGATTATATCTGTAGGGCGAATTTATCCCGTGCGTTCTGAAAGAATGCATCGGGGTTAATGATTATATCTGTAGGGCGAATTTATCCCGAAGCCTATTTGAAAATTTGGAACAAAATTTTCAAATGTTTAGGCGAGGGAAAATCAATATGGCCTATCTTTTTTTGAGGACTTGTCTGTATTATAGAAAGTTATCCCGTCGTCAGGGCCCTCTTCTTCTTCCTCAGGAGACCTTCTTTCTACCTCTTTTTTTACTCTCTGCTTATAGACCAAAAGGCTAAAGAAGCTGATAAATAAACCTACGGCAAAAATCTCAATAATAAAACGGTACTTTTCAGGTATCTTTCCGAACCAACTGCCGGCATCTTGAGTCGGTTCTTTTTTTTGGCCATCTATCAGCTCCTGCAGCCTCTGCTGATTTCTAATAATAGCCTGATCTGTGGCTGGTTTATCTCTGGGAATCTCTAGATTGAGAGGCTTAATTTCTTGCGGGCTCAACTGATAATCTTTCTGCAGCTGCATATCTTTTAAAGAGTCCTGCTTCATGGACCTCTCCATTTCTTTAAAAGACCTCTCTAAATCATCAAGATCACTGGCCTGAGCAGATAGATATCCCCCCATAAACATATTTATATAAATAGACAACAATAAGACCGCGATAATCTTCCTCATGGTTTTATTATAAGACACAATCACTGCCTAAGCTAATGTTTTTTATTCTCCGAAGGAGAATAATCCTGCGAAGTCCAAGGCGAACCTACTTCGTTGAAACACTTTCGTCTTTAACTTCGTAGGTCTTTTGAAAGTCTGATAAAGCTAAAAGTGAAAACATTTTAGCGAAGTCAGAAGCACTTGGACGAAGCAGGATATCCACCTCTGCAAGAATAGTTATCATCCCCATTTATCTTTAATATATGCTATAATTATTCTGTTATGAAGAATAGGCTAAGATTCGCCTTGCTGCTGATGGGCTTTACCTCGCTCGTAGTCCAAGTACTGCTAATCCGCGAATTCCTAATCTGTTTTTACGGAAACGAACTAACCATCGGCCTAATCTTAGGAAATTGGATAATTCTTGAGGCCGTGGGAAGCGGCATTTCTTCAAAGCCCAGCCAAAGAAACAAAAGGCCGCTTTTATTATATGGCATCCTGCAATGCCTGATCGTGCTATATTTTCCCTTAGCTATTTATCTGGTACGCACGGTAAAAGACTTTCTGCCCTTGATCGCCGGTGAAGGCGTAAGCGTAATACCTATACTCCTGTCTTCCCTGTTTATCCTTGCGCCTCTCGCCATATTTGACGGAGCGCAATTTCCTTTGGGATGCCGCATCTGGAAAGACCAGACAAAGAAACCTGTTGAATCCACCGGATCGGTATATATCTTCGAGGCCATTGGCTTTATTATCGCCGGGCCGATATTTACCTTCCTGTTTATAACAAAACTACACTCTTTCCAGATAGCCTGTATCGTAGGCCTGTTAAATTTATGCTCAGGAATTTTACTGATTCAAAAGGAATCAAGATTTATCCTAAAGAAGATATTCCTGGTGCTGATGTCGGTTTTGGTTTGCGTTAATGCGGCAGCTTTGATTTCTAATCTTTCTAAAAGGATAAATAACCTCTCTTTGGAAAGACAGTGGAAAGGATACAACCTTATCGATTCCAGAAATTCTATTTACGGAAATCTGGCCGTGACTAAAGAACATGAGCAATTGACTTTTTTTAGCGACGGGGTACCCATCATTACTACGCCCGTCCCGGATATAGTCTTAAACGAGGAGTTTATCCACTTTGGCATGCTCAGCCACCCTGAGCCAAAAGATATTCTGATAATCGGCGGCGGCGCCGGCGGGCCGATAGCGGAAATTCTAAAACATCCTATAAACAGGCTTGATTACGCCGAACTCGACCCCTTGCTGATAAAAATGGTAGAGGAACATCCAACTTCTCTAACGCAAAAAGAATTAAACGACCCCCGTCTATCGGTCAAAATCAGCGATGGGGCAAGATATATTAAAACCACTGATAAGCTGTACGATATCATATTCGTAAATCTGCCCGCGCCCACAACTTTACAGCTGAACCGCTACTACACAAAAGAATTCTCAAAAGTTGCCAGCGGAGTGCTTAAAAATAAAGATGGCCTACTTGTATTTAAGCTGCCCGGCTCCTTAAGTTATTTGAATTTGGAATTAAAGAAACTGAATCTATCTATGCTTAATACGCTAAAAGGTACTTTTGAATTCGTAAAAGTTATTCCAGGGGATTTTAATTTATATCTGGCCTCGGCAAGAGATTTTGATCTCCGGCCTGAGATTTTTATTGAACGCCTCAATAAAAGAGCTGTAAAAACCCTACTGCTTACTCCCTTCCACATAGAATATCGGCTGCACAAAAGATGGCCAGATTGGTTTTACTCTTCGCTCGGCCAATCTCCACCCGTCCAAGAAAATACTTTAATCTTACCTACAGGCCTATTCTATGGCCTATCTTACTGGAATTCGCTTTTTTCTCCGCGGCTAAGCTGGTTTTTAAATTTAATAGAAAAAATAAATTTAAAGCTTATGGTTTTGCCTATTATTTATTTTGTTATTTTTATCCTGGCCTTATCTTTGTTTTCTTCAAGAGTTAAAAAGGTAAGCATACCCTATTGTATTCTTACCACGGGGATGTTGGGAATATCCTTTGACTTAATTATTATATTCATCTATCAATCATTCTATGGCTACGTCTACCAGCATATCGCACTGTTAATTACCGCATTTATGTCGGGTTTGACCTTGGGGGGCTGGCTGATGACAAAAAGGCTCTCTCAGATAAAAAATAAAAGATTGAATTTTATTTTATTTGAGGCGGGTTTAATTGTGTTTTCTCTAGCGATTATTCCTGTGCTTATTTATCTGCAGAAATCCGCATCCAATCTGTCTTTTGTCTTCTTTTTACTCTCGGCTGCCTCTGGCTTCCTGGTTGGTTCGGAATTCCCTCTAGCCAACAGCCTCTATCAAGAAAAGAAATCAACACAAACAGCGGGAATACTTTACGCGCTCGATCTTTTCGGTTCCTGGATCGGGGCCCTGATTATATCCGTTGCCCTAATCCCTATAATTGGCCTCATACATACATGCATTTTTCTGGCTGTATTAAAACTCTCCAGCTTGATTTTACTCAGCCTGATTAAACCTTAATATTCTAGTCTTAACTCCAGATACCCGGGATAGGAAAGTCGCAGAACTTACATTTGCCATTAGAGATATTATTCTCCAAAACCGTAAAGTGTCTGCGATGGATAATGTTTTTGTTGCAGTTGGGACAAAATGTGGAGTTATTCTTGTGTCCTGGGACATTGCCAATAGTAACATAATTCAAGCCGCACTGTTTGGCTATGTTGTAAGACCGCTCTAGAGTTTTGATTGGTGTTCGAGGCAAATTTGTAAGCTTGTAGGAAGGAGAAAACCTAGAAAAATGTAGCGGTGTATCTTTTCCTAAATTTTCCTTAATCCAATTACACATTTTCTCTATATCTTTGGGATCATCATTCAAAGTTGGGATTTGCAAATTAACCAACTCCAACCACTTGTTTTCTTGTTTAATTATCTTAAGCGTCCTTAAAACCGGATCCAATTCTGCGCTAGAGGCGCTCTGATAAAAGCCTTTAGTAAAACCCTTCAAATCAATAGTTACGCTATCTGTATATTTTAAAAGCTCTCTTAAGGGCTCTGGACTCATCGAACCATTGGAGTGCCAAAGCACCCTTAAACCTCTCTGTTTTGCTATTTTTGCAGTATCATAGACATATTCATAAAAAGATGTGGGTTCGTTATAGGTAAAAGATAGCGTGGGGATCTTTCTCTTTATCGCAGATTCTACAGCCTTCTCAGGAGATAGCTCATGAACATAATCCATCTCTTCGATAGATCTCTGCGAAAGATGCCAGTTCTGACAAAACTTACATTTAAAATTGCACCCGGCGGTGCCAAAGCAAAGTATTTCATTTGAAGGCAACATATGCAATGCTGGCTCTTTCTCGATAGGATCAACTTGGACTGCCGAAGGTCTTGCATATACAACATTATATAGCTTGCCGCCTTTATTTACCCTATTTAGACAGAAGCTGCGCTGACCGTCAATTAATCTGCAGCCCCTAAAACAAATTCCACACTGGACAGTATTATTGTCTAACTTCTTGTAAAACATGGCTTCTTTTGAGAAAAGGACAAAAATCTTCGCTTCAGTCTTCTTATTTAAGAACATATCATACAAAAATGATGACACACCTAGGCTAGCCAGAAATTGACAGCTCTTCTTAATAAATTCTCTGCGGGAAAACTTTTTCCTAAACAGTATCATTTTACGACCAGACGCCAGCGATGGGATTGCTACAGTGTTTACACCTGCCCTGATTGTCTATATTGATTTCTAAAACGGTGTAGCCTCTACGCAGAATAACCGCTTTTTTGCACTTAGGGCAGTATGTGGATTCGGCAACATGTCCCGGAACATTGCCAACATAGATATAGTTTAAACCTATGCCCATGGCAATTTCTCTGGCTTTCTCTAGAGTGGAGACTGGCGTGGAGTGAAGATTTCTTAATTTATATTGCGGGTGGAAGCGCGAGAAGTGAATTGGTGTATCCGGTCCGAGATTTTCCTTTACCCAGATGGACATCTCTTTTATCTTATCTAAATCATCGTTTAGCGTAGGCACGATAAGGTTAGTAATTTCAACCCAGACATTGTTCTTCTTTAAGATCTTTAGCGTATTCAATACCGTATCCAAATAACCTTCTGAAACCTTACTGTAAAATTCCTGGGTGAAACCTTTAAGGTCTATATTCGCGCCGTCGAGGTACTTGGCCAGCTCCTCTGCCGGCTCAGGATTAAGAGAACCGTTTGAATGATACATATTTCTTATGCCACGAATTTTAGCTATCTTTGCAGAATCCAGCATATACTCATAAAATATAGACGGCTCTGTATAAGTGTATGCGATTGTAGGGCACTTATATTGAAAAGCTTTATTAACTACCTCTTCGGGAGGTAATTGGTAATTAGTCGTCTCTTCCGGGCTAAACTGGGAGATCTGCCAGTTTTGGCAATACTTACATCTAAAATTACATCCGGCTGTAGCTATGGAGAACGCGTTGGTTGCTGGTAAAAAGTGAAATAAGGGTTTTTTCTCAATTGGATCGACATTAACGGATGTGGGATTGCCATATACCAAAGAATAGTGTTTACCATTTTTTGGTCTCCTGGCGCGGCAAAACCCCAACATTCCATCCGAAAGAACGCAATTCCTGGGGCAGAGGTGACACTTTATAGTTTTACCATCTATCTTTTCATAAAACATAGCCTCTTTAATATCGATGAAACCTTTGCCGCCTCTCTCATCTTTTGCCAGTACGCTCTGTTTAAACAAATCCACTAATAAAGGAGATATGGCCAGGCCTGTACCTAAATACATACATAGTCTGCAAAACTCTCTACGGGAAACTTTCTTATCGAATATATCCATCTTCATATTAAACTCTTATCTTATTATTCTCCTTCGCCTTACTAATGGAAAATAATGGTACAGGCTTCGGTCTTCTTCGCCCCAATGTTTTCAACTTGGGGCTTCGAAGGACCGTTCCTACGTAGCTCAAACGCAAAAGCATTTGAGCGAAGTAGAACGGAGAATTATTCCGACTAGAATATTCTACGAAGCATTTACCATTGCTCCCATTGGTTATGCGAAGTAGAATAACAATTATAACACGCAACACTGAAAACTTTGCTATCCGAGAACTGCCCTGATCTTTTCCGGAATTCTTACAGGCCTTCTCTGGCTATCGATAAAGACATGCGAGGTATAAGCCTCAGCCAAGAGAATTCCGCCGTCTTTATTAATAAGCCTATAATCAAACCTCAGGCTTGAATTCTTCACCTGAGAGACCTTAGTCTCTATTACGATAATCTCATCGTACCTTGCCGGGGACTTGTATTTACAGTGGGCTTCGATTACAGGAAGCGCTAGTTGTTTTTCCTGCTCAATACTCCGGTAGTCTAGGCCCAGTGAACGCAAGAATTCAGTTCGGGCAATTTCTAACCAGACAAAATAATTGGCATAGTAAACAACGCCCATCTGGTCTGTATCCGCGTACCTGACACGAATCTCCATGGAAAATTCTTTACTCATATCCGCTCCTTAAGCTTTCATTTTTTGTTCTAGTGTTTTTATATTATGCAACCTCAGCTGCCCACAGGCTGCGTCTATATCTCTACCGCGTGATTTTCTTATAGTAGTGTCTACTTTGTGCTTTAACAAATAATCCCTAAAAAGTAATACCTCCATTTTTAGAGGAGCTGAGAAATTGCTTTCACCAACAGGATTAAAAGGTATAAGATTAACCTTACAATGTATTCCTTTAATCAGAGAGGCTAAATTCTTGGCATCTTCTATGGCTGTATTAAATTCTCCTATAAGCATGTATTCAAAGGTAATCTTTCTCTTTGTGCGCTTTGTGAAATCTTTTAAACAAGGCATGAGCCTATTAAAAGGATATTTTTTGCTTATGGGTATAATTTCTTTCCTTTTTTTATCGATAGCGCTATGCAGGGAAACAGATAATTCTATCTGCAGGCCTTCATCAGCTAGTCTGCTTATCCCCTCAATCAAGCCGACTGTGGATATAGTCATCTTTCTCTGTCCTATATTAAACCCACATTTTGCGTTAATGATTCTAATGGAATTTAAAAGTGTTTCGTAGTTATCCAAGGGCTCGCCAATTCCCATAAACACGATATTGCTGATGGCTCTATTTGTGTCTTTTTTTATGGTGATTAACTGATTTAATATTTCGGCCTGGTTTAGATTGCGCGTAAATCCTAAAGCTCCGCTGGCACAGAATTTACAGGAAAATTTACAGCCGACCTGCGTGGATAAGCAAGCTGTGACTCTATCTTTATGCGGTATCCAGACCGCCTCTATTACATTACCGTCCTCTAATTCAAACAAGTACTTTCGTGTACCATCAGCTGATACTAGTTTCTTATTTACAATTAGTTGCGAAAGATAAAATTCGCTTTTTAACTTATCGCGTAAGCCTGTAGAGAGATTGCTCATTAAAGATAAGTCTTCTATGGCTTCTTTATATAACCAGGAGAATATTTGTTTGGCGTGAAACTCAGGATAACCTAAGGCCTGCAAATGAGAGGCTAATTCCTTTAAGCTAAGCGATTTTAAATCTTTTTTCATTAAAAAAATCACACAATTATAACCAGGTTAAATATATTTTAAATTCTCTAATTGTTTATTTAGGCTCCAACTCTTTGGCTTTTTATCCGCTATAAACCACTTGGCCCCGTTTTGTACCCACTGATCACGGTAAATCTTATAAGTTTCTTCTTTGTTTTGTCCACTATTAAATCCGGGCTCAAAACCGCAACAAGGACAAATCTCGTAAGAAGGCAAATCGTCTTTCTCGTATGGAGATTCCTCTAAATCATCAAATCCGCAAACAGAACAAATATACTTCTTACTCATTGCTTCATCCAATAATTGTAATCAGTCTTAAAATATGTTCGAATACGGCCGTCGGCAGCCGTAACTGCAAATTCACCAGTGCTGACCCTATAATGCAATACGTCGCCGTTAGCCCTGCGTTTTTCCAAAATATCTTTACCCGGAGCAGAATTCAACAGAATTCTAGCATTACTTAAATACTCCTCTTTCAATATCTCCCCAAATTCATGTTTGTGTTTTAGGTAATGCGCGTCTAATTGACCTGGACCAAAATCTTTAGCCCAAACCTGGCTAATATTAGACGCTGCTGATCCGGAAACAGATGCAATTGTTTCCTTTTGTTGCGAACAGGAAACAAAAGAAGTGGCCAATAACAGAGAGATACCCAGCCCTAATATAACTTTAATTATTCTATTATTTCTAGTCATCAGTATCTACTAGGATATATGCGGCTGTAAATTTTCTATCTTGGTATATTTATTTATCTGTGGTTTGACAGTAAAACAGTTTCGCATCTCCTCTGACAATGCCTTATATTCATTTCTACGCAAGAACTGGCCTAAATCGATATAAGCTGATGAACATAAGCAAGGAAATAATCTGCCGTCATCGCAGAGCATCATTGTATTGCAGTTTACGCAAAACAACTCAGTTGCTATATTAATAAATCCGATTCTGCCCTGAGCATCTTTAATATGATAATACGACGCTGGCCCTTCTTTTTGATTAGCCTTGTCCGGGATAAGCGGGCCAAAAGAGAATTCGATCTTGCTTTTTACATCATAACCAGGAATATATGAATTCTTTGAGTCAGCAGGTTCTTTAAGATCGGAACAATATTCTATAAAACGTACATCCAGCGGATAAAGAATGCTCAGACTGGCAAAATCTTCTATTTCGTCAGAATTCAAGCCCTTGATCAAGGCAACGTTGATTCTTATGGGGGCCAGCTCTGCTTCATTGGCCGCGCATATACCTTCTATAACCTTACCCAAACCATCTACTCCGGTAATCTTTTTAAATCTTCCTTGATTTAGTGAACTTAAAGAAATATTTACCCTCTTCAATCCGGCTCCCTTCAAGGCCAAAGACTTATCTTTTAAATAAAAACCATTGGTCGTAAGCGAAATCTCCTTAATTCTGCCGGCAGACGAAATCATATAAATAAAATCTAAAATGTCTTCTCTAAGCAACGGCTCTCCCCCGACAATACGCAGGTGTTCAATCCCTAGACGAGCAAAGCCATCCACTAATCTAGCTAGCTGTTCTATGGTTAAAACTTCTTTTTTAGGAGAACTTTTTTTTGTAAATGATTCGCGGCAAGGAATACAATGAAAATTACATTCATTTTGCAGATAAATCTTTAGATACTTTATGCCCTGATTATGCATTTACTGGAAATCTTAATTTGGTTTTATTGCTTATCTTTGCTCTCAATCAAAGCCCTCTCTAAAATGGATCTTAACTTATTTAATTCATCTCTATTTACTAGAAAGTGCGCGCGCAGCTTTGACTCGATAATTTGCAACTCAAATAAATCCCTGGTTTTAATGTAGCGTATGTTGATTTTCATTTTTCTTCCTTTCAAGAAAATTGCTTTCGGCAATAGCCTCAATGTGCAATTTACGCAGTGGTCTGCACTATGTGCTGTCCTATACCATTAAAAATATATTTTACACTTTTATGCTAAAAGTGATTTGATTTTTGGTAGAATCTTCTCTGTTTCCTCTGCTCCTTTCTTTATCAGCTCCTCTGTCCTGAAGAACTCAAACCAGTTAGATCCCACAATAGTGGGAGTAATCACCAGATCAGCCTTTTTACAGTTCTCCAAAGACATCACATACTCCATGGTCAATATACTGTTAACCATAATATCAAAGATATTGGGAAATAGAGTCTTGCGCAAGGCAAGCCTTACCCTATAAAAAAACCTTCTCGCAAAATGGTGCTGCTGCATAGATTTCTTCTCTTGCTCTAAATAACTTCTATATCTTTTATAACCTTCGCGCAGATCTTCCGGGCTGTGTAAAACATTAACGGCAATGATTTTATTAGCTCCGGACTCCAAAAGTGTATCCGTAGGCACTGGCTCCATAATCCCTCCATCTACAACCAAATCTTCTTTTAAGAACTTAGGAGCAAACATACCCGGTATGGCAATGCTGGCCATTACCGCCTTAACTAATGGGCCGGAATCATAGATAATTTTCTCTCTCTTATCCAGATTACAAGCTACTATCTTTATCGGTACTCTGGTATCGCTAAAAGTCTTTTCTCCGATGTGGTTTTTTAAAAATCTTCTTACTCTATTGCCTTTGGCTAGAGAAGCCTTGGGAAAACACAAATCACCCAGTAATCTAAAAACCTTGCCTTTATGGCCATCAAACTGCATCATTATGTTTTCAATCTCATCCGCGCTCAAGCCAGATGCCCACATCGCGCCAATTAAAGCGCCCATGCTCGTTCCAGCAACCATGCCAATGGGAATTTTTTCTCTCTCTAATACGCGCAAGACCCCGATATGGGCCAACCCGTATGCCGCACCGCTTCCTAATGCCAGACCGATCACAATATCTCCTATCTGTTTGCCTCGATTACTTCACCCGACGAAGTAAAGAACTTGCCGCCTAAGTGAAACAAAAGTTTTACCTTATCCACCTGCCAGGTTTCGTCAAACAAACCTTCTTTTGCGCTGGCAGAAATAATCTCTCCAATAAACAATCCGTGATCACCAATATCTTTAATATCTCGCAGATAACACTCAATATGGCCTATACACTCTTTAATTCTTGGCGTCTTAATAAGCTTATTAGCTTTCTCAACAGTCAAACCTGACTCTTTGAATTTATCTATCTTTCTCCCAGAAATACTACCGCAGGCGATCGTCTGTTTTAAAAGATCTACATCCGGAATATTTATAATAAATTCCTCTGACTTTTGTATTAATTCATACGAGAGGTGGCTCTTAGCGATAGCCACTCCTATAAGACCGGGGTCTTTGCTAATCGGAGTATGCCAGGCCAGGGTAATAATATTAGCTTTATCTTTGTAGCAACTGGATACTAATATAACTCCACCGGGATTAATTAATCTCGTAGCTTGGGATTCAGGTATTTCTATTTTCATAAATTTACCCCCGCTTATTTATTGCTACCAACCAAACTTGTTTCTCTGGTCTATTTCAGTTAGTCCGCTCAAATCTTGAGGATTCTTATATTGCATCCAACATAAAAGAATAAAAATAAATACAATCGCTAATATAATATATTTAATAATCTTACCTTTATCCATATATAACTCAACCTTATTCCATCTATTCTATATATACTAAGTATTTTAGCGCAGTTTAGGCGCTCTGGGAATTAGAATTTTAAGAAAGAATTGCGGATACAAAACAGAGGAAATGGCAATTTTTATTTCTTGGCTAATCTTTGCTGCAGGAATTGCCGGAATTCAGGAGGAAATTCTATTTTTGCAGTTCCGGCAGAACACTTGTCTATGTTCTCTACTATTTGCGGGATTCTTTTGGCTGGGATAGACACAAAGAGCAGATTCTTATCCATATGGCACATCTTTCTGGCTGTGGCGTCTTGAAATGAAACATTAACTTCTCCAGTCAACAAAGGATACATTACAGCCATCCTACAGGTCGGTCCGCCGATTTTAATCTTGGGCATAACGCCATCGAAAAATGTTACAAATGTTAGCAAGCGGCAAGCTTGCTCCGGATTACAGACGAAAATAACCAACTCAGGCTCTTTCTCTATATTTGAAAGCGGCGACAGCGTAAAACAGGAATTTGAATTATCGGGATTTTCTTCCATTTGAGAAATCAATTTATCCAAAGCCTCATAAGAACAGAAGAGTTTTTCGCCTTCCACAACAAACTTCTTAATCATTTGAATGACTTGTGGATCTTTAATCTGACTAAAACCCAAGTGCCAGGAAGCGCCAAAGCAGGCATTATTTGTTTTGTTTACTTTAAGAGATTTTCCTGTACCGGCATCCAAAATTGCCCGGCATATTCGGACCTTGCCCTGTTCAGCCTGGATATCTGCATCTTTTAAACAACTCACACCTACAGGTTCTTGCTCCAAACCGAAAATATTCTTTAAGATACCTGCGTAATCCTGCCATTTTTTCAATTCCATAACAACCCCTTAGTTATATTTTCTGAACTTTAAATCTTGCTTTTTTCATTTGTTCCGATGGACGCGATTTCCAGCGACGATGAATCCAGCCCCAATGTTCCGGATAATTTCTAACCCACTGTTCAATAGTCTTTGTGATCTTTATCGCGTTTAAAAGAACTGTTTCATCCGTATTATCTGTCTTCTCTAATTCGCACGGCGGCAGAATCTTAATACAATGCCTGCCGAATCCTTCACGAACCATAAATACTGGCAATAACGCCGCTCCAGTCCTTAAAGCAAAAACAATAGGCCCAACTGGTGTAGCGGCAAGCTTGCCAAAAAAATCAACCCAGACTCCACCGGTGCCGAAGTTTTGATCCATCTGGATTAAAACCAATTCGTTATTACGCAGCGCTTTTATTGTATCTCCAACCACTACTTTGCGCGGATATGAGAATATTGTTTTAATACCGAATCCTTTACGCAAATCATAGATATAATCCCCTGCTTGCGGATCTCTCATCGGACGAGCTATAGCATTAACCGTGTAACCTGAATTGGCAAATTTTGCTGTCATCATAGGAAAATTCCCGAAGTGTGCGGTAACTCCTACGACTCCCTTATTCCTCTTAAATGCCTCATCTAAGTATTGTTTTCCTTCAAATCTTATATTATCAAATATTTTATGATTTCTCACGCAGAAAAGAAGCTCTAATCCAGACTGCATCATCATTACAATGGAGTCTTTGGCGATCTTTTTTCTTTCTTTTGCCGGCTTATTAGGAAAAGCTATGGCCAGGCTTTCTAAAGCCACTCTGCGATATCGGGCTGGAGCAAGATAAAAAATATTTCCGGATACCCAACCCACAAAATAACTCCACCAGAGCGGAAGGCCTCCTTCAATAAAGATAAAGAATCTTAAGAAAAAAATCCCTATCTTTCTTCCTATTAATTTTTTTATTTTTTTATTAAACATCTCTTTGAATAAAGAGGCAGGAGCAAATGCTCTGCCTCTTTATTATACGTCAATACATTTGCATTCTGTTTACCAACTGTATTTAGTCTCAAGAAAGAACTGATCGTTTTTATCAAACTGACCGTTGAGATGCTGTTGCTGCCCCTCAAAGAAGTGAAATCCTGTAGTAATCATCCAGTTGTCGTTTACCTCAAACTTCAACTTAGGGCTAATACGCCAGTCGTTATCGTCAGTATAAAGAAACAGAATCTGCGGCATTACTCTATCATGCATAAAGCTGGTACCAATAAGACAAGTAATCATATTCTCGGTCTTATCTAGAGGGCCACGAGTGGGACCAAAAAGAAGCGTATAGTCGCCTTGTGTTCTGTATTCTTCTTTAGCGTTAGCAATAAGCTGTATAAACTGCATGCTGAAATCCCAGCTTGTCCAGAATGTCTTATCAAAGCCTAAAACCCAGTTGTACTGGTCAACGTCGACTGTACCGACAATGCCTGCATCCACACCATAATTCATAGCTCCATTTTTAACATAAGCAAACTCTCCTCTTACAGTCCAGCCTTTGCCAAAAGAAGTATTCAGCAGGCCCTTTGTTATGGACTTTGCAAATGAGAAACCAAGAACTTCTATTTGCTCAGCACGACGAGTTAAATAAACTGTAGGACCAGGAGCAAACGCAAATCTTGTATAAGCAGCTGATGCAAAATCGTAAGTATGTAAATAATTTAAAGTATACTCTAATCCACTTAAAAGTCCTTCTTCAATAACATTACGCCAACGTAAACCTATTTTTGTATTATCAAGAGTTCTCTCTGGACGTTCATCAATAGTAGAAACGGTAACGCCAGGTGTACTCTGGGCACCAATCACAACTGTCCTTAAAGCAAAAGGAGAACCAGCCGGAGCATAGTAGTTTGGTTGATAATCCGGTATGGCCAAAAACTGCAAAAACCCATTAGGGATAATTTCACTTTCAACCTTAAGCATCCACAATGGTATGCGTATATCGGGATAGTCTTTAAGGGTCCACTCTCTGTAATCCAGAGGGTTTACCATGTCCAGGATTCTTACGCCATCAGCAGTACCCCATACAACCTGCTGCTTACCTAAGCGCATATCCAGTTGAGGAGTGAAAATATCAAAATAACACTCTCTTAACCACTCACCCTTAACAGGCATTGTTAACTTTGTATTCTGCTCATTATTAACCAAATCAATGTATCTACCTTCTATATCGTAAGTGTGATCATACCACCACTTCATCTCACTATAAAACTCAACATTATCCGTAAAAGCATAGTTTGATTTAATATCAACGATGTTTTTTAATTTCATCCAATCAGCCATCTCTCCGCCTAACTTAAGAGAAGACTCGTTGGCAAAATAACCAGCCAATTCCAGTTTTTCAAAAGGATTGACTTTGTCCACCAGGTTTGCTACTGGCTCAGCAAAGCTCATTCGTACCGGAAAAATAACCAGTACAAACAGAAGCAAGCCAAAAAATAAAATTACTTTCTTCATTACTCCCTCCTTTACAATTTTATATAATTCCTGACTTACCACTTCATCCTCTCTAATCTCTTGGCAGTAAACAGATTCTCTTCCAAGCCTACATCATACTCTTCATTCTCATTGAGGATAACGGTTCTATGGCCTGTTCTTAAGTCTTTACACTCTAACCTTTTCTGCTCAGGATATTTTTTGCTTTCAGGTTTATAAAAGACCCACTCTCTAAACAATGTCTTGAACAGCTTTCCGTTCTTATCGTAATATTCATCCAAAATGTTTCCGCCTGTCTTTTTATCTACCCAGACGACTCTCTTGGAATAGTACCAGTGAGGCTTATTGGGAACAGCTTCAATAACAAAACAAGGACTACCTTTAAACAGCACTTCTCCGGTCTGCTCAAAGGTATAGCCCGGGAATTCTTTTGTTCCGACTAATGTATATATTTCGTCTTCGAATGCGCGGGTAGAAACTTCTTCCACTGTAAAGTCGGAGCCCATAAACGCATCATCAGATTCAGATGCGGATACCTTCCTGACCTTCTTTAATGACGGTATCCAGAGCCAGGTATCTTGATCTCTTCCAGTGTCTTCATAAGTCCAAGTCAATACGGCCAGGCCTTTAGTCTGCGTAGGATAAGTTACTAAAACGATATCCTTATAGGATATCCCCGCTTCACCCGCCTTAATAAGCCTTTGCCTTATAGCTTCTTTCGAGCGCGTGAAACCGTCTTTAGCCACATAAAGAATTGTGGTCTTAGGCAAATTGTAGTCCTGAGCGAAAAGCGAATATTTGTTATGATAGACGATGCGCATAATATCATCTGCGCTCATGCCTTCCTCGACAGAATACAACTTTCCGTACTCAAGGTTCTGTGCCTGTGCTATGCCTTGTCCAAACATCCCAAGGCAAAGACATATAGCGGTTAGAAAAATTAATACACTTCTCATATACTCCTCCTTTTTCTTGTTCGTCTTGCTCTTACGCGTTTAAATAAAAATCTTGGCTTTATCCACCAAGCTAAAACTGGAATCATAACCAATGATGTAACCATATTCAAAATCAGAGCTAAGCATAAGTTAAGACCCAAACGTACTTGAAGCAGAATCGAAGAGAATGTCCATACAAAAATCCCTAAAGATACTATAAAGCCGCTAAAGAATACGGCCTTTCCGCTAGTTATAAGGGTGTAGTGCAAGATATTCTTAAACGTTCTCTTCTTCTCTTTTATCTCATCATAGAGACGGGCTAGGATATAAATTCCGTAATTTATCCCTAGTCCTTCGCTTAAACAGGCCAAAGGCAGCGTCTCCGTGGTAATAGAGGTACCTAAAAAACCAAACAAAGAAAAAATAAACAAGTTGCTGAATATTAATGGCAAAATCAACATCCACCCGGCAACTACCGAGCGATAGACAAAGCTGACATACAAAAAAATCAATAAAGAAACAAATATTATATTAGGAATAATTGACCTCTTGATAATATCATTAGTCGCATAAAGAATCCCTATATCACCTCCCGCGTAATGAAATTTTATATTTTCGAATTTAAATTTCTTAAAAAACTCCTTTGTCTTTTCCACTGCCAAATCCACAGTAGATGACTTATGGTCTTTGAAATCAAACTTGATATTAGCAAAACGCTCGTCGCGACTAATCAAATGGTCATAGTCAGAGGGAAATCCTGATACTGTATACAGAAACCAATATTGATAAATTATGTCGTCTCTATCAGGCACCTTAAAATATGACGGCTTGCCCTCAAACATAAACATATTCAAGGCCTTCATGGAATTAGCCACAGAAACGCTTGAGCCTGCCTGATCAAGATTCTGTGTTAAATAGAGCTGCAGGCTATCCATGGCATTAAGTGCGTTAGCATTGAGCAAAGAATCATTTGACTCCGCAAAAATATAGAAAGAATTAGTTCCTCCAAAATTTTTGTTGATAAAAGTCTCCGATTGATTATAGGAACTATGTGGATAGAGATAGCTTGTGCCTTCTGTATTATCTCCCACTACAATTTTGTTAATCCCGAAGAGAGAAATCAAACATACACTCATAAAAATAACCACTACAATCGTTCCGGCGCGCTTACTCAATGAAAATACGCTCAATTTAGCAAGCCAGGTATCCACTATCTTATGCTTCTCCTCTTTCTCCATCTCCAGAACTTTTGGTTTACGCATAAAAGATAAGACGCAAGGAGTAAACATAAATGAGGTAAAGAAGTTCGCCAATATCCCGAATCCAGAAGCCATAGCCATGCTCTTTATCGTAGGCAATGGCACTAATGTCAATGACAAAAATCCAAACCCATCTGTTAACACACAAGCCATGCCTGGAATTAATAGGTGCGATATTGTATTTACGACTGCGTGTTTGCTCTTTATCTTAGGACCGGCCATCTCTTCATAGTAACGTTTTAATGAATGTATCGAATGGCTGATCCCTAATGATAAGACGATAAAGGGCACTAAGATAGTCGAGGGATCAAGACGAAGACCCATTAACTTCATCGCCCCCATGCCCCACAAAGTAGCCATGGAAGAATCTATTAGCGGAAGGATAACCCCTCTCTTCGAGCGAAATGTCAAATAGAGTACAATAGAAATTACAATAAAGCTTAAGATAAGAATCTTAAACATGCGCGGCAGGTAGAAATTCAACCACCCTTCTAATATGGGCCTACCGGCAATATACATCTTTGTATTTTTGTCCTCGTATTGTTTTTGAAGCTTGCTTAGAGAATCAAATATATAAGAGGTCTTTGCCTCAGACTCAAAATCAACTTGTATCAATGTGCTCTTTAGGTCCTCAGAGACCATCTTGCCGTAGACATTAGGATTATATTTAACTTTTTGCTTCAAGGTCTCCATCTCTGTTTTTGTCTCCGGAGGTAGCCTTAAGAGGCGCTCTACAAAAAATCCCTCTTCGTTGGCGATTACGTGTTTTATATGTCTGGAAGCTATAGAATTTACGCGGGAGATATTGATATTCTCTAAAAGATACAAATCTTCAGTTAAAGAGACTACCTTCTCTAGAAAATCTTTATTAAAAATATCTCCTTTTTTAGCTTCTAAAGCAATGGAGACCTGATTTAATCCACCGAATATATCCGTAAGGCGATTCTGCACTTGCACAAAGGGGTGCTTTTGAGGCATGAAGTCTTCTAACCGCGTCTCTATAGTTATGTCTTTTAAGACGCTGACAAAGAAAGCTGAAAGGATAATACAAAAAAGAATTACATAGATTCTTAAATGTATAATCTTACGGGAAAACTTATATCTAAAATCAGCCATTATCTTTGGTTATGCTATTATGGACCAATTCTTTATAGGCACTATGAATAATATAGGTAAGTTTGCCGGGCTGGCCATTGCCTATTACAATGCTGCCTATCTTCACAAGTGGAATTACCTCCATAAGAGAACTTGTAAGGAATGCTTCATCACAGCAGAGTAAATCCTTTAATTTAAATTTGTCGACTCTTACACGCATTCTAAGCTTCTTTGTAATGCTGATTACCTTCTGTCTAGTAATCCCATTCAATATGCCACACTGAGTAGATGGCGTATTAATTATGTTTCTTTTTACAAAAAATAAATTAGACCTGCTCCCCTCCGTAAGAAAACCTGACTCATTAAGGAAGATGGCTTCTTGTTTGCCTTTATTGCTAGCTATTTTACGCGCTAGTATATTTTCTAAATAGCTAGTGGACTTTATGCCAGTTAAGAAATCTTTTGAATTTTTTACAAAAGGGGCGATTATCGCCTGGAAACCATTTTTATAATCACTTCTTTTGTATTGATTCAAGGGGGCAACTGCTATTAAAACTCCTGTATTTGTATTCTTTTTGAATATGGTTATGCGACAATTAGCATTCTTTAGTCTATTCTTCTTCAAAAGAACCTGTATATTTTTTCTAAAATCAAGTTCCGGAAGCCTTAATAGTGTCTTGTCGCATCCCTGTTTTAATCTTTTAATGTGTTCTTGTAAGAATGCCGGCTTACCTTTATATATACGCAGCGTTTCAAAAACACCCCAGCCGAATAATAACCCCGGCTCCAAAGCATCTTGGACCATACTGGAATCTTTAATGCTGCCGTTTAATAAAACTTTCATAAATTTAAGATTGTATTTATTTTATGCTAAAAATCTGAGCCATCTCTTCGCAAGTTAAAAACTTATTTGTCTTTTTTACTTTTGTTGCGGAATTAACCGCCTTTGTATTAAGCTGTGAACCAACCCTGCCGAAACGAGCTAAACGGTTTATTTCGCCATTTATATATTCCATCTCCGAGAAATAATTTGTATATGCATATGACGAATTAACCATGTGCTGGGAAAAAATCTGAGCTGCTTCCGGCGAAGGCAGCGATATCAATTGCTTCAATTTATCTAAATCAAAATTGGGTAGGCCGGCTAAAGCCACTCCAGCATCGTCAGCCACGGCAACGCCTTCTTTTAGAATCACTAAGCCCAACTCGGCCATGTTCAAATCAGAAAACGCTTCTTTGATGCTCTTGCCTAAAAGATAAGGAATACAATATGTAGTCATAATTATTAACTGCATCCACTTCATGGATGTAATATTATCTACTACGGTTATTTTAAAGGCAGGCGAGATCTCTTCTGCTATCTCTTTTATCTTATCGTCATTCGGACCAAAAGGCCTGCCGATTAACCAATCCCCTTCAAGATTATAATTAATTAATCCGGGTTTTAAATCTACTGAACCAAACGTAATAAGACTAGAAATAATGTTTTCTTTACCCAAGGCATGCGAAACTGCCTGATCAGCCCTTATGCCATTTTGCGTGGTGAGGATAAGTGTATCTTCGAGAAAACTACGGTTCTGATCGATTGTCTTAATTATGTCTTTAGTCTTAACTGCCAAAATAACTAAGTCAGGTTTATATTTTATCCGGTCGTGAACATCTAACTCAACCAATACCGTTCCCTTGGGCTCAATTACTTTTAATCCATCGGATCTTATTATCTTCTTCTGCTCTATATCGCCCACAGCGCTAATTAGCCTACGCTTTGATTTTAAATAAGCAGCTATTAACCCTCCTGTCGCTCCAAGCCCAATTACGCAAATCTTAATCTTGCCTAAAGGGACGACAGCTTCTTCTTTCTTTTCCTTTTTTACCTCAACCGCTGCCTCAACCTTCTTGGTAGGTTTAAGCTTTTTCTCACCGGTCTTGGCCTTCTTTTTTATAAATTTCTGTGCGCTCATCTTTTCGAGAAAATCTTTATTCTTTTATCTGGAAGGGTTAACTTTTCCTGCTTAATTCACTTAATTTAGATTTATCGACTTTGCCGGAAGTCGTCTTAGGCAAAACATCCATAAATTCAACTATCTGCGGAACTTTAAAATGCGCCAGGTGCTCTTTTGCAAAATAGCGAATATCCTCTGAAGCCAGCTGCGCACCTTCTTTAAGAGATACTATTGCCTTAACAACTTCTCCTCTTAATTTATCGGGCAGGCCGATGACGGCGATCTCTTTAATTTGTGGATGCTTTCCAATCGCAGTCTCAACTTCCGTAGCATAGACCAATTCTCCAGAGACTTTTATCATCTCCTTTTTTCTGCCGACTATATATAAATAACCTTGACCATCCATCTTGCCCAAGTCTCCCGTATACAGCCATCCATCTTTTATGGTTTTTCTGGTCTCGTCTTCATCTTTAAAGTAACCCTTCATAATAGTCCAGCTCTTAAAAAGTACTTCACCCATTTGGCCTCTTGGTAATTCTTTATCATTTTCATCGACTATTTTAATTTCATTCCAAGGCACAGGCAAACCCACGCTCTCTAGATTATTCGAACCTAGCGGCAATACTACCGAAGGGCCGCATGTCTCTGTAAGGCCCCATCCATTAATAAAATCTGCGTGCGGACAGTATTCATGGAATCTGCGCAGTATCTCCGGATTGCTGGGTGCACCAAACACAGTAACACAACGTATGCTGGAAAGATCAAACACCTCAAATTCTTTAAGATGCAGAATCGCGTAGTACATTGAAGGTACTAGATAAAAAAATGTAACCTTATATTTCTGAACAGCCTGCAAAAATCTTAGCGGAATAAATCTTTCCAGTAAAACAATGGTCATATTAAAATATATGCTAAGCAATGGATACATCAACCCGGCAATATGAGAAAAAGGCACAGCGGCGGCGATTATGTCTTTAGGCGTAAAATGTATAACATATCCGGTGGCTAAACAAGGAGCCTCCAGGTGTTTATAGCTAAGCATTATTCCTTTAGGTCTTCCAGTAGTTCCCGAGGTGTACATTATTATGGATAAATCGTCTTCTTTTATATCCCTCTCTTTATAATCAGAACTGGATTGATTAATCAAATCGCCAAAATTAACAAAATCCCTATCAGGTGAATCGAGCAAGATTACATCTTTTAAAGTTGAGACATCTGATTTAAGTTGTTTAAATACATCTATGTCTTTTGCTTTGGCGATAATAAATTTTGACTGGCTATGGCTTAAACAACTAGCTAATTCTGCTTCTGTAAGCATATAATCTAAAGGTACTGCTGTTGCCCCTAAACAGAACAAAGCCAGATAAGAATAGACATATTCCATCCAATTTGGTAAATAAATCCCCACCTTATCCTGAGATTTAACTCCTAATTTATCCAGACCATTAGCCAGCTTAAAAACCATATCCTTCAGCTGCTTAAAAGAGATAGGCTGATCCTTAAAAATAAATGTGGGCTTATCAGGAGTTTCGCTTGCATTCTTTGTTAAGAATTTGTAGATGTTCATAATTTAACCCTCAGCAATTATAACTATATAGAAAAATTTTATTAGTCAAATTTTACTATATGCAGAACATAATGTCAACATATCTTTAATCAGGGGATAAACTCTTTGTGATACAATAAGTTAGGTTATTTCTTCTTGAGACGAATAATAAGTGCGGACGTGAAACTTATCTCTGCTTTAATTAGCTCAAGGTTATGATCTAATATAGCCAGTAGATGAGAAGGTTTTTGATTTTGAAATACAGGGTATACCTGTTGCATGGCTATTTCTATTTTTTTGAGAATTCTAAGCCTGGCCCTAAGCTTAATAATAACACTTTCTTTCTTTAAATGAGGCAGGAAAAATAATGAGGCATCTATCCCAAAGTAAGGCCTTTGGATATAGATGAAACTTTTATCCAATAGCACTTTGAAGCGCTCTTTACCTTTATCTGTAAGGGAGTATACATATTTATCCGGACGGTTCTTTGAAGCTGTGACCGTCTTCTTTACCATGCTTTTTTGTTCTAGAGAGCTTAAGGAGTAGTATATGGATTTGTACTCGAGGCCGGGGAAGTAAGCGAAAAAATCGCTGATTTGTTTCTTTATTTCGTAGCCGTGTCTAGGCTTATCTCTGAGGAGTCCTAAAATTACTAATTCCTGCTCTAGTTTCATGCTTTAAGAAATCTGCTCTGAAACCACACCAATTTTTCTAAATTTATCGTAACGCTTTTCTGTTAACTCATCTTTAGAAAGCTTGGTTAATTCCTCTAAGTTTTTTAATAAAGAATCTTTTATATTCTTAGCGGTCTCTTCCGGACCGCGGTGGGCTCCGCCCAGAGGCTCTTTAATTATTTCATCGATAATGCCAAATCTCAATAAATCAGACGCCGTTAATTTAAGCGCCTCTGCGGCCTCATTGGCCTTAGTGCTATTTTTCCAAAGTATGGCTGCGCAGCCCTCCGGAGAAATCACAGAATAATAAGCATTCTCCAAAACACAAATTCTATCTCCTATACCTATACCTAACGCTCCACCACTGCCGCCTTCACCGATAACATAAATAACTATCGGCGTCTTAATATTTACCATCTCTCTTAAATTCCAAGCTATGGCCTGCGCCTGTCCCCTCTCCTCGGCTCCTACTCCTGGATATGCTCCGGGAGTATCTATAAATATTAATAAGGGCAGGTTGAATTTTTCAGCCATCTGCATGAGACGTAGCGCCTTTCTGTATCCTTCCGGGTGCGCACAGCCAAAGTTTCTATAGATATTCTCCTGTGTATCTCTGCCTTTCTGATGACCCATTACCAGCAGCTTCTGGCCACCTATTTTTACTAAACCAGAAATAAGAGCATTATCATCCGCAAAGCATCTGTCGCCGTGCAGTTCGATAAATTCTGCTGAAAGCATATTGATATAATCTAGTGCATAGGGCCTGTTGGGATGGCGGGCGAGCTGTACCCTCTGCCAAGGGGTGAGGTTCTCGTAAATTTCTTTTTTTAAGCTATGTAATTTACCTTCGAGATTTTTAATATCAGAGGACAGATTTACCTTTCTGTCTTTATCAGAGTGCTTGAGCTCAAACTCTTTAAGTTCCTCTATCTTTTCCTCTAATTCAACTATAGGCTTTTCAAAATTTAATCCGTTCATTTAAGTTTTGCTCCGAACAAATACTCCTCTCTCAAATACAAAAGTGTATCTGAGCTTACAACGCTGAATGTATTAGTCCACAATTGTTACTTCTGTGCCAGCGGGTACAAGACTAAATAACTCTTCTACTTCCTCATTTATCATACGCACACAACCAGCAGTAATCTGCTTGCCGATATTTTCTGGCTCGATTGTTCCGTGTATGCCATATTTAGGAAGATCAAAGCCCAACCAGCGTGAACCAAGGATGTTTTCGGGACTTGAGGCAGGAATTGCCTTACCATCTTTATACCAGACTGGATTAACAAGCTTACTGGTTATCTTATAAGTCCCTATAGGAGTAGAATTGTTATCTCCCGTAGAAACAATATAAGTCTTTGTAACCTCACCATTAAGCTTTAGTATCAATATGTTCTGAGACTTATCTACAAAAATACTGAATTTACCGTCTAAGACTCTCAGTTTCATTCCTGGATATATAATATTATTCTTTACATTATTGGCCCTAACTATTGATTCTACCGTCGTATTATACTTCTTAGCGATATTGACAAGCACATCTCCGGATTTTACCTCGTAAATCTGGGACTGCTCAATATTAATCCCTGAAAGGAGTATTTTTACATTTAAATCTTCTAACTTGCTTTGCACCAGGCCTAGTTGCTCTGAAGGTAAAGACATACTCATCAATCTTTCGTAGATCTCTTTGGCCTCTATCAAACTGCCTCTCTCTATAAAGGCTTCAGCCTCCTTAAGATAAGAAGCTACTTGTGTCTGCTTAAATGCCTGCTCTTTTGTCGCTGGCTTTGCCTTCACAGAAGAACGGCTTTTTTTGGAAAAACTCGATAATAGAATTAAGACTAAAATAACAAAGACTACTACAACAGCGATTAATAAACGGTTCCTCATTGTCCCCTCTCTATAAGTGAAAGATTACTGCCATCAATATGCCTATAATTGAGCCCATTATTACTTCGACGGGCGTATGGCCGATAAGTTCTTTTAATCTCGACTCTTGAATCTTGCCCTGCCAATATATATCATCCATTACTTTATTAAGTATCTTTGCCTGGCTTCCTGCGGATCGCCTAACACCCTGAGCATCAAACATGGTAACTATGGCAAAAACCACCGCTAAAGCAAATACCGCTGAATTAAAACCATAGTCAAAACCCGCGGTAATCGCCAAAGCGCTTGCTCCAGAGGCATGCGCAGAAGGCATCCCGCCAGTGCCTACAAGCCACCTAAAATCAAATCTCTTCGTCTTAATAACGCCCAGAAAAACCTTTATCAGCTGAGCAAAGGTCCAGGCCGAAATAGTCACTAAGAACAGGTGATTCATCTTTAATTCTTTGAAAATTGTATCAAACATTATTCGTCTACAGGAATGACCTTAATTCTTAAACTATAGGGATGTGTACTCTTACCATTCCTGATTAGATAACCAGCATTCCCAGATGTTTCTAGGTCACCTGCGGCATCTTTGCTTCTTCTGGGCCTTACTTTTCTTTCTTTTCTAGCTATACTTGGCGTTTTGTCGTTTTTTTTTGAGCTGAATCTTAGATCACGTATGGCCTGTTTAAGTTCCTGAACAGAAGAAAGAATCCTCTTCATCTCCAGAAACTCTTCGTACATAGCACTAAACTTCTCTTTTATCAACTTGTTTTCGCTATTAACTTCCCTATATCTGTTGGTTACCTTGGCAATTTTTTGTTCTTGTTCGTCGATTCCGTTATTTGTCGGATTTATTGGAGCGGGGAT
>CAZFPS010000024.1:3415-24637 GCA_964520705.1 uncultured Planctomycetia bacterium | reverse complement strand
GTGGGTTCGATTCCCATCTCCCGCTTTTATTTTTGAAAAATTCTTAAGCAATATTAAGTAATATTATTTTCGAAGGGTTTTGAAATGTTTGTTTATTTTTCACAATTAACGAATATCGTAGTTGTCGATAAAGAAGATAAATTTGTAGGCAGACTTTATGATATTGTAGTGGGCCAGGCCGATATTTATCCAAAGGCTATATATTTAGTTATTTCTAAAGGAAGCCTGCGCAGAAGCTACGCTATAATTCCTTGGGGTCTAGTTAGTGAAAAGACAAGGGATAGCCTGCAGATAGATTTATCAGTAAGTGAAATTCACTTTGATCTGCTTCCTGATAATCGAGATAAGCTTACTTTACGACGAGATATGCTCGATCAACAAGTCGTTGATACCCATAACCATAATGTTATCAGAATCAATGATGTGCATTTACTGGAAGTTGATAAAGATTTAATTGTTGCTCATGTAGATATCGGCGCCAGAGGTTTTATCAGAAGATTAGGTATTGAAAAAATAGCAGATGCAACCGTTAGGTTATTTAACAAAAACGCTACATACATAAAAAGAGAAAAACTTATTCCTTGGAAGCATATTCAGCCTTTATCTATTAATCCAGTTTCCAAAACAATCAAAGTAAATGTTTCGCAGAGGCAGCTAAACGACATCCATCCCGCAGATTTCTCAGAAATTATGCTGGATTTGGATCATAAACACCGTCTAGCTTTGTTTAGGACGCTGGATTTGAAGACTAAAAGCGCTATCTTCTCATTACTGGATTTTCCAGAACAAAAATCCCTGCTTGACGATTTAACCGATAAAGAGACCATAGAGATAATTTCCAATATGCCCTCTGATGAAGCAGCTGACCTATTAGATGAATTGCCTCAAGATTCGGTAAATAAAACGCTATCATTAATGGAGACGCCTAAGGCAAAGAGACTCTCAACTCTTTTGGGTTATGAGAGTGAATCAGCTGGCGGTCTCATGACTACGGAATTTTTTGCTTTTCCTCAGCAGATGACAGTTGGTGAAGCTTTAGAGATGGTAAAGATGGACAGCGCAAAACCCGAATCGATGCAGTATATGTATATAGTTGATAACAATGGAGTATTGCTTGGTTTTACAAATTTACGTCGCCTAATTTCATTAGATCCTCGGGAAAATATCCTTAAAGCGAAGTTCCGAAAGAATATTTACATCTATCCAGATGACAGTGTTAAAGAGATAGCTGTTTTAATGGATAAGTATATGTTGAATGTTTTAGCTGTTGTTAACGAAGATAAAGTCTTGCAGGGCATCATAACTGTAGATGATATCCTAGATCAGCTAATCAGTATTGCCTGGAGAAGGTGGCGCAAAAAGAACCCCACAATATGAAAAAAGCCATAAAACAATACTGGCAACGCATTTTAATATTCCTGGCTATAATGGGTCCGGGGATTATCACGGCTAATGTTGATAATGATGCCGGCGGTATCGCCACATATTCAGTTTGCGGAGCGCAATTCGGATATAGCTTGTTGTGGTCATTCGTACCTATAATTATCGCCCTGGTAATAATTCAGGAGATGTGTTCTCGGATGGCTGTGGTCACAGGCAAAGGTTTAGCTGATTTGATTAGAGAGGAATTCGGAGTAAAAATAACATTTTATACTATGCTTATATTGGTTTTGGCTAATATTGGTAATACAATGGCTGAGTTTGCAGGTATTGCTGCCAGCGCAGAGTTGTTTGGCCTAAGCAAATTCTTCTTAGTCATTGTAAGCGCTGTGCTAGTTTGGTTTTTAGTCATAAAAGGTACCTATAAATCTGTAGAAAAAGTATTTTTGATTGCTTGTGTCTTTTATGTTGCTTATATAATCTCTGGTTTTATTGTTAAGCCAGATTGGAAAGAGGTGGCGGTAAATATCGTACAGCCAAAGATGGAATTTAATAAGGTCTATATCTTTATGTTGATAGGTTTAGTGGGGACAACAATAGCTCCCTGGATGCAATTTTATCAGCAGTCAGCAGTGGTGGAGAAAGAAATCAAGATTAAAGACTATGCCTATAACCGACTCGATGTTATCATTGGAGCCTTTGTCGTAAACATCGTCGCTATTTTTATAGTGATAGTTTGTGCTGCAACTCTATTTAAAAACGGTATTCAAATTAATACTGCGGCAGATGCCGCTAGGGCATTGCAACCGCTGGCGGGGAATTACTGTTACCTGCTTTTCGCGTTCGGTCTGTTTAATGCTTCTTTGTTTGCCGCATGCATACTTCCTCTAACTACCGCTTATACAGTTTGCGAGGGGCTTGGTTGGGAGCTTGGTGTAAACAAAAATTTCAGAGAAGCCCCGCAGTTCTACTGGTTGTATTCAATAATTATTTTAATCGGAGCTATAACGATATTAATTCCTGGAATAAATTTTATTAAGATTATGCTCGTAACTCAGGTGGCCAATGGGATTTTGCTGCCTTTTGTGTTAATAATGATGTTACTCTTGGTGAACAAAAAAAGATTAATGGGTGAACACACAAATTCTTTTTTGTATAACTTTATTTCTTGGATTGTTATCGTAGCCATGATTTTGCTTTCTCTGGCTTTATTGTATACTTATTTAAATTTTTAATCGTTGATTATTTCTTCGGTTTATATTAAAATCTAACTGAGATGAAAAAAGAATTTCTCACTCCAGTATTTATTGAGGCCTTTGATTTAGATGATGCTTGGTTTCAATGCCTAAGTTCGATTATTGACAATGGCGTAATATATGAAATAACCAGAGGGAGTTATCAAGGACAGAGGCGGTTGGAATTTGACTTTGCCAGTGTGCATGTAAAAAAGCCTGGCCATCAGATTATTCCCATTATCCCTGAGGGAATGAGTATTCCCTCCCCGACAGATATGGAGTATATCCAAGGCTATCTAAGTTACCTTTTGACGGGAGCAAAAACAGAGACTGAGGATTATACTTATGGCGAGAGATTAGTCGATGCAAAGGTCCGAATTAAAGAGACAGGCAAGGACGGTAAAGATTTGGTTAAAGAGATACCGCTGCAAGTAAATCAGGTGGAAGAGGTTATCAAGATGTATAAGACGCAGGGGTTCGGCACTAATCAAGCGACAATGGAGATAGGTATGCCTTCGGATATCTACTTAGCCGATCCGCCTTGTCTTCGCTTAATCGATACTAGAATTAGAAACAACAAATTACACTTCTTCCTTTATTTCCGCTCTTGGGATTTATGGGGCGGCTTCCCGTCAAATTTAGGTGGTTTGCAGTTAGTCAAGCAGCATATGGCTGATGAGATTGGCGTAGAAGATGGGGAAATAGTGGCTTTGAGTAAAGGTCTGCATTTATATGAATACGCTTGGGAGTTAGCCCAGACTCGCACCAATAAAAAAATCAAAATCAGTACATAATTTTACTACCATCTATTATATGGTTGACTTTTAGTTGCCTACCGATAGTTATTGACATTTATTCCTATCTTATTGTAGAATAATAGCCTATGGAATACCCACGGACACGTCCGTGGGCTATATTTACTTTTGACATCAAAAATGTCAAGAGTATCCACCTTTACTATGCGGACATGTCAATTTAGTGAAATCCACCGAAGTTCTGTTTCGTTAAAGCTTCGCAGAAATCTTGCAGAAGTTTTAACGAAGGCGGACTGAACGCAAAAGCAATTCAGCGAAGGTGGATAAAAATTGGAATTAGCGATGATTAAAAGGCAGTCCATAACTGTTTTAGGAGATGGTGGATGGGGTACTACTTTGTCTATGTTGTTGGCAAAGAAGGGCCATCGTGTTTGTCTTTGGGGGGCATTTAAAAGTTATACAGAAATCGTAAACAGGAAAAGGGAAAATACGAAGTTTCTAAAGGGTATTAAAATACCCTCGCAAATTCTTATTACATCAGAACTAAAACAGGCCTTAAATCATGCTCAAATTATCATTTTGGTTATTCCATCGCAGTATCTGCGTAGCGTTTTAAAGAAGATAAAGAAGTTCAGCTTAAAAGGTCGTGTTTTCTTAAGTGCGACAAAAGGAATTGAACAGAAGAGCCTTAAGAGAATGTCTGAGATTGTTATTGATGAGCTAGGCAGGGTTGATTTAGCAGTGCTTTCAGGTCCAAATATAGCTCAGGAAATAGCCAGAGGTAAACCAGCGGTATCCGTAGTCGCTGCGAAAAATAAAAAGACTGCTCATTTCTTTCAGGATTTATTGATGTGTGAAAACTTCCGTGTTTATACAAATAGTGATATTACTGGGATTGAATTAGGGGGAAGCCTAAAAAATATTATTGCTTTAGCTTGTGGAATTTCTGATGGGTTAGGTTTGGGAACGAATGCAAAGGCCGCTCTGCTTACCAGAGGATTGCTGGAAATATGCCGCCTGGGTGTGGCTATGGGCGCTAAAAAAGAAACATTTTCAGGCGTTAGCGGTTTGGGTGATTTGGTGACAACTTGTACGAGCCCATACTCAAGAAATAGATTTGTGGGTGAAAGGATTGCGCAAGGTAAGAAGGTAAAAAATATCGTTGAGAAGATGCAAATGATTGCTGAAGGGGTTTTGACCACTAAGGCCGCGTATCAATTGTCGAAAAAATTTCAGGTCGAGATGCCGATTACAAAAGAAATTTATAATGTTCTATATAAAAATAAATCTCCCAAAAAAGCAGTTAGCGATTTGATGAACAGGGAGAAGAAGCCAGAGCACTAGAAAAGATTATGCGGGAACTGGCGCAGTTTGTTAATGAGGATATGGTTTATGGAACGAAGTGAGCATAAACCATATAGCCGAATTAATCCCGAGGAGTAAAACGACGAGGGAGCAAGAAGGTATCTCGCCCTATAGGGCTCGATACCGAATTGCAAGATTGGTAAAATTATGGCAATTCGGGAAATGGGTTTTCCCCGCAGCGCAAATTAAATGGCGGGGCGTGGCGCAGTTTGGAAGCGCACTTGAATGGGGTTCAAGGGGTCGTCGGTTCAAGTCCGACCGCCCCGACCAAAATAAATTTGCGCAGCGGGATTAATTCGCACAGTGACTTATGTCTACTGTCGTTCCATAAGTCACGTGCTCATTAAACAGGAGGCGCTTGTGGCAACACATGGCCAACAGGAAAGAAGGAGACACAACAGAATCAATAAGAATTTTGTGGTTAACTATAGAATCTATGGTGACCCCGACAATGTAGATATCTCTCAAACTAAGAATATTAGCGAAGGGGGTATGCTACTTGCAACCAATCGTGCTTTTGATCTGGGTACAATTTTGGCGATAGAGATTAGGATGCCTTTTATACCCAGTCCGATTAGATTACTGGGTAAGATTCTTGAATCCAAAGAGATCGCCCACAATTTAATTTATGAGACCAGATTAAATTTTACTTATATGGATGATGAATCTAAGTCAATGGTAAAAAATACAGTTAATTACTTCGCAAAAAAGGAATGATGATGAAGAAAATAAATATTGGTTTAATAGGTCTGGGAACAGTCGGACGGGGAGTGCTTAAGGCTCTTTCTGGGAAGAGGAAGTTTTTCAAGAAAAGATATGCGATTGATTTACATTTATTAAAAGTCTGTGATAAGAATCCCAAACTTAAGAAGAAGCTGAAAATAAATCCGAAACTATTCACTAATAAGTATAAAGATATTATCAATAACGATAATATCGATGTTGTGATTGAGCTCATTGGCGGCATAAATCCGGCTAAAGATATTATTCTGCGTTCTTTGCAAAAAGGCAAAAGTGTAGTTACCGCTAATAAGGCATTGTTAGCTCAGGATATGTCGTCGATTCTTTCTCTGGCTAGCAAGAAGAAAACTCAGGTTCGATTTGAAGCTTCTGTTTGCGGCGGGATACCGATTATTAAATCATTAACCGAGGGATTAATAGCTAATCGTATTGATAGTGTGACTGGGATTATAAATGGGACCAGTAATTATATCCTCTCCAGGATGGCTGAGCAGGAGTGTTCATTCTTTGAAGCATTATCAGAAGCAAAAAAGAGAGGATTCGCAGAACGCAACCCTGCATTAGATATTAAAGGCTTTGATTCTGCTCATAAGCTTGCGATCTTAGCATATTTGGCTTTTGGCAAACATGTTCCTCAAAAGGATATTTTTGTTAAAGGTATAGAAGATATTTCTCCTTTGGATATTAAATATGCTAAGGAACTCGGTTTGGTTATTAAATTATTAGCTATAGCCAAGAAGGTAAACGGTAAGGTTTTAGAGGTCAGGGTTCATCCAACCTTGATTTCAAAAAAACATCCACTAGCCAGCGTAAATGGTATTTTTAACGCAGTATATGTGGTGGGAGATTTAATAGGTGATTTGATGTTTTCCGGTAAGGGCGCTGGGCAGCTACCCACAACTTCCGCGATTATAAGCGACTTAATTGATTTGGCTAGACAAAAGAAAGCCCTGGTCTTTATAAAAAAAGGTTTGATAAATAAAGTTAAGAGAATGGACGATATCAGGTCAAAGTACTATATTCGTTTTATGGCTATTGATAGACCCGGAGTCTTATCTAAGATTTCCGGTGTGCTGGCCAGGCATAAAATTAGCATCGCTTCAGTTACTCAAAAAGAAAGACACAGAGCCAGAGTAGTACCAATCATTATGTTAATTCATGATGCCAGAGAAAAGGATATCAGGCTAGCCTTAGAACAAATTAATAGATCCGCCATGATAAAAAAGAACTCGGTAGTTATCCATCGAGAGGAGCTCTAAAAAATGTACTGGAAAGGTTTAATCAATAAATATAGGAAGTTTTTACCCGTAACCAATAAGACCCCGATTATTACTTTAAACGAGGGCAATACTCCTTTGGTGTTCAGTAATTTTTTAAGTAAGCTTACAAAGATGGAAGTTTACTTAAAATATGAAGGAGCAAATCCTACTGGTTCGTTTAAAGACAGAGGAATGACTATGGCTATCTCTAAAGCAAAAGAACAGGGCTCTGGAATTGTCATGTGTGCCTCAACCGGAAATACTTCGGCCTCAGCTGCGGCATATTCTGCTAGGGCTGGATTGAAGTGCGTTGTGTTGATTCCTCAAGGAGCAATCGCCTTAGGCAAGTTATCGCAGGCTTTGATTCACGGCGCTCAAGTAATAGCTGTAAAAGGAAACTTTGATGATGCTTTGAGCATAGTCAGAGAAATTACCAGTAAATATAAAATAACTCTGGTTAATTCGTTAAACCCGTACAGGCTTCAAGGACAAAAGACTGGTGCCTTTGAGATTTGTGATGCTCTGGGACAAGCGCCGAAATATCAGGCTATTCCAGTGGGCAATGCCGGAAACATTACTGCCTATTGGATGGGTTATAAAGAATATCGCAAAAATAGAATTACAAACAGTCTTCCCAAGATGCTTGGGTTCCAGGCGGCGAAATCTGCGCCTATAGTTAAGGGTCATCCTATAAAAAATCCTCAGACTATCGCAACCGCAATTAAAATTGGCAATCCTGCCAGTTGGGAGAGAGCAGAGCAGGCACGAGATGAATCTGGTGGCCTAATTGATATGGTAAGTGACAAGGAAATCCTCAGTGCCTATAAGATATTGGCGAGTAAAGAAGGCCTATTTGTGGAGCCGGCATCAGCGGCTTCTGTGGCTGGGGTAATCAGGTTAGCTCAGAAGAGGTTTTTTAAGAATAAAAAAGGAAGAATTGTTTGCATACTTACCGGCCACGGCCTAAAAGATCCGAACCGGGCAATAAAGTCGATTAAGAATCCAAAAGTTATTAAGGCTAATATTAAGGCAGTTTTAAGAGAGATTGGTTATTAACAGTGGGATTAAAAGGAAAGAAAATTCTAATTACAGCAGGCCCAACTTGGGTGCCCATAGATAAGGTTAGAGTAATTTCTAATATTGCCTCAGGTAAGACAGGGATTCTTTTAGCCAATCGAGCTAAAAAATTAGGCGCCAAGGTCACTTTAATTCTGGGTCCGGTTGGAGCAGAGGGGCTAGATAAGAATATAAACATTAAGCATTTTCACTATTTCGATGATTTAAAAAGCCTTATAAAGAATGAGCTCAGCAAATGCAAGTACGATATAGTAATTCACTCTGCGGCCGTCTCTGATTATAAGCCCAAGAAGGAGTTTGCAAAAAAGATAAAGTCCGATATTAAAGATTTTACGCTGGAGTTTGAGACAACAGTAAAGATTGTTGATAAGATAAAAAAATACGCCCCCAAAACTTTCTTAACCATATTTAAACTAGAACTAAATATTTCAAAGGAGAAGATGATCCAAAGGGCCAGAGAAACAATGAAGGGCTCAAAAGCCGATTTGGCCATTGTAAACACTTTTTCAAATAAGGTTCTTTACGAAGCATTAGTTATTGATAATAGCAGAATATTCTGTCAAACACGTTCAAAAGAAGAATTGACAAAGAAGTTATTATTTTTGATTTCTTCGAGATTCAATTAGGAGTGCAAATATGAAATATGTGATTTTAGTTCCAGACGGAATGGCTGATTATCCAAATCCGGACCTGGGGAATAAGACGCCGCTAGAAGTAGCCCAGACGCCAAATATGGATAAAATAGCCAGTCGAGGTATTTTAGGGCAAGTCAATACTATACCTTTAGGCATGACACCCGCTTCAGACGTAGCCAACATGTCTATTCTTGGCTACGACCCTAAAAAATACTATACTGGCCGAGGGCCGCTTGAGGCTGCTAACTTGGGCGTGGAACTAAAAGTTAATGATCTGGCCTTTAGGTGCAATCTGGTAACTTATAACGAAGATACAATGATAGACTATAGCGCTGGGCACATCTCCAATAAAGAAGCGTCCACACTAATTAAATTTCTTGGGGGAAAATTAAAAAGTAAGGAATATAAATTTTATCCTGGCGTAAGCTATCGCCATCTGTTTGTGATTAATGATCAGAGCGGGGACTTAGATAAGGTAAAATGTGTTCCCCCTCATGATATCTTAAACCAAAAGATTTCCAAAAATCTACCTGAGGGAAGTGGTTCAGAGATATTAAATGAATTGATGTCCAAGTCCAAAGAGATATTATCAGGACATGAAATTAATAAGGTGCGCGTAGATTTAGGTGAGAATCCAGCAAATATGATCTGGCTTTGGGGTCAAGGCAGAAAACCTGATATGCCTACATATAAAGAGCGCTTTGGCAAAACTGGCGCGGTTATTTCCGCGGTAGATTTGATAAAGGGGATTGGCAGGATTATCGGATTGGACGTTATCAATGTTCCCGGGGCCACAGGATATTATGACACTGATTATCAGGCAAAGGCAAATTATGCCCTTAGCGCTTTACGCAGAAGAGATTTTGTTTACGTTCATGTTGAGGCTCCGGATGAAGCAGGGCATAATGGAGATTTACGGGAGAAGATTACAGCTATCGAGAGATTTGATAAATTTGTCGTAGGGACTTTCTTGAAGCACTTTGAACAATCAAAGGAAAAGTTTAGGGTTTTGGTTTTACCCGATCATGCTACACCTTTATCCGTACGCACTCATACCAGTGATACAGTTTGTTTTGCCTTGGCGGGTGATGGAGTCAGCGTTGATGGTTTCAAAAGTATGAGCGAGCAGGAGGCAAAACAGAGCCCGATTAAATTCTCAACCGCCGCGGAACTGATAGAAAAATTCTTCAAAGGAGAAAAATTTAGTACGTGAACTCTTTAATCATAGTTATTCTTAGCTTAGGGTTGTTTTGGCACTGGTAATGACCCTGGAAGTAATTAAGATATTCAGAAAGAGGGCTTCACAAAATTCGTGAAGCCATTGATTACAAGATTGGAGCTTCCAAGAGCTAAGCTCTTGGAGAACTTAGAGAAAGACTTTTGGAATAATGTAGGAGTTGAATATGAGTTTAATCGTGCAAAAATATGGTGGTAGTTCAGTATCCAATGCTGATTGTATTAAATCAGTAGCCCAGAGGGTGGCTAGATACAGAAGAAAAGGCCACAAACTGGTTGTGGTTGTTTCTGCGTTAGGCGATTCAACCGATGAGCTGCATAATTTAGTTTCTCAAATAACTGAAGAGCCTTCGGAGAGAGAGATGGATATGTTGCTTTCCACCGGCGAGCAGGTCTCCGTTGCTTTGCTAGCTATAGCTTTACATAAACTGGGCCTGGATGCTATATCTTTTACTGGCGCCCAAGTTGGAATCATCACCGATACTTCTCATACCCGGGCCAGGATTTTGGAGATTAACGCGGATAGAATTAAACAAGAATTAAAAAAGGGCCAGATTGTAATTGTGGCCGGATTCCAGGGAGTCAATTTAGACCAAGACATTACTACTCTGGGACGTGGTGGCTCTGACTTGACCGCAGTGGCGCTAGCCCAGACCTTAGGCGCGGATTATTGCGAGATTTTTACTGATGTGGCTGGTGTTTATACCGCTGACCCCAGAGTCGTAAAGGACGCAAAAAAGATTGATAAGATTAGTTATGATGAAATGTTAGAGATGGCCTCACTAGGCGCACAAATTATGCAGGCGCGTTCTATTGAAATGGCAAAAAAGTTTAATGTGCCTATTCATGTGCGCTCATCTTTTAGCAATAAATTAGGCACAATGATTATTAAGGAGGCCAAAAACATGGAAGACGTGGTCGTCAGAGGCATAACTATAAATAAGAATGAAGCCAAGATAACAATTTGCGATGTTCCGGACCGTCCGGGAATAGCGGCCAAAATATTTAAGACTATCGCTGATAATAGTGTCAACGTAGATATGATTGTCCAGAACGTCAGCCATACCCGACGCACAGACATATCTTTTACTGTTCCTAAATCCGGCGCTGCCAAGGCCGAGAGGATTACCAGAAAGATCACCAAGCGCATCGGGGCAGGCGGCGTGATTGTGGATAACAATATCGCCAGAATCTCTATCGTGGGCGTAGGTATGAAATCACATCCTGGCGTGGCCGCAAAGATGTTTGAGATATTGGCCAAGAAAAAGATTAATATAGAGATGATTTCAACATCTGAAATCAGCATATCCTGTATTATCAATAAAAAACTCGCTGAAAGAGCTCTCAGGGCTGTTCATGGCAGGTTTAATCTGAGTAAATGAGGCCCAAACTTACGGAATGCAATGAACGTAAGTTTGTAGGCCGAATTTATCCCCCACCACTTTGTATTTAGAGCACCTAAAAGGCAAAGTGGTGGGGGGTCCAATTCGCACAGCAACTTATGATCACTGGCGTTCCATAAGTTACGTGCTCATAGGAGGTAAATCATGAATAAAGTTAAAATTTACGATACCACTCTACGCGATGGCGCGCAGACAGAAGGTATTTCTTATTCTCTAAATGATAAAGTGAATATCGCCAGGCAGCTGGATAGCTTGGGGGTGCATTATATCGAAGGAGGATGGCCTTCTAATACCAAAGATAGAGAGTTGTTCAGGGTACTCAAGAAAAAACCTTTGAAGAACTCTCAATTGGTGGCCTTTGGTTCAACCAGAAGGGCCAATAAAAAGACCGGCCAAGATGCTAATATCAAATCGCTTTTGGAAGCCGGCACCAAAGTTATCACTGTATTTGGTAAGAGTTGGGATTTGCACGTCAGAGACGTTTTAAAGACGACCTTAGATGAGAATGTAGCTATGATCTACGATACCATCTCTTACTTGAAATCAAAAGACAAACAGGTCTTCTACGATGCCGAGCACTTTTTTGATGCCTTCAAGGCCAATAAAGAGTATGCGCTTCAGACGCTTAAGGCTGCCCAGAAAGCTGGCGCCGACGTAATTATTTTGTGCGATACCAACGGTGGGACTTTGACTTCTCAATTAGTCAATGTGTTCGAAACCGTCAAAAAACAGCTAAACACACCCTTAGGAATCCATGCCCATAATGATCTAGGCTTAGGCGTAGCCAATTCTATTATGGCCGTGGAAAATGGTTGTCTGCAGGTACAAGGTACTTTCAATGGATATGGTGAAAGGTGCGGTAATGCGGACTTAGTTCCGGTTATCGGTATCCTAAAGCTTAAGATGAAAATTGATTGTATCGGCAATGAAAAAATTAAGGAACTGACCAAGACTGCGCACGTGATCAGCGAGATTTCTAACATGAAGCAAATGCCTAATCAGCCGTTTGCCGGAACTTCCGCGTTCGCGCATAAAGGCGGAGTGCATATCGACGCTGTGTTAAAGAATACTACCAGCTATGAACATATCAATCCGGAATGCGTGGGTAATCACAGAAGAGTATTGGTTTCTGAATTGGCCGGCAAGAGCCCGATTATTATAAAAGCAAAAGAGCTAGAATTGGATTTAGACAAGAAGTCGCCTCAGGCTAAGAAAATTTTGAAATTACTACAGAATTTAGAGCACGAGGGTTATCAATTTGAGGCCGCGGATGCTTCTTTCGAAATTCTGGTTAAAAAAGCACTCAAAAAATACAAGAGGTTTTTTGAGCTGGAAAGTTTCAGAGTAATTATTGAGAAGAGAAAAGACCACAAGGTCTCCTCTGAAGCCATGATTAAGCTAAAGGTCAACAATGTTCAGGAACATACTTCTTCAGAAGGAGATGGCCCGGTCAATGCCTTGGATAATGCCTTGCGCAAAGCCCTAAAACAATTCTATCCTAAGTTATCCCAGATGCACTTGTCTGATTTTAAGGTTAGAGTATTAGATGAAAAGGCGGCCACAGCCGCAAAGGTAAGAGTGTTGATTCAATCGCAAGATGAAAAAGACTCTTGGACTACTGTGGGTGTCTCGGAAAATATTATCGAAGCAAGTTGGCAAGCTCTAGTTGATAGCATTGAGTATAAGTTGTTGAAAGATAATAAAGAATAGAAACTCCAAGAGCTAAGCTCTTGGAGAAGGCGAATTAAAATGCAAGACATTCCTTCACGCTATAATCCAAAAGAAGTCGAAGATAAGATATATAGATTCTGGCAGGAAAATAATCTATTCGCCGCGGAATTTGATGCTGAGCGCAAACCCTATAGCATAGTCATCCCACCGCCCAATATAACCGGAATTCTGCACATGGGCCACGCCCTAAATAATACCATCCAGGATATTCTTATCCGCTATCATCGCATGCTCGGCGAAGAGTCCTTATGGATGCCCGGGACAGACCACGCCGGTATCGCTACCCAGAATGTTGTCGAGCGCAGTATTGCCAAAGATGGCTTAAAAAGGCAGGATTTAGGGCGCGAAAAGTTTTTAGAGCGTGTTTGGGAGTGGCGAGAGACCTATGGCTCCACAATTATAAATCAGCTCAAGAAATTAGGTTGTGCCTGTGATTGGCAGCGCACCAGATTTACCATGGATAAAGATTATTCTAAAGCGGTCAAAGAGGTTTTTGTCACGCTTTGGAATAATGGCCTGATATATCAAGGCGACTACATTATAAATTGGTGCCCGCGCTGTCAGACCGCGCTGTCTGATGAAGAAGCGCCGCATCAGGATATGGTGGGTAAGTTGTATTACATAAGATATCCCTTCACAGACAAAAAAGTAAAATTAAGAGGTAAAAATTACATCGTTGTGGCCACAACCAGGCCTGAGACCATGCTCGGCGACACCGCGGTAGCGGTCAATCCCAAAGATAAGAGATTTAAGAAATTAATCGGCAAGAGTTTGATTCTGCCGCTAATGGATCGCGAGATAAAGATTATCGCAGATACATTTGTTGATCCAAAGTTCGGCACCGGCTTAGTCAAAGTCACACCGGCTCACGACCCCAATGACTATGAGATGGGCAAGCGCCATAAATTAGAGTTTATAAATATAATGCACCCTAACGGAGTGCTAAATGAAAAGGTCGGCAAGTACGCGGGAATGGATAGATTCCAAGCCCGGGAGGTTGTGTTAACCGACTTACAAGAGAGAAATTTGCTTGAGAAGACCGAAGAGCATGCTCACGCTGTAGGCCATTGTTACAGGTGCCACACAGTAATCGAACCATATCTTTCCAAGCAGTGGTTTGTAAAGATGAAGCCGTTGGCCAAGCCGGCGATTGAAGCGGTAAAGAAGGGTAAGATTAAGTTTCATCCTACCAGATGGACAAAGGTCTATTTGAATTGGATGGGGCAGATCAGAGACTGGTGTATCTCTCGACAGATCTGGTGGGGGCATAGGATCCCGGTCTGGTACTGTCAGGATTGCCAGGCCGTAATAGCTTCTACCCAGACGCCAACAATTTGCGCAAAGTGCAAGTCCAGCAACCTAAAGCAGGACGAAGACGTCTTAGATACCTGGTTTTCATCGTGGTTGTGGCCGTTTGCCACATTCAACTGGCCAAAAAATGACGACAAGACTAAGAAGGATTTAGAGTATTTCTATCCCACAAATGCCCTGGTCACCGCGCAGGAGATTATATTCTTCTGGGTGGCGCGCATGATCATGTCCGGACTATATTTTATGAAGGATATTCCTTTTAAGGATGTGTATATTCACGGCACAGTGCGCGACATCGAAGGAAAGAAGATGTCTAAGTCTCTGGGTAATGTCATCGATCCTCTGGATGTGATTATTGAATACGGCTGCGATGCCTTGCGTTATAGCTTGATTTCGCTTACCTCTACCGGCCAAGACGTATTTTTGTCTAAAGAGAAGTTCCACCGCGGCAGAAATTTCGCCAATAAAATCTGGAACGCCTCGAGATTTATCTTAATGAACCTTCAGCCACAAAACACAAAACAGGACCTGTGTGTATTCTTTAAGAAAGAGAATTTAGGCTTAGCTGAGCGCTGGATTCTATCTAATTTCTATGAGATGCTGGCAAAATTAGATAAATCGTTATCTCAATATAGATTTAATGAAGCGGCAAACCTTATTTATGAATTCTTCTGGCACAAGTTCTGCGACTGGTATTTGGAGATCGCCAAACTGAACTTAAATGACCAGAAGACTCAAGTAGTATTATTCAAGGTATTAGAGAAGTCGCTGCGCATTCTGCATCCGTTGATGCCGTTTATCACCGAAGAGCTCTGGGGAAAGTTACCGGGAGAGAAACAGTCAATCTCTGTTTCATCCTGGCCGCACATCCAGAAACAGATAATTGATAAGAAAGTAAACGCTCAAATGAGGGTCATTATGGATGTGGTTATCTCTGCCAGAAACTTGCGCAGCATTGTAGATATCTCCCCCCAGGATCTGGTGGATTTGCAGATTCAATGCTCAAACAAAGATAAGGCCAAGATCTTAAAACAGAATGAAGCCCAAATCAAAAGCCTGGCCCAAATCAAAGATATATCCTATATCCAGTCCAAGAAAGAAAAGGCCCAGGGCATCGGCGCGGTAATCTCTAAAGACCTGTTTATAAATATTCCCCTGAAAGGTGTTGTGGATATCCCCAGAGAAAAGAGCCGGATAGGCCTGCAGATTAAAGAATTAAAAGGTTTCTCAAAACAGAAAGAGTCCAGATTAAAGAATAAAGGATTTTTAAGGAACGCGCCTAAAGAAGTGGTGGCTAAGGAAAAAGAGAAAGCCGCGGAATTAAGAGAGAAGATTGCTAAGTTGGAGGAGGTAGTCCATGCGCTTGATTGATAGATTGGAGAAAATGACGAATTTCTAAGTTCTAATTGACCTAAGGAAATCCCAAAACCCAAAAACAAAATGACCAAATTATTACCACAACGCAAAGAATTACGTTTAAAAGGTTACGATTATTCATCCGAAGGATTGTATTCGGTAACCATATGCACAAAAGACCGAGAAATGTATTTTGAAAACGAAGACGCAAAAAATATGATAACAACCGTATGGAACGAATTGTCAGATAAATATAATAATATTCGCATAGACGAATACATTATTATGCCAAATCATATGCATGGAATAATTGGTATTGTAGGGGCGAACCTGCGTGTTCGCCCGAATGATGATGGCGGGCCGACACACAGGTCGGCCCCTACTGAGCGAAGCGAACGTGCGGGATTGTTGTGAGGAGTACTTGCGCGAAGCGCAACGTAAAATTAGAGCAATTAGGTAATTAGAAATTTAGAGGCGATTTGTTACGGGGAGGTAGAAATGCGCTTGGACAAAGACATGTTAGAGATGAAGTTAAAGCACTCTTTAGATGAAGACGGCTGTTTCGATGATATAACCACAAACAGCCTGCATTTAGGCAATTTAAAGGTCGAGGCTGTAATTCGGGCCAAACAAGATGGTATCTTGGCCGGCATAAACTTAGCCAAAGAGGTGTTTAAGCACGCAGATAGAGATTTAACCTTTAAGGCTGTAAAAAAAGACGGCCAGAAGTTTAAAAAAGGGAATGTCTTGGCCAAGGTAAGTGGACAAGCCAAGTCAATATTGAGTGCCGAGCGCACTGTATTAAATTTTGTATCCAGGCTTTCCGGAATCGCCAGCCTCACCCGCAAGTTTGTAGATAGGACAAAGCCCTGCAAGACCAAGATCCTGGATACGCGTAAGACCACCCCTTGTATGAGGCTGTTAGAGAAATACGCTGTGCGCATGGGCGGAGGCTACAACCATCGTTTTGATCTATCCGAGTCAGTATTAATCAAGGATAACCACATCGCCGCCTTAAAAAAGAAGTTCAAAGGTATTAGCTTGGCTACGATTATCGCTAAAATTAAGAAGGCTGGCCGGCGCAAAGATGTCGAAATTGAGGTAAACAGCTTAAAAGAGTTCCAAGATGCCTGTAGATACCCGCCGGACATTATTATGTTAGATAATATGAGCCCCCGACAGATTAAGAAGTGTGTACGCCTGCGCAATAGATATAACAAAATGATAAAGCTGGAAGTCTCCGGCGGCGTGAATCTCTCCAATGTCCGACGCCTAGCCCGTTTGGGAGTGGATAGGATTTCGATTGGAAGTTTAACTCATTCGCCGAGAGCGATTGATATATCTTTGGAGGTCTTACCTTAAAAGAGGTATTTAGAAACGATTCTTAAGAAATGAATCCAAATAATTTGCAATTAATAAGCATAATTCTTTATTCGCTATGTTTTTCGTTCTATGTTCTTGGGTATTTTTTAACATTTCATGGTGGTAAACAAGATGAAAGCATAATTTTTATAGTTGGAGGAATTTTACTTTTTGCTTCGCCAGTTTTGAGTTCTATAGCAAGTCAAAAAAGAGCTTTTTTAAAATCAATCAGGAAAACCGTAACTAAGTTTGAAGGATCTTCATTGTACATTTTGGACAAATTCAAAGGGAGTAATGGTTTAATGATTGCTTTGCCCGAAATGGTTAATAATCCAACAGTTCGCTATCTTTTGGATTTAGAGGTTTTGGGAGTGGAGGTATTTCCTAATTCTGACCACGGATACTTCTTAACAGATCTAGGTAGATATTTATTAAGTAATAAGATGGGCTTTAAATTGCTGTATCCGGAGATTCTTTGTGAATTATTAAAAGTTGGATTCTGGCAATCTCATAATGGTTTTGAACGAGAGAAGGTGACTTTTAAGAGAAAATATAATATATCTTGGGATAGAGGAGTTGATTTACTAGTAAATGCTCTAAGAGAAAAAAAGTAGAAGCAAATGGAAATATAATAGAAAAGTTCAATTCTCTTCGTCAAAAAAGCAAGTTTGCATTCATAAATAGCGAAATAGTAATTCCTTGGGAGCGTGGAGTTAATAAAGCTAAAATTAAATCCTTTAGACTTTTTAAAGAATTTCGCATCTTTTTTATAGTAAATTAAGACTAGTTTTGAATCTAAACGAATTTCTAATTGGTCTTAAAAGAGTAAATAAAAAGGGAGAAGAGCATGAATAAGATAATAGGAATATTTAATTGGATTAAAGAAATTATCTTTTACCCTTTGACTTTTGCAGAACATTTGAAATTATTAAAAGCAGTCAATGAGAAATTAAATGCTCCCGCTTACTATAATCAAGACTTGCAATTTGCAAAGGAAATTTTTACTTTGAAAATCCAACAGCTGAAGGAAGAAAAAGAAAAGTTAGAAACAAGCGATACTCAACAGAAAGCAGTAATTGAAGATTTAATTAATAGGTGGGATCTGGCGGAAAAAGAAATAATGAAATTGATTAAGAAGAATGAAGAACTGATAGAGCAAAGAGAGGTATTTCGAAAAGGTTTTAATGCTACAAATGACGAAGTAAAACGCTTATATCAGGAAGTTGAAAGATTGAAATTTCCTTCCAATAGCGCTATAGAAAAAGCTATTTATGAACAATATTCTCGTCAGCTAGACGTAAAGTCAACATGGTTTGATGGGTTGTTAGAAGCGCTTAGAAAAAATGGGAAATAGGGAAAATAGGGACTCATCCCAAATTTCTGGTTATTTAGAAACGGTCCAAAATAAAAATTATGAACAAATATCTTAAAAAACTCTGCTTAGTTATATTTGTTTTATGTTGGGGCGTACTACTAGCAGAAGCCGTGACTGCCCCGATGGGTTACGAGGTTGTAGAAAAAGAAAAAATGATGAAAGGGGGACAGCTTAATCCTTTAATTCGTCCTAAATATGTTTTTTATAGAGTTCATGCAGTTTTGACAGAAGATAAAGAATTAAATGAGGGCAATGTCAAAGCTGTTTTAGATGAGATTATTGCTAGACTTCGTGTGCAAGATAAACCAGATGCTATTAGTATTTTTCTTCACGAAACAAAAGAACACTACGAGGGGGCTTCAATACCATTCGCAAGAGTAGATTGGTGGCCTAAAGGGCATGACCTATCGCCAGAGAACAAAACAAATATAAAAAATAAAAATACATACTTAACAGAATACGATATTAGTTTACCTAATAAAATTGATGATTCTAAAGTTGTTAAGCGATTAACAGAAAAGAAGAGAAGAGAAATATATACCGCTTTAGTTAAATCCCAAGATAAAGCCAATGCAGAAGCAGAAGCTAAATTTCCAACAGACCCTTCAAAAATACCTTTTTCTCAGCTTAAGACATATGATTTCAAGACAGCTTTTGAGAAAAATTCAGAGATGTCAGAGGGGCTTAAAAAGAAATATAGAAATAGATTAAGAAAGAAATATAAGATAGCAGAAGAAGAATTAGGAAAAATAGATACTGAAGGATTTGAAGAAAATTGGCCACTTCCTAAACTTTAAGTGGCAAAAAAAGGGACAGACAGCTTTAAAATATAAGGACCGGTTCTGAATCTGAAAAAGTTATGACTGAAGAAATCATTGAATCATCAAAAGCCATACAAGAAGTTGCAAAAACAACAGGAATAGCCGTTACTTCCCTAAAGGAGCTTTGTGCGTTTATTGCAAAATACACAGCAGGTTCTCTTCAACAGGCTTGTGGCATATTTGAAGATAAGCTTAAATATGCACGTTGGGAAAATGAACTTAAGCTTATGTTGAAAGCTGGCCAATTTCTAAAGGAACAAGGTTTTGATGCTCCCAATAAAGCTATACCGCTTAAATTAGCAGTCCCTCTTTTGCAAGCAGCATCACTCGAAGATGACGATTATTTACAGGACTTATGGGCAAAGTTATTAGTTAATTCTGCTACCGAAAATAGTAATATTGATTTAAAAAGCATGTATATAGATATACTAGAAAAGCTTACACCTTTAGATGCGAAGATTTTGGAAAAAATATATTCTCTACCTTATGAGGAATGTTTACATGAAACTCTTTTGACAAGTAGATTGCCGGATTATATTGAAATAGCACGCAAGAAGGACGAAAGAAAGATTGAACCTTCTGAAGACGTAAAGTTGAGCTTAATGAATTTGGAAAGATTAAATTGTATTTTTGTTGGAAAGTCCATAGGAGGAGGACAGCTTTTTTACATTATTCATCAAACATTACTTGGTAAGAAATTTGTTGAGGCATGTACAATCACATAAGTAATCCGGAAATCCTAGATCGTTTCTAGGAAAGTAGTTGAAAATAATGAAGTTTTGATAGAAGTGTCCCGGCTCATAAGCAATGCCAAAATTTTCACAGAAAAGTTTTGGCATATTCGCCGGGATTAATTCCGACTTACAATTTACGTCGTTTGGCAACTCCGTAAATTGTGTCGTCATTGAGGGACGGTCCACAAATTGAGAACAAGGGTGTCCCCAAAGAAATACGTAATTAAATACGTATTTCTTCTGAAATACCGACGACAATATGTTAAAACATACTCTACAGGTTGTATCCTACGATTCACTCCTCAAAGATCTCAATCGGTTGGGTTCTACCAAGCGTTCCCAAGTTTGAGCACGTGCTCAAACTTGACAATTACGAACGCGCGTCCGCAATTGCGAACACGTGTTCGTAATAAAGAGAATTTCGGGACGTTTCCCGAATCGAGCATTAAGGTGTCATCAAATGAAACGTCTTCAAAAGACAATATGGGTTGTGGGGTTTGAGCAAGATGGATTATCATATCAATAAAGAAATAATAATTAGTTGTCCTGAGTGTAGAGTGAAACTGAAATTTCCTTTGTTTCAAAGCAAAAAATTAAAAATAAAATGTCAGAGATGTAGCACAGAATTTAGTTTTGATTGTAAAAAATACAGAACAAGACAATTCATTAAGCAGAGTTTGCTTATTTTAAGCTGCTTACTCATTTTAAGTATAGATATAGCGTTCGCTTTTGTAGCGAAACATAGGCTTAGCAATCAGTTAAGAATTGCTAAAAAAATCTATGAATCGGACTTAAATCAAGCGGAAAAAAGATTTTCTGATGAATTGGATGAATTAAGAAATGATATGGGCAGAAAAATTTCTGAAATTGATACAGATGAATATAGGAATGAGCTGAAACAGCAATCCTCTAATTATTATTCAAAGATATGGCAAGAAAGGAACGACTACGACAGTCGTTATGCGATTAGTCCCAGAGAAAAGGCACAGCTAGAAATGCTAGCCTTCTCTAAAGATAGGACTAAGACGATACAGCAGATTATTAGAAATATTGCTATTAAAGCTTCTCCTGCTAATTCTTCAGTCAATGTAAGACAAACGAAAAGCGGAATAAGATTAGATATTGATTTCGACATGGCGGAGCTGACATCAGGGGAAGAAGGCTCAAGAACAAAGCATGATACTATTCCTTCGCTCAAAAAAGAAGTAATTAAATTGATTTCGAGAGTTACAAACGATGTTTTTCATTTTTGTCGAGATTTAAATCTAGAAACCATTGCAATTGGATGTAGGCATTATGTAAATTTCTATACCAGGGATTATTATTCAACCAAAGCTAAATATTCATCAAAAGATAATACTGTCCTGTATAAAGTGAGTTTAGACAAAAAAGATATTAAAGAATTAAAGGCAAATCCTTTTTTAGATGTTTATTCAACGACTCAAT
>CAZFPS010000024.1:0-3405 GCA_964520705.1 uncultured Planctomycetia bacterium | reverse complement strand
AAAATGAATTTCCTAATTTGAGTATTTCTCATGAAAGATAAATTCAAATTTATACTCTTTGGACTAATCGGAATTTTAATTCTTGAAATAATTGGAATGGCGGTTTGGTTTAATGAAGGAAAGCAAAAAATGAAGAAGAATTATTCACATGATTTACAGGTCAAATTATTAACTAAGGAACAAGAGAAGAAGAAGATTTTGGACGAATTCGAAAAAAGTAAATATTTAGCTTCAGGGAATAATGTGTATGACCGAATTCATAACAAACAGGAGCAAAATATTATAAGCCTCCTTTCGGACTTAACAACAGAAGCATTTCCAGATGGTTGGGAGTTTAGCATAGAAGTTGAAGAATTTACTAACTTTCTATTATTAGTGCAATTTGTTGAACATGAAGATGTTCCTGATATTAAAGAAGTGTCAAAGTATTTGATTCCCATTATTAAGTACGGGAGTCCTTACTTAAAGAATATAGCGGTGTATAACAACAAGCGTAAATGTTTTTTGTTTTTCTCCGAAGAACATTTAAAAGAACTGGTTGAAAAGAAAGAATTAGGAGAGCTAAGCATTAGGGATGTTAAGAATAACGGTAGAAGGTTTACTCAATACAATTCGGTTAAGATTGATTTCCAAGAGATTGAAGGGCATATAATTTTGCCAGCAACTGTTACAGGAGCTGACGGAGTTTATGAGTGCTACATGATGTTGGATACAGGAGCATCAACATCTGTCATTTCTTTGGAATTAGCACAAAAAACTGGTCGTGAGGACTTAAAAAATGTTCCGAAGAGGTCTTTTTCAACCGCTAAAGGGCTATTGACTTGTTTCATTATTACAAGGGAAATAAGCGTTAGTGGTATTGATGTTAAGAAAGAAGTTGCAGTGAATATTGAAGATGAATCTAATTTGCTGGGTGTTGATTTTTTCAAAGATTATGATTACATAATAGATTCCAAATCTAAATGCATATATGCTTGGAGTAAATAAGTAGTTGAGAATAGATAAGAAACTGGTGATGTTCACCAAATTGAGAACAAGGGTGTCCAAAAAGGGATATCCCGCCTCGAAAACGTGCCAAAATTTATTTTGGCACACTCGGCGGGATTAATTCGTGCACAGGAAATAAAAAAGGGGGCAGGGTATTTATCCCTCGCCTAAACATTTGAAGAATTTGTTCCAAATTTTTCAAATAGGCTTCGGGATTAATTCGCGCAAATAAAACATGTACCCCTTCTGGGAAGATGAAGGGGTTAATTCCGACATACAATTTACGTTCACTGTCGTTCCGTAAATTGTGTCGTCATTTATGAAAAAGATAATCCATATGAGTGATTTACACGTGGGGTATGAAGATTTTAGGGATCGGTTTCGGTCTATCATAGACAATCTTATATTTGAAAAAGGCAATAAGGCTTGCGAGTATGTCTTAGTTATTACAGGGGATCTTGTCGACAATGCTCATAACGCCGAGAGTTACCCAGAGGTCAAGGCGGCATTAGATACCTTACGAAATGTCGGTTTCGAACATATTCTTGTTGTTCCTGGAAATCATGATTATGGCACAGGGGACCACGGCGATAAGAAATTTGTTATGCTGTTCCAACAAGCCTTTTATGGAGAGGAAAGGAGTTTCCCCAGGAAGGATATTATCGACGGCATAACGTTTGTGGGTTTGGATTCCATGGCAGAGGAGTTACACTGGTATGATGAGCTTTGGGCCGAAGGGGAGTTGGGTGATGAACAATTGTGTCGTTTAAAGACTATTCTCAATGAGGCTGACGTCCGCAAATGTAAGAAAAGGGTGATTTATCTTCATCATCATCCGTTTCAATGGCGACCATTGCATCAGCTTAAGGATTCTGGCAAGTTGAAAGAAGTATTGGTTGAGGCGCAAGGCCAGGGCATTTCTATCGATGCTATTCTTTTTGGGCATAATCATCAAGGCAAGGTTCATAACGGCCAATGGGGTATTCCCCGTTGCTATGATGCGGGAACGGCAACATTAAAGCCTAGGCCGAAATATCTGGATTGGTGTCCTTGGTTTAAAATTAGATCTTCAATCCGCGTTATCAACATTGAAAAAGAAGAAGTTCATCTTGATTATGAACTGCCGCTTCTTTGATTAAAGTGAAGAAGTAATTGGGGACGTTCCACAAATTAAACATTAAGGTGTCCCTGTGATATAAACGGTAAGTATCCCGCCTCGTAAACGTGCCAAAATTTATTTTGTCACACTCGGCGGGATTAATTCGGGCAAATAAAACATGTATCCCTTCTGGGAAGATGAAGGGGTCAATTCGCACAGTGACTTATGTTCACTAGCGTTCCATAAGTCACGTGCTCATTAAGGAGGAATATGATGAATAAATTTACTGATCGTATGGTTCGGGCTGCCAAATTGGATGTGAGATTATATGAAGAGGTAGAGGCAGATAAGACAGCAATGGGCCAGGCAATGAAGGTAGTGATTTTATCAAGTATTGCCGCGGGAATAGGAACCATTTCAAAAACTGGCATTGGGGGAATTATTGTCGGAACCATAGCCGCGCTGATTGGCTGGTATATCTGGGCCTTTATGATTTATGTTATCGGCACCAAACTTCTTCCCGAGCCTCAGACTAAGACAGATCACGGAGAATTATTGAGGACAATTGGTTTTTCCAGTTCTCCAGGTTTAATTCGGGTGATCGGGATAATTCCGGGATTAACAGGCATTGTCTTTTCTGTGGCTTCAATTTGGATGCTCGTCGCAATGGTAATTGCTGTAAGGCAGGCTTTGGACTATAAAGGGACTTTTCGAGCTGTGGCCGTGTGTTTGATTGGCTGGATTGTGCAAATGTTGATTATGGTAATGGTACTTTCAATTTTGCGTGTTCCTATACAGCCAACACCTAAAGCGGAAAAAGCAGCAGTGGAAAAAGCAACAGCGGAGGAAGCAGGGTCGTTTCTAGATAACCGTTTGTAACTCGGGAAATTAGGGATTAGGGTGTCCCGGGAGAAAATTATGAAAAAACTAATACTTATTCTGTTGTGTTTAGGGCTGGTTGGGTGTGCGACAACTGCAAAATATGAGGCAAAATTAAATAACTGGATTGGGGCAAGTGAAGATTCTCTGGTTACTTATTGGGGTGTTCCAAATAAGACATATAATTTGGATAATGGCAAAAAGGCTATAGAATATGTGTATAAGGATACGGTTCAAACTGGCGGTCACAAGTATACTACTCCACAAACAACTTATCATACTGGCACAATAGGAGATGAACCTTACAGCGGAACGTCAACTACCTATGTAACAGAAATAGAGCCAATTCAAAGATATAGACTTTTTTGCAAGACAAGTTTTATAATAAATAAGGGTATAGTGTCATTTTAGCCACTAAATTTGTTGTTTTTATGTTTATA
>CAZFPS010000023.1:0-25850 GCA_964520705.1 uncultured Planctomycetia bacterium | reverse complement strand
GGTATTGAATTAGGAGAAGAGGGTTCAATTGGATTAATTACTTATATGAGAACAGATTCACCCCGCATCTCAGATATCGCCATAGAGGAATTCCGAGAGTACATTGCTGACAAATATGGTAAGGATTATTTACCAGAAAAGCCGAATATCTACAAATCAAAGGCCTCAGCACAAGAAGCACATGAAGCCATCAGGCCCACTAGTCCTTTCAGGGAGCCACAACAAATAAAACAGTATATAAATGATGAACCGAACAAAAAAACTGATGGTGAAGAAGTTCAAATTAAATTATCTACTGAACACTATAAATTGTACGAATTGATTTGGAAGAGAGCATTGGCTTCTCAGATGAATCCTGCTATATATGAATTTAGGTCAGCGGATATTCAGGCTGGCGAGTTTCTGTTTAAGGCTAGTGGTTCTAAGGTTATTTTTAAGGGGTTTAGCACCTTGTATGCTTTAAAGAATGACGAAGATGAAAAGACATTTATGCCAAAATTATCTGTGGGAGAGGAACTGAATTTAGTGAAAATTATTCCTTCGCAGCATTTTACCAAACCTCCAGCGCGCTATTCCGAAGGTTCGCTAGTAAAAGCATTAGAGGAGGACGGAGTGGGGCGGCCCAGTACTTATGTGCCTGTTATCCAGACAATTCTTTCGCGTGATTATGTGCGCAATGTAAATAGATATTTATTTCCCACAGAATTAGGATTCAAGGTTAATGATTTGTTAGTGGAGTATTTCCCAAAGATCATGAATATAGAATTCACAGCGCGTATGGAGGAAGAGTTAGATAGGGTAGAGGAAGGCAATTATAACTGGATTAGCGTATTGAATGAATTTTACCATCCTTTTATGGAAAGAATTGATTATGCCCAAAACAATATCAAAAAGGAAGTAATACTTACAGATGAAAATTGTGAGAAATGTGGTAAGCCCATGGCTATAAAGTGGGGCAGAAGAGGAAAGTTTTTGAGTTGTTCGGATTATCCGCGCTGTAAATTCTCTAAATCTATAACTACGGGTAAGATTTGTCCAGAGCCGGATTGTGGCGGCCAATTGATAGAGAGAAGATCTTCTAAGGGGCAAACATTTTTTGGATGTTCTAACTTTCCGAAATGCAGATTTACTTCAAGCAAACTGCCCGAATAAATAAACTTTTTAAAAATGGAAAGATTTATAGGAAAATTTTTAAGATATTTAGAGATAGAAAGGAATGCTTCAGGTCATACAGTTCTGAATTATAAGCTGGACTTGTTTGATTTTAAAAAGTTCTTACAAGATAAACCAGCAGAAAAAGTAGATTACCTTACCTTGAGAAAGTATCTAGTCTATTTGAAGGAAAGCAATCTCACTAACCGTACAATTTCCAGAAGAATATCTTGCTTGCGCAGTTTTTATAGATTTCTATTTAGGGAAGGGCTTGTAAAGAGTAACCCTGTTTTAATGTTGTCTAGTCCCAAACAAGATAAGATGCTGCCGATCTTCTTGACTGAGAATGAAGTTGAAAAATTAATTGAGACACCAGATAAAGGAGAGGTGTCCGGATTACGCGACCGGGCTATTTTAGAGACCCTATATTCAACTGGCATGCGTGTTTCAGAGTTGGTCTCTCTGAATAACGACGATGTTGATTCTTTAGGAACAACGGTAACGGTTATGGGCAAAGGTAAAAAGGAAAGGATGCTTCCTATCGGTGATAAGGCTATAAATGCGATAAATAAGTATCGATCGGCGAGAAGCGCTCGAAACAAGACCAAGAGAGAGATAAAAGCGCTCTTTTTAAATAAAAACAATGGGCGTCTATCAGATAGGGGTATTCGAAAAATTATGGATAAACACATTCGTACCGCTAGTTTGAGGTCAGGAGTTTCGCCGCACACATTAAGACATTCTTTCGCGACCCATTTATTAGATAGAGGCGCAGACTTAAGATCGGTTCAGGAATTACTCGGCCATGCTAATCTTTCCACAACGCAAATTTACACACACTTGACAACCGAAAAGCTTAAATCCGTATATCAGAAGGCACACCCCAGAGCGTAGCAGTGAAGACTATATTAATACTATACGATATTCTTTTAGTTTTATTAGTCCCTTTCTATTTATTTTCTTTGATCGTAAAGAATAAATTTAGCTGGCGGGTCTTTAAGCGCTTTGGGGTGATTGATAAGGAAACACTAAACAGGATTAAGGCCAAAGATGTTATTTGGATACATGCTGTTAGCTTGGGAGAGGTTTCCACATGCAAGAGTCTCATAAAACAGTTGAGCCTGCGGAATCCAGAAAAGATAATTTTGGTAACAACAATTACAAATACTGGAATGGCATTGGCCCAAAGCATATCCAAAGATAATATCTTAAGTTTATATATGCCTTTTGATTTTAGTTTTCTTATGAGAGCCCTTGTTAAGAGATTAAATCCTAGAGTGCTTATTCTAATCGAGACTGAGCTTTGGCCTAATTTGCTGCATTATACCTTAAAGAATAGTATCCCGGTCTTGGTTCTGAATGCCAGGTTATCGGATAAGTCGTTCGGAAAATACCGTTTCTTTTCCTGGTTTATGAAGAGGCTAGTTAGAGGAATTCGGATATTTTGCGTGCAATCCGAAGTAGACAAAGAAAGATTTATGCAATTAGGCATAGAAGAGGAGCGAGCCAAGGTGACTGGCAATATGAAATTTGACGCTATTGAAGAACTTGACTCCAAACAGCTAGTAGACATAGCAGATTTGAAAGAAAAGGTCTCCTTAAAAAAAGACGATTTTCTCATAGTCGCTGGCAGCACACACGATAAAGAGGAAGAATGTGTTTTAGAATGCTTTATGGAACTGAGGAAGCAATTTAGTAATCTGCGTTTATTAATCGCGCCTAGGCATTTAGAAAGACTAGGTTTAATCGAGGATTTACTGGAGAGAAAGAATATAAAGTCAGCGAGATTATCAAAGATAGGATCTTCTTTGTCCGATTCAGTTGTTCTACTTGATACTATTGGACAGCTGAGATTAGTTTATAGCTTTGCAGGATTAGTTTTTGTCGGTGGCAGTTTAGTGTCAGTAGGTGGACACAATATATTAGAACCGGCTTTCTTTGAAAAACCCATATTAGTCGGCCCATATATGCATAATTTTAGAGCTATAACTAAGTTATTTTTATCAAAACAGGCTATGATACAGGTGAAGAATTGTAGTGAACTCAAGCTTGAGATGCGGGAATTAATCACTCATAAAGAAAAACTCATAAACTTGGGCAAAACTGCAAAATCAGTATTAGCTTCTATGCAGGGCGCAACATATACAAATCTAAAAATAATCGAACAGGACCTTTTGTGAAATTAGACAATACATATCTTTTGTTTAAGAAAAGAAACTTATTGTTTTGGATAAGTCTTCCAGTGCTGTATATCTTATCGTTGTTTTATTGGATTACGGTTTCTGTTTTAAAGTTTCTATATAGAGTAAAGCTATTACCTAGCTATAGACCAAAGTTCAAAGTAATAAGCGTTGGGAACATTACGCTGGGAGGAACAGGAAAGACTCCTTTGGTTGAGTGGTTGGTTAATTGCTTAAATGAGAATCAAAGAAAAACAGGTGTTATTATTCGTGGATACAAGAGGTCTAAGGCCGTAAAATCAGGAGCTATTTCCAAGAAAGATGGGTATCTTGAAATAGGCGATGAAGCAAGTATGCTTAGGGAGAATTTAGGGAATATTAAAATGGGCGTTGGCAGGGATAAAGTAAAAAGCGCTAGAGACTTAGAAGGAAGTGGCTGCGAGGCATTTATTTTGGACGATGGATTCCAGCATTGGCGCCTGAAGAGAGACTTGGATATCGTAACCATAGATTGCTCTGAACCATTTTTGAGTCAAAAACTTTTGCCCCTGGGCAGACTAAGAGAGCCTTTTAGTGCTTTAAACAGGGCCAATATCATTGTGCTTACTAAAACAGACTTATCTCAAAACAACTCAAGGAATATTAAAGAAGCAGTGCGCAGTTTAAATCCCAAAGCGCTGATTGTTAGTTCTGTATACCAGCCGATCTGCTTCCATGACTTAAGGACGGATGCTTGTTTTCCTGTAAATTCAGATAAGTTTAAAGATAAGGGCGTGTTTGTTTTATCTGGCATCGCTAATCCTATATATTTTGATAATTTAATCTCTCAATTAAGATTGAAAGTTAAGCGGGAATTAATTTATCCGGATCATTATGAGTATAAACAGAAAGATTTAACTTCTATTAAGCAGTTAGCCAAAGAGATGAAAGTTGACACCATAGTTACTACCCATAAGGATGCGGTAAGATTGAGATATATCTTAAATTTTTCTCAGAGTTTAAATGTGTTTTATTTAAAAATTAGATTGAAGGTAGTGGAAAGTGAAAAAGAACTCCATAATAGAATACTTTCTGTATTCAATAGTTAAGGCTTTATCTTTTACAGCAAAGTTTATACCTGTAGGATTCAGTGTATTTACAGGAAGGCTGATAGGGTATGTCTCTTATTATATATTCATAAAAAAGAGGCAGATCGCATATAAAAACTTAAAGATAGCATTTCCGAGTTACTCCTGTAAAGAAATCAATAAGATAATTAAACAGACATTCATGAATTGTGCGCAGCATGTCGTGGAATTATTATATCTGCCCTGGATGAAAGAGGGGTATATTAAAAGACATATTGAATTTGAAGGACTCGATAAAATTATTAAGACGATAGATAAAAATAAAAAAGGCGCTATCTTTGTGGGGTTGCATGAAGGAAGCTGGGAGTTAGGCAACATAGCCACAGCCCGGATGTTAAGAAAGTATAGCTTTACTGTTTTAGCCAGGACGCAGAAAGATATACCATCATTATATCGTTTACTTAACCGATATAGGGTTAAAAAAGGCTGTAATGTTGTAGCAATTACAGATAGTTTTCGTCCTCTTGTGGAACATCTCAAGAAAGGCTTTATTTTAGGGATGGTGGCTGACCATGGTGCGCAAGGAGGAATTTTTGTCGACTTCTTTGGCAGATCTGCCTTAACTCCTACGGGAGCAATAAAACTGACCCTGAAATTAGATACTATCCTAGTAATTGGTTTTATGAAAAGAGTCGGGTTAACAAAACACAGAATTTATTATGTGCTTCATGAATTGATTAGAACAAACGACTTAGATGAAGATATGAAAACTAATTTAGAGTCTATAAATCGTAAATTCGAAGATTTTATAAAAAAGGACCCCGCAGAATATCTTTGGTTTTTTAAAAGATGGAAGCACTCAGATCAAAGAAATATTTTGGTTCTTAGCGATGGCAAGCCAGGCCATGTGAAACAATCTCTGGCCCTACTCGATTTGATAAAAACGTTACCGTATAAAATAAAATCCGAGATACTTGAAATTAAATTTCAGAGCTTATGGAGAAAGGTAGTTTTTCAAGCTTGTAGTTTCTTTTTTAGCAATAAATGCCAAGGTTGCATGAGTTGTTTGAGGGGCTTATTAGACTCTCAGAAGGCTAATCAATTATTATCTAGTCATTATGATGCGGTTATCTCCTGCGGATCAAGCTTACCGATGGTAAACAGACTGATTGCTTTTGAGAATATGTCTAAGAGTATCGTAGTTATGAAGCCGGGTATGTTTAGTTTGAAAAGATTTGATTTGGCGATTATCCCGGAACATGATAATTCACCTAGATTCAAAAATGTATCTCTGATAAAGGGGGCACTTTATAGAGAGATAGATAATGATTCTATAAAATCAATTGTTGAAAGGTATAATTTAGATAATCCGCCTCTGCCTAAACCTACAATTGGCATTTTACTGGGAGGCGAGAGTAAGCACTTGTCATTAAATACCGATATCGTAGAAGGCGTGCTTAACTCCGTAGATGGGGCTATGAAAAAACTCGATGGCTCTGTTTTAATCTCAACCTCACGAAGAACAACAAAGCAGGTAGAGGAACTTGTAAAAACAAAGACATTAAATAAGAGCCGATACAGAATGTTGATTATTGCCAATGAGGATAATCCTAAAGGGTCATTTGAGTCAATTTTGAGCTTAAGCGATATATTAATAGTATCCGGAGATAGTATTTCTATGGTTTCCGAGGCTATTAGCGCAAAGAAATATATTATAATTATTAAGCCAAAGAGAAAAAGGCATAATGTTATTTCAAAGCATGAGAAATTTGTTGATAGTTTAGCACACGGACAATATGTCTATATTAGCAATGGTGATTTATCAGAAAGGATTATTAAAATTTGGGAGCAAAAACTTCCCATTAAGGAACTTAGCGACCAGGGTAAAATTATTGAAAAGCTAAAAGAGATATTATAGGAATTTAAGACTCTTTTACTTTAGGGTGAGTTTATTATTATGAATATACTACATTTACTGTCTAGGCTAGATACATACGATGCCATAACTGGTGCTTTGGATTTAGCGACGCAGCTGAATAGCGAAGGCCATAATTGTATAATCGTATCTTCTTTAGATGATCAAATATTTGAATCTCGTGACTTTGAGGCAAAGCGCTTCCAGATGCTTCCTTTCGAGGGGAATATCAAGAATTTCTTTGTTTCCTATAGGAGATTAAAGGAAATTATAAAAATCAATAAAATAAATGTTGTCCATGCGCATTCAGCTTTAAGCAATTGGCTTGCTTTTTTGTCTTGCCGCCATACGGATAGACCAGTAGTCAGTAGCTGTTATAATTTCTATTCAAAGAACCTTTTTAATTATTCATCTGTTTTAGCCAAGAGCGTAGTTGTCCATAATGAAGCCATAGGCAAACACCTTATAAATAATTTTAAGCTCCCTAGAGAGCGGCTAAATTTTATAAAACAGAGTCTAGACTTAAAGAATCTTGATTTTCAAGATGTTGACCAGCGTTCAAAGACGGATTTTAATATCGGGATAATTTCTCCGTTAAATTCAAATAAGGAGTATGAATATTTCCTAAAAGCGATGGTAAAAGTTGTGCGCATTGTACCTCATCTAAGAATTTGGGTAATATCGTATAAGTCTCAATTCAAGCAAAATATGAAAGATGATTTGCAGAATTGGGTAAGAAGGTTAGGATTAGCCAATTATGTGGAATTCTTAGATGACTTAAATTTTAATTTGAGTTTATTGTCTAAACTTAATCTTTTAGTTTTTTCTTCCTTTGAAGAGAATGCGACAACAAGGCCTATTTTAGAAGCTCAGGCATATGGTGTGCCTGTTATAGCTACTCGCGTTGCCGGAGTGGCGGAATTGATAAATAATAATAAAACAGGGCTCTTAGTTTCGCCGCATGACAGCAAAATATTGTCCGATGTAATAATAAAGTCGCTAAAAGACTTTTCATTAATGAGAGAAATTTCTATTTCTGCCCGAAAGTTTATAGAAATGAATTTTGATTTAGATAAAAACGTAAAAAGCTATATCGAAGTATATAAACAGGCAAAAAATAGCATAAAAATACTAGCAATCAATACGGGCAAGGTTCAAGATGTGATATCAAGCATCCCTGCGCTGAAAGAGATAAAAGAGAGAATTCCTCAGCAAGGGTCGATAATTAGCTTAGTAAATCCTTCCCTGAGGTGTTTGTTGAGGCATTGTCCTTATATTGATCAGATTTTAATTTACGGCAGAGAGGGCAAACATCAAGGTATCGTTAGCTTTATGCGCATTTTAAAGTTATTGATGATGTATAGATTCGACTTGGTTATCGACTTTAACAATACTTTTAAAACTCATATATTGTCATATTTTAGTTTAGCTAATAAGCGCTACGGATATAGCAATAATATATTCTCTAAGTTTTTTATTAATTGCGGAATAAAGAAAACGGCGAAATCAACAGGATTAGCTGAAGATAAGTTAAATATTTTGAAACCCTTAGGTTTTGATATTAAAGATGGCAAATTAGAGCTATGGCCTTCTCCGGAGGACATCGAGTTCGCGGATTCATTTTTCAAGGATAGCTGGATAGGTAAAGAGAAAATTATTGGTATGGATATTTCTCTAAAGAAGGCATTTCTAAACGATTCTAAGATTCTCGATTATATTGCTTATTTATGCGATAAGTTGGCGAATCAAAAGATGCGCGTGATTCTCTTTGGGTTGATTGACGACAATAACGCAAGTAAAGAGTTATTGAATAGGACAAAATCAAAACCAATAATTGCCTCTCGGGATGTTTCGGTAATACAGCTAGCTTGTCTTATTAAGAAATGCGATATTTACATAAGTTTGAATCAGGAGTTTTTGTGTATGGCTCTGGCTATGAAAATCCCTTCGGTAATTCTGTCCAAAGCTAAAAATGGTTTTGATTTTTCCAAGTACAAAAATATAGAAGTATTAACTAATAGGGACCTAAATTGGAATAAGAAGACCATGGAGAATAAGAGACATGCTAGAAGGGCAGAACATAAAGATAGAGTAATCGAGGCGATTGATAAATTATTGCAGGTAAAATGAAGATTTTATATATTACAACACATTTAAATAAGGGTGGGATAACTAGCTATTTGTTTTCACTCGCCGTAGGATTAAAAAAGAAAGGGCATAGCATTACAATCGCCTCTAGCGGAGGAGATTCTAAAAAAGTATTTTTAGAAAACAATATTGACCATTTGGATATTCCTATTCGAACCAAAAGTGAAGTTAGTCCATTTGTTTTATTTTCTTATTTTATCTTAAGTAGGTTTATCTCCAGTAATAGCATAGACATTATTCACGCACACACTAGAGTTACTCAAGTGCTAGCTTGGTTTTTATCTAAGAAATTTAAAATTCCATTTGTAGCTACCTGTCATGGATTTTTTAGGCCACGGTGGCATAGAAGGAGATTCCCTTGCTGGGGCAACAAAACAATTGCTATTAGTAATCAGGTTAAGGAGCATCTCGCCTCAGAATTTAGGGTTAATAGAGAAAATATCTACCTAGTTCATAATGGGATAGATTTATCAAAATTTAAAGAATATAAAATTGATGAAATTAACGATTTAAAGAAAGAAATCGGTCTGGGGAATAAATATTTTGTAGCAGGAACAGCCGCTAGGTTCTCTAGTGTAAAAGGACTTGAATATTTTATCAGGTCCATGCCGGAAGTTCTAAGAACTAGAAAAGATATCGTATTTTTGCTTATAGGCTATGGTCGGGAAGAATTGAAATTAAGACAGCTAGCAAAAGTCTTGAAGGTCGAAGATCGAGTGAAATTTTTTAATCCAACCAGACGTACACAAGAATATCTTTGCGTAATGGATATCTTCGTCATGCCTTCGATACAAGAAGGGTTAGGTATTTCTATTTTGGAGGCCCAGGCGCAAAAGATACCTGTTATCGCCTCTAATGTAGGCGGAATTCCCGATATAATAGAAGACAGGATAACCGGAATCTTGGTTGAACCCAAAGATGAATCAGCTATTAGTAAAGCGATATTGGAATTATTAGAAGATAGAAACCTTTATTCAATAATTAAAAATGGTGCCTATAATAAGATAGTAAAGGAATTTAGCCTGGAAAAGATGATTGTTGATACTGAGAAGGTATACAAGGAAGAATTACAATGGTTAAGTTAATCAAGATTTTTTCAATATTGATTATTTTATTCTTGGTTTTGATTTTAGGCGTTAGCCTATTTTTAAGATATATGCATATTAATCCTGTGCTTATGTATCACTACGTCCTAGATACAGAACTGGCTAAAAAAGATAAACGCATCATTACACCCGAAACTTTTGAACAACAAATGCGGTTCTTAAAGGTTAACGATTATAATGTTATTTCTTTAGAAGAATTTTCTGTATACCTTAGAGAGAAAAAGAGGGTGCCTAGAAATACCGCAGTCTTAACTTTCGACGATGGGCATTTAGATAACTACGTAAATGCTTATCCAATCCTAAAAAAATACGGCCTTAAGGCTACCATGTTTGTGATAGTGGATTCTTTGGATAAGCCTGATTTTGTGACTAAAGAACAGATAATTGAGATGGACAATTCAGGTTTAATTACGATTGGAAGCCATACTCTCGGTGAGCGGCATCTACCCAGCATCAGTGATGAAATGGATCTAAAAAGGGAGATTTACGATTCAAAGTATAAGTTAGAGAAGATTTTGAATAAGCCGGTAAATTGTTTTAGTTATCCCATAGGAGGATTCAATAAAGAGATAAGGCAGATGGTGATTGATGCCGGATATAAAGTAGCTGTTTCCACGAGCCCAGGATTTACATATCCCAATGATGACTTTTTTGCAATCAAGAGGGTGAGGATCTCTCAGAATTCAAAGAATCCATTCGTGTTCTGGTTTGAATCTTCGGGTTTATACAAAGCAATATTAGAGATGCGTAAGCATCACGAAAATACTAAGTAAGAATATGGAAGATAGAAATAGAATATTGATAGTAGAGGTTAATTGGCTGGGGGATGTCTTGTTTTCAACTCCCGCAATTCGTGCTCTAAAGGTTAAATATCCTGATTCTTATGTAGGTGTTTTAGTGCATAAACGCTGCAAAGAGGTTTTGTTAGGCAATCCCAATGTAAATGAAATTCTTGTATTAGATGAAGCAGATAGGCATAGGGGAATTTTTGGGAAGTTGCGGCTAATACGACAATTGAGAGCGAAAAGAATCGATACGGTTTATTTATTTCATCGTTCATTTACCCGTGCTTTAATTTGCCTCCTCAGCGGAATAAAAAACCGCATAGGTTACTATACTTCCAAAAGAAAACTCCTGTTAACAGAAAACATCATGCCTCCGCAAGGAGCAGTCCATAGAGCCGCCTATTTTTATTATCTGGTGACAAAAAACATACCGAAAGATATAGAGTCTCTGAGTTGCGATTTTTTTATCCCGGATGGCGATATATCTTATGTAAAAAATATTTTAGAGAAAGAAAATATAATAAATAGCAAGAAAATAGTGGTAATGCACCCGTCAGGAAATTGGTTCCCAAAGCGTTGGCCAAAGGAAAACTTTGCCAAGTTGGCAGATGTGTTAATAGAGAAATTCGCTGTGACTGTTATATTCTCAGGGGCACAGCAAGAAAAGGATATTTTGGCTGGTATTCTAAGCTTAATGAAGAACAAGGCAATTAACCTCGGCGGGAAGACTACGCTTAAGCAATTAGGCGCACTATTTAAACAGGCAGATTTAGTCATTTCTGCTGACTCTGGGCCTTTGCATATTGCTATTGCTTTAAAGAGACCGACTGTAGCTATATTTGGCCCAACGTCCGCAGCCATAACCGGGCCATTGACTAAAGAAGATATTTCCATATTACAGAAAGAAGTAGGCTGCGTTATCCCTTGTTACAAGCAGGATTGTTCGGATAATCGCTGTATGAAGCAGATAGATGTGAAAGACGTAATAGATTGCATAGAAGAAAAGAAATGGTTGACCAGAGAAAAATAAACAAGATACTTTTTATCACACTAACTAATATCGGGGATGTGGTATTGACTCTGCCCAGCCTGGATTATTTAAAAGATAAATTCAAACAGGCCACGTTTACGGTTTTAAGCGGTCCAAATGCTTCAATATTATTTTCGCAAGACCCGCGCATTACCGAGAACATCTCATATAATAAGCACGCCCCTCTCAGAAAGAAGGTCGCTTTATTCAACCGCCTTAGAAAAGAAAAATTCGATGTTGTTATAGATCTACGCGATACTGTTTTTCGCTGGTTAGTAAGAACTCTCTTTAAGAATCCACGCATAATCAGCATACCTAAGAATATAACACACCTAAGATTAAGGCACTTATATAAGACGCTAGCGGCGTTCAAGGAAGAAGATAAAGTAAATAGTATGAAAATTCAGCCAAGTAGTATTTGTCTGGATGAAAAAATTTACGATGCCATAGAGGAAATACTTAAAAAACGCAAACTTTCTATGCAGGCTGACTATATAGTTGTTGTTCCGGGTGCGCGTAGCCACACAAAGCGCTGGCTCAGACAGGGTTTTATCAAGATTTGCCATAATCTCCTTAATCACTACTCAGTAATTTTAGTGGGAGACCAGAATGATTCATCTATTACAGAAGATATAAATAAGCACCTAGAGTATAGATGTATTGACTTAGCTAATCAGACTAGCTTGCTGGAAGCAACAGCTATTTTAAAAAATGCGAAATTAGTTATCTGTAATGATAGTTCAATTTTGCAAATTTCAAGTTATTTAAACATACCTACGCTGGCAGTTTTCGGGCCAACTGATGAAAATAAATATGGGCCGCTGTCAGATGTTTGTGCTGTGGCCAGAAAGAACTCAATTTGCACCCCTTGCGAAGGCGATGATTGCAAAAGCGATTGGCAGTGCATGGTAGATATTATGCCCCAATCAGTCATAGATACGGCGCATTCGCTTATAGATGGCAAGATTCCAAAGTCTTTGTCTAGCTTTCGTAGGATTTTGATTACTAGAACTGATAGATTGGGAGATGTATTACTATCCACGCCTGTAATAAAGAATCTAAGAGATAATTTTCCAGGTGCCTATATCGCTATGATGGTACAAGAGTCATTGATAGATTTATTAAGAGGGAATCCCTATCTGGATGAAGTTATTGCACTGGATAAAAGAGGCAAACATAAGGGCTTGATTAATATGGTTCGTCTGGCCAGGGAATTAAAAAGAAAGAATTTTGATTTAGCGCTAATTTTACACCCTGCCTTAAGAATGCATCTTGTTTTGTTTTTCTCTGGGATAAAGAAACGTATCGGCTATGATAGGAAGTGGGGCTGCCTAAACTCTCATATTTTAAAACATACAAAACAATTCGGTCAGAAACATGAATCCGAGTATGCCTTAGAATTTTTAAAAGAGCTGGGAGTTACGAATTTCGATAAAAGCTTATTTATGCCGGTTTATAATGATTCCGATAGGTGGGTTGATAATCTATTTGCTGAACGAAAAATCAACAGCGGCAAAATCGTTACTGTCCATTCTCAGGCAAGCTGTCCTTCAAAAGTATGGCCTAAGGATTATTTTTATAGCCTGGTTGATAATATCGCCAATAATTATAAAACCAGCATAATTTATATCGGAGAGAAGTCTGATCAAGAGATAAAAGATAGCGACGGCCGGATTAATTTAACCGGCAAGACTAGCATTTCTCAGTTAGCAAGTATACTAAAGCGAAGTAGTGTTTTCATTTCAAACGACTCAGGTCCTGTGCATATGGCGGTAGCCTTAGGGGTGCCGGTTATCTCAATTTTTGGCCGCAAACAACCAGGTCTAGGGCCAAATAGATGGGGCCCTTTGGGTGAAAAGAGTGTGTTTATACAAAAAGATGTAGGTTGTCAAGTTTGTCTTGCCCATGATTGTAAGAGAGGTTTTGAGTGTCTTAAGGCGATTAAGCCCCAAGAAGTATTCGATTATGTAGAGAAGTTTTTGGCAAAGTAGATTAAGATATTTTGTAAATGGAAAATCATTCTTGTTGGAAAATAACTTATGATAATTTCAAACCAGCCGAAGAGGCTTTAAGGGAGTCACTTTGTACTCTGGGCAATGGTTATTTCGGTACCAGAGGCGCTGCTAATGAACACCATGCTTCTAAAATTCACTATCCTGGGACATATATCGCTGGAGTCTATAATAAATTATCGACGAATATAGCTAATCGAGCTGTGTTCAATGAAGATATGGTTAACTGTCCGAATTGGTTGTTTTTGACATTTAAGCCTGAAGGCGGACAGTGGGCCAATCTACAGACTAATAGAATACTCGCTTACCATCAAGAGCTCGATATGCAGCAAGGTATTTTAATAAAAAAGGTGAGCTTGCAGGATGACAGAGGACGCAAGACGACCATTGAGACACAGAGAATAATTAGTATGGCAAATCCTCATCTAGCGGCGATAACATATTCTATTACTCCTGAGAATTATGAGGGTTGGATAACTATAAGGTCGTCGCTCGACGGTTCAGTCCGGAATAAAGGCGTAGCTAGGTATAGAGACTTAAGCTCGGAACACCTAGCGCCAAGCCTAATGGGAACTTTTGGAAAAGACGGCATGTATCTATCTGTAATGACCAATCAATCTAAGATTGAGATATGCCAAGCCTCAAAAATTAGCGTTACTTGTTCGGGAAAGAGCGTAGAGTTTTTAGAGCCGATAGTCACAGAGGAGGATAAGAAAATATCTCAAGACTTCAAGATTCGTGTACATAAAGGCAAGCGCTACAATATAGAAAAAATCGTATCAATGTATACCTCAAAAGATAAAGGCGCAGAAAATCCTTTGACTGAAGCTGTTAGTTCTGTAAAGAAGGCGCCAGATTTTGATTCACTATTTAAATCTCATATAAAAGCATGGAGTTTCCTATGGGGTAAATTTGATATCAAAATTGAAGGCGATTTATTTTCACAGAGATTGATAAGGTTTCATATTTTTCATTTACTCCAGACCGCTGCGTTTCATAATACAAAGATTGATGCGGGATTACCTGCTCGGGGGCTACATGGAGAAGCCTACAGAGGACATATTTTCTGGGATGGAGTTTTTATAATGCACTTTTTTGATTTTCATCTTCCAGATATATCCAAGGCTTTGATTTTATATAGGTATAACCGTCTAGCGCAGGCCAGAAAATATGCTAAAAATAATGGTTACAGAGGAGCTATGTTTCCGTGGCAGAGTGCTTCTACCGGAGATGAACAGACTCAGACACTACACCTTAATCCTAAATCTGGTAAATGGGACTCGGACTACAGCCGTAACCAGAGACATATCTCATTTGCCATCGCTTACAATGTATGGCAGTACTGGAATAGAACGGGCGATCTAGGTTTTATCAGACGATATGGAGCTGAGATTTTACTGTCTATCGCCCAGTTTGGTTCGAGTCTTTCAAAATATGATCCCAGGGATGAAAGATATCATACCGAAGGCCTTATGGGTCCGGATGAATTTCATGAAAAGTATCCCAAGTCTAAGAAGTCAGGTTTTAAAGATAATGCCTATACAAATTTACTTATAGTATGGACTCTGCTTAAGGCAAAGGAGATACTTGAAATTCTAACCTTAGAACAGAGACAGGCATTAATTGAAAAATTAGGCCTAAGTCAGAGTGAATTAAAAAGATGGAATGATATCACTAGAAAGATGAATATTATTATAGACGAAGATGGCATTATCAGCCAGTTTGATGGTTATTTTGATTTAAGGGAGTTAAATTGGTTTTTATATAGAATGAGATATATCAATATCCGTCGTTTGGATAGAATCCTAAAGTCCGAAGGCCTATCTCCGGATGAATTCAAGATCGCAAAGCAGGCAGACACGATTATGATATTTTACCTTTTACCTTTTGAAGAGATAGAGAATTTATTTAATATGCTCGGATACAGTTTTAACAAAGGCATGCTTAAGCGAAATTACGAATACTATATCAGAAGGACGTCTCATGGTTCGACGCTGAGCAAGGTAGTTCATTGCTATATCGCCAATTTGTTAGGTAGAAGTACGGAATCAATGAGCTGGTTTTCAAGCATTCTTAAATCTGATATCTACGATACGCAGGGCGGCACTACAAAGGAAGGTATACATACTGGGGTAATGGGAGGCTCCATTGATATAGTAACTAGAGGATTTGCGGGTTTAAATATATTAAATGATAAAATAAAAATAGACCCTCAGCTTCCTAAAAACTGGAAGAAGGTCAAATTCAGATTTCAATACAAGGGCAGCTTATTATCTTTGTCTGTGGCAAATAATAAGATAGGTATTTTTATGCATAAAACAAAGTCAAATAAGCCCAGGGTTGCGATTGAAGTTAATAATAAATTATACTATGCAAGACCTACGAGGCTGTTAAGGATTACTTTAAGGCCTGGCGGGCAGAAGATATTTTAGCCAAAATAATATAAACCATGATCGTATTAAATTTAAGGAGCGCAACATGACACTGAAAGAAATTCTAGATAAGTGCAGCGGCTTTGAAATAAACGAACAGAGATGCATTAGCGATGAATATACTGAGATAGTCTTCAATGCTAAACAAACAGATAAGTGGAATGAGATATTTACTGATATTTTGGGTTCAGCAGTAAAGGCCCCTGGAGCAAAGCCTACTGTGGAAGATTTGGAATTTACAAAAGAATACGGCGGGGTCTATGGGAATCAAACATTGTTTAAAAAAGATTTTGAGAAAGAAAGCATAATGGCGATGTTTTGGCCATGGCAAGATAATGTACATACCACTTTGAAGCTGGTACTATTAAATCAACGTTAAGAAGCGAATTTAAGTAATTAAAGCAAGGAGGATCTCATGACTACGGCGGCCTTAAAAAAACAGTTGATAATTACAGTCGACAATAAAGTCGGAACCTTGGCGGAAGCCAGTGAAGTGGTTTCTTCTTCCGGAATTAATTTAATCGCAGTCTGTGCTTACGCGGTTGATAACAAAGGTGTTATAATGTTTGTCTCCGAGGACAACAAGACAGCTAAGAGGTTATTGAAAGTAAAAGACTACGATGTCAGAGAAGAAGAGATAATTTTGTTGAGCGTAGACAACAAGCCCGGTGCCCTTCAAGCCGTGACGCAGAGAATAGCCAATGTGGGCATTGATCTGACTCTGATCTATGGCAGCGTAGAGCAGAAAGGAAAGACCAGCAGGATAGTCTTGATATCCGAGAACAACAAAGCCGTGCTTGCGGCAATAAAAACCATATAATCCATGATAAAACTAAAATCAGCGTTAATATTTATTTTTCTTATTTTCTGTTTTGGCTGTGCGGTAGTGCCTATCACTGGGAGAACACAGTTTTCTCTTATATCCAGCTCTCAGCTTATTGCTTTAAGCAATACTAATTACAGGCAGGTGCTTGAAGAATCAAAGCTTTCGCAAAATAGTGTTCAGGTTCAGGCCGTAAAAGATGTAGGTGAAAAGGTGGCCCAAGCCACAGAAAAGTTTTTGAGAGAAGTTGGCATGGATAATGACATAAAAAATTACGAATGGGAATTTAATCTTATCGATGATGATGAAGTTGAAAATGCTTTTTGTATGCCCGGAGGCAAAATTGCGGTATATAGTGGAATTTTAGAATTGACGCAAGATGACGACGGGTTGGCTACGGTAATTGCACATGAAATTGCTCATGCCGTTGCTAATCATGGCGGTGAGAGAATAAGTCAGATGCTGCTTGTGGAGCTAGGTGGGGCCACACTGCAAGAGGCTTTAAGTGATAATCCGGGTAAGACTAGCCAGATATGGATGATGGCATATGGATTGGGCGCAAATTTAGGCATTATTTTGCCCTATAGCCGCACTCAAGAACTGGAGGCTGATCGTATTGGTTTAATTTTAATGGCCAAGGCAGGATACGATCCCAGAGCTGTCATACCTTTTTGGGAAAGGATGAATGAAAATGCCAAATCTAGGCCGCTGGAGTTTTTGTCTACGCATCCAGCACCAGAGAGAAGAATAGAGGATATTCGCAAGGCTATTCCCGAAGCCCTGGATTACTATAATAAATAATAATTCGCTGAAAGATTTGTATAAATAGGCCTTTTTTAGTAAATACACAACCACAACTATAGCTTAAATATAAATTGACGCAAACCTATAAGATTGATATAATTTATTGCCTGCTATGACTATAAAACTATCCAAAATTAAGACTTATTCTATAAAGAAGAGAAAGAACAAGGTGGCTACTAGTCTTTTTGCCAAAACTCAAAGAAAAGGTCAGAGATTTAAGGATTTTTATAATTCTCTTCCCGATGTCCTTAAAGCGCAAGACTTTAAAGCTTGTGTAGATTCAATTGTTAGGGCACGTAAAAAGAAGAAGCCGGTTATATTCTTACTTGGTGCCCATGTAATAAAATGCGGCTTGAATTCTTTGATTATTCAGCTGATTAAAAAGAATATCATTACAGCCGTAGCCTTGAATGGAGCGGGCATGATTCATGATTTTGAGGTTTGTTCCAATGGCGCTACTTCTGAAGATGTTTTAAAGGGGCTTATGGATGGTAGTTTTGGCATGGTCAGGGAGACTGCAAATTTCTTGAATAAAAGTACAAGTTTGGCCGCAGCCAATGATGAAGGGCTCGGCTATACCGTCGGAAAGTGTATTAAGAATACCAATTTTAAATTTAAAGATTTGAGTATTCTTTATAATTGTCACATAAAGAAAATACCTGTAACCGTACACGTGGCCATAGGAACCGATATAATCCATCAGCATCCTAATTTTGATGGACAAGACTGTGGTAAGGCTACACAAAAGGACTTTCATATTTTAACTGAGGCCTTAACAAGGATAGGTAGTGGCGGAGTCGTGGTAAATGTTGGCTCAGCCGTAATCCTGCCGGAAGTTTTTCTAAAAGCACTTACCATAACCAGAAATTTGGGCTATAAGACATTTAATTTTACTTCCATAAATTTTGATATGCTGCATCAGTATAGACCACAGCAAAATATCGTCTGCAGGCCAGCGCAGCCTAAGGGTAAAGGTTATTATATTACCGGTCATCATGAGATAATGATACCGCTTCTAGTGGCTGGGATTCTAGAACAAATATCCTAGAGGATAATATGTCCAAGAGATTAAAATCAATAATTTCAAAATTCTCCAAAGTAAAGATTTTAGTCATAGGAGATTTAATATTAGATGAATACATCCATGGCAGCGTAGAGAGAATTTCTCCGGAAGCTCCTGTGCCCGTGGTCTGGGCTAGTGAAAGAAAATTTCTTCCCGGAGGAGCTTCTAACGTAGCTGCAAATATTACAAGTTTGGGTTCAAGGGTCAGCCTAGTAGGAATTGTGGGAAAAGACGACCAGGCCGAGATATTATTATCAGAATTGAGAAAGAAGAAGATTAATACAGAAGGAGTCTTCGGAGTCTTTAATAGATACACATCTGTAAAGACTAGAATTTTAGGCGGACATCAGCAGGTTGTGCGTGTGGATTGGGAAAATACAGATAAGATAAAACAAAAATCTGAAGATAGAATTGATAGCTACATAAGAAACAACATCAAGAAATTTGACGCTGTGATTATTGAGGATTATGGTAAGGGGCTGATTACTCCTTCCGTAGTCATCAATGTGGTTTCATCTGCCAGGGCCAATAAGAAGATTGTCACAGTTGATCCCAAGGAAGAGCACTTCGATTATTATAAAGGAGTTACCGCGATAACCCCAAATAGAAAAGAGACCGAAAACGCCATAAGAAATATAAAAATAAAGAATGTCTATAATAATTTAAGGGTAGTTAGTGATAAGCTGAATACTGAGCAGGATATCAATATAGCCGGAGCAGGACTAGTGGATTGTTTAAACATAGAGTCCATTTTGATTACACTCGGAGATAAGGGAATGCGTTTGTTTGAGAAAGGCAAGAAGCCGTATCATATAGATACGGTTGCTCAGGAAGTATTCGATGTATCCGGCGCAGGAGATACTGTTATAGCCGCATTTACTTTAGCTTTAGCTTGTGGAGCGACGATGCAGGAGGCTGCTTCTATTGCCAATTTTGCAGCTGGTATAGTTGTAGGTAGAAGCGGAGTTGCTACTACCACCCAGAAAGAGCTAAAGAGCAAAATCGAGAACCACAAATAATTTTAATTAAGGAAGAAAACAATGAACGTAGTAGGCGTAATTCCAGCAAGATTCTATTCTAGCAGATTTGAAGGTAAGGTCTTAGCGGATATAGGCGGAAAGCCCATGATCCAGCATGTTTGGGAAAAGGCCAAGCAGGCGAAATTATTGGATGATTTGATTGTTGCTTGTGATGACGAGCGTGTTTATAACACTGTATTAGGTTTTGGTGGGAATGCTGTTTTCACGGCAAAAGAACACGCTTCAGGTTCAGACCGAATAACGGAAATAATCAACCCGTTAGATGTAAAGATCGTAGTAAATATCCAAGGCGATGAGCCTATGGTGCGCCCCTCTATGATTAATGGCGTTGTAGAAGAGTTTATCAAAGATGAGAATTTAGTAGTCGCGACCGTGATTAAAAAGATCGAGCGGCCCGGCGAGATCGATGATCCTAATGTAGTTAAGGTTGTCGTAGATAAGGATAATTTTGCTCTATATTTTTCTCGTTCTGCAATTCCATTTATAAGAGACGGGCAATCGCAAGAGCTCAATTTTTATAAACATATCGGCCTATATGCATATACTAAGGACTTCCTGTTTACCTATAAAAATCTACCTAAGTCAAAATTAGAAGAACTAGAGAAACTCGAACAGTTGCGTATATTAGAAAATGGCTACAAAATTAAGACAGTGGAGACGCAGTTTGATACTTACGGCGTGGATGTTCCCGAAGATTTAGATAAGGTTAGAAAATACATGTAGGAGAATTATGGTCAAAGAAGTAAAGATAAAAAATATCAAAATCGGCGCAAAAAATCCTTTTGTACTTATTGCCGGACCTTGCGTAATAGAATCTCAGGCTTCGGCTTTGTACCACGCGCGAAAGATTAAACAAATATGCAATAAACTAAATATAAAATTTATCTTTAAGTCTAGCTATGACAAAGCAAATCGCACTTCGCTTAATTCTTATCGCGGCCCTGGTCTAAAAAATGGGCTTAAGATCTTAGCTAAGATAAAAAAAGAAGTCGGAGTCCCAGTTCTTTGTGATGTGCACTGTAAGTCGGACGTGAAAGAAGCAGCGAAAGTCTTAGACATCATCCAGATTCCAGCATTCTTGTCACGCCAAACCGATTTGATTCTGGAGGTCGCCAAGACTAAAAAACCTGTAAATTTAAAGAAGGGTCAATTTTTGGCCCCTTGGGATATCGGTCCGGTGATTAAAAAGATTGAATCTACCGGGAACAAAAATATCTTGATTACAGAGCGGGGAGTTAGTTTTGGTTATAATAATTTGGTCAGTGATTTAAGGGCGCTTTCTTTAATGCGAAAATTCGGTTATCCGGTTGTATTTGACGCGACTCATAGCGTACAGCTTCCCGGAGGCCAAGGTACTTGTTCTGGAGGACAAAAAGAATTCGTGGCAAGCCTATCCCGCGCTGCGGTCGCTTTTGGCTGTGACGGATTATTTTTGGAAGTCCATAGAGACCCTGACCAGGCGCTCTGCGACGGACCAAATTCTATATCCTTAAAAGAATTAGAGAGCATCTTAAAAATTACAAAAAATATAGATAAAATTCTCATAGAGAATAAATTAAAGTGAGAGCGATATGTATACAAGAATAGCAAGGAGAGTATTAAATATTGAGTCGCAGGCGATAAAGGATCTTTCCAAAAAGATCAATAAGAACTTTGATAAGGCCATTCAGATTCTGTCTCGTTGTAAGGGGCGGGTTGTGTTCACCGGCATGGGAAAAGCTGGGATTATCGCCCAGAAGATCTCTGCGACCATGTCTTCAACGGGAACGCCAAGCCTATTCCTGCATTCTGCCGAGGCAATCCACGGAGATTTAGGACGGGTCACTAAAGACGATGTAGTCGTGGCCTTGTCTAATAGTGGTGAGACCGAAGAAGTGAGAAAGTTATTGCCGCTGATAAAGAAGATCGGCTTAAAACTGATATCTCTTACAGGTAATACTAAATCCACCATGGCAAAGTACAGTGATGTTGTATTAGATGTGAGCGTAAAAAAAGAGGCTTGTCCTTTAGGACTAGCCCCGACTTCTTCTACAACGGCGATGTTAGCTATGGGCGACGCTTTGTGTGTCTGCCTTTTAAAAGAGAAGAAATTTAAAGAAGAGGATTTTGCTTTCTACCATTCTGGAGGCTCACTTGGTAGGAAACTTCTGCTTAAAGTGGAAGATATCATGAGGAAGGGTGTCGCTAGTCCTATTGTGAACGAGAATAAATTGGTAAAAGAAGTTTTATATGCGATAACTAAGGCTCGAGCAGGAGCAGCGTCTGTAGTAAATAAAAAAGGAAAATTGATTGGTATTTTTACTGATGGAGACCTGCGTAGACATCTCGATAGTAGCTCACACCTTCCCAGTCTTAAGATAAAAGAAGTAATGACCAAGAATCCTATCACAGTGAATAAAGAGCAGTTGGCGGTTGAAGCCTTGCGCATACTCCAAGAGAGAAAGATTGATGAAGTGCCTGTTGTGGATAAATTCCACCGTCCAGTCGGCATGCTCGATGTCCAAGACCTTTTAAAAGCCGGATTAGTTTAGGTAATTATGGATTTAGATATTCAAGAAAAAGCTGGAAAGATCAAGCTGTTGATTTTAGACGTCGATGGAATTCTAACCGACGGCCGCATTATCTATGATAGCAGCGGTAGGGACTTAAAATTATTCGATGTCCACGACGGCTTGGGCGTATATCTTTTAGGCCGCATGGGCATAAAGACTATCTTGATTACTGCTAAGGCTTCTAAGGCTATCAAGCCGCGTGCCCGGGATATGCACGTGACTAAAGTATATGGAAGTATTGTCCCCAAGACCAAAGTATATGAGAAAATTCTAAAAGACTATAATTTAAAAGATGAACAGGTGTGTTTTATGGGCGATGATTTAGTGGATCTAGGTATATTAAAGAGAGTCGGGTTGCCGGTATCCGTACCTAATGCCTGTGAAGAAGCCAGAGAGTTAAGTGTATACGTTACTGAAAAAAGAGGGGGCAGAGGAGCGGTGCGCGAAGTAGTAGAGCTAATTTTGAAAGCTCAAGATAAGTGGCAGGATGCATTAAGGCTTTATGATAAATAATGTTGCCAAAGGCAAAACTGTTTTTTTAGTCTTCTTTGCTCTTTGTATTTTATGTTTTTCCGGTATAGTCTCTGCAGAGGATGAATCCGACCAAAAGATTTTAGGTTTTAGCCTCTCTAATTTTGGAGAGAAGAATGAGAAGACTTGGGATATAGTGGGCGACACTTTAGAGGTGTACGGCAGCCTACTCAAGCTTACGAATATAAAAGCAGATTTATACGGCGAGCAGGAAGATATGGTCTTGACCGCAGATTCCGGGACCTTTGACCGCGCAGAAGGCAAGCTTCATCTGCAGGACAATGTGGTGATTGTAACCGAGACAGGCGCGAAGATGATGACCGATACGCTGGATTGGCTGCAAAAGACTGAGACAGTTACTACGCAGGATAAGGTAAATATCTATCGCGATAATCTAGAGGCTCAGGGCGTTGGCGCAATCGGGCAACCTGATTTAAAACAGGTTAGTCTAAACAAAGAAGTCCAGGTTGATATAAGCAGCGAATCAGAAGGCCAGATGAAAAAGACCACAATTACCTGTGATGGGCCTTTAGATATCGATTATGAGAAACAAGAAGCAGTATTTAACGAAAATGTCAAAGCCCTTGATGGAGAATCTGAATTGTACGCCGATAAAATGACTGGATATTTTGATAAGCAGACGAGAAAGATCATAAAGATTATCGCCGAAGGAAATGTAAAGATAGTCCGCGGCCAGGATACTTCATATAGCGAGAAAGCAATTTACGACACCGATAACAAGAAAATCTCGCTTATCGGCAGGCCTAAATTAGTAATTTATTCTACAGAAGGAATGGGAGATCTAGAATAGTATGCAGTTATTAGAGGCAAAAAATTTAACCAAGTCTTATGGTTCGCGTATGGTAGTTAACAGCGTTGATCTGGAGGTAAAAAGGGGCGAGATCGTAGGATTGTTGGGTCCTAATGGCGCTGGTAAGACCACCACATTCTACATGATCGTGGGCATCATACATCCAGATGCTGGAAATATTACCTTTGATAATCAGGAGATCACAAAGCTACCTATACATAAACGCGCTCGGCACGGCATAGGATATCTGTCTCAGGAGAGCTCGGTCTTTAAAAAACTCACCGTCGAAGAAAATATTATGGCTATACTTGAGACTCTGCCGCTGTCCAAAAGCGAGAGAAAAATCAGGTTGATAAATTTATTGGAAGAGTTAAATATCGCACATCTTGCCCAGAGCAAGGCTTATACATTATCCGGTGGCGAGAGGAGAAGGCTGGAGATAACTCGAGCACTGGTTACCAACCCTTCTTTTATCTTGCTGGATGAGCCGTTTTCTGGAATTGATCCTATTGTTGTGGCCGATGCGCAGGAAATCATCAGAGGATTAAAAGATAAAGGATTAGGAGTATTGCTTACGGATCACAACGTAAGAGAGACTTTAGCTATTACAGATAGAGCATATCTTATTGCCGAAGGCCAGATTATTATCTCTGGATCCGCAGATAAACTGGTCAATGATCCTAAGGCGAAAGAGATTTATTTAGGTGAGAAGTTCAGGATGTAAGTGAGGACATAATTTATGGAGCAAAACGAACATAAATTATTAGTCCAAACTTATCCCGCACCTTTTTAGTATTGAATTGCTCTTTAAAGAATATTTTGTAGGTTTTTGATTTGAATGGATAAAAGGTGGGGGGTTAATTCGCAGACGGCCTTCGGCCTATGATTTATGTAGTCCTCTAGACTCCATAAATCATCTGCTCATTAAGGAGTCAAAAATGAAAATAAGCGTAAATAAGAAAGATCAACTAAAAAGAGAGATAGAGATAGAAGTTCCCCAAGATAGGGTAAAGAGTAAGTTTGATGATGTCTACGAGCAGATAAAAAAGGAAGTTAAGATTCCGGGTTTTCGTCCGGGAACAGCCCCGCGTAATCTGCTGGAAAAGCACCACTCCAAACTCGCGCATGAGGAAGTAATCAGGCAACTGCTGCCGGAAACATATCAGGAGGCATTAAAGAAAGAGAATTTGGATGTCTTATCTCTACCAGAGGTAACTGAGGTGAATCTAGATAACACATGCTTAAAGTATAAAGCCACAGTCGAGATAAGGCCGGATATAGATATAAAGAGCTACAAGAAGATAAAGATAAAAAATAAGCCTAATGATGTAAGCGACGAGGATATGAATAAAGCCTTAGAAAATATAAAGCAGGCCAGAAAAGTAGATTCAATTAATGATGAGTTTGCGCACGGCCTAGGTTATCCTAGCTTAGATGAATTCAAGAATTCATTAAACAGGCAGATGATCGCGCAAAAAGAGGTAGATAATAAAGCGCAATTAGAGAAAGAAGTGATTAATCACCTGTTAAAGAACTCTAAATTCAGCGTTCCGCAGTCTCTGGTCGAAAAAAGGTTTCATGAACTACAGCACGATTTAAAAGATTATTTCACCAAAGCAAATCTGCCCAAAGAGGAACTTGAGAAAAAAGAAAAAGAGTTCGAGCCGAAGTTGAAACAACAGGCCGAAGAACAGGTCAAGGTATTCTTGGCATTGGATGAGATTGCTAAGCGCGAAAGTATCGAGCGTGATGACCACATGCCTAATAAGGTAATGGAGTTCTTGTTTAAGAACGCCGACTGGTCTTAAAAATAACTTTTTAAATAAGAGGTGTAATATGAAAAAACCAATTGCATTACTTATTATGGCAATGCTTGTTTCTATTTTAATCACTGTATTCTACTCCTTTGCCGAAGAAAGGATCACCCTGACTACATACTACCCCGCTCCCTACGGAGTCTACAGAGAGATGAGGGTAAACGGCCTGGCTGTGGGCAGCGGATTCAGAAATACTCCTGATACTGTAGCTGATGGCCTGCTTATTGTCAATGGAAGCGTGGGCATCGGGACGACTAATCCACAGGCGCAGTTACACCTAGCGGATATATATGGTGCCGGAGGGCAGAATCTAAGAATTGGAGACGATGTTTATCTTACTGACATAGACCAAAGCAATACTCTGGGAATTTATGGGTTACAAGATAATACCAGCGCACAAATACAGCTAGGAAGCGGAGGCCCAAGGTTAATGGGAGACGATTTAAACCTCGGGTTAAATACCACAGCTTGGCCGGTAATACACTTAGCTATTGGAGACCATGATACAGGGTTACAACAGCAAGGCGATGGTGAATTAGCGATTTATACAAATAATATTGAAAGGGTCAGAATAGATGACAC
>CAZFPS010000022.1:0-25978 GCA_964520705.1 uncultured Planctomycetia bacterium | reverse complement strand
TAAGAGATACTCTCATATTATTAATCCTAAAACCGGCTATCCGGTTGAAAATAGTATAGTTTCAGTAACAGTTATCGCTAAGGATACAGCAACAGCTGATTCTGTGGCTACAAGCGTCTTTCTTTTAGGCGAAGAAAAGGGAAAAAAAGTTTTTCTAAATTACGAAGGTGTTGAACAGATAATCGTTATAAACAAAGAAGATGTTTCGGATAATTGAAATAAAAGAATTAGCTAAGGCTGTTAAGAAAATTGTTGTGGAAGCGCCATTGGTATCTTTAAATGCCCAGGCCGGACAATTCGTGATGGTGATGGTTGATGGAGATGGCGAACGTATTCCTTTGACTATTGCTGAAGTGGATAAGAAAAATGGCTTATTAACTCTAATTTTTCAAGAAGTTGGATACACGACCAATAAATTAGGAGGACTAAAAGAAGGAGACGAGATTTTTAGCATCCTTGGGCCACTGGGTAAGCCTACGCATTTAGAGAAGGTTGGCACGGTGATTTGTATTGGCGGCGGTGTGGGTATAGCTGAAATTTATCCAGTAAGCAAGGCTTATAAATCCGTTGGCAATAAAGTTATTGGAATTATCGGGGCCCGTTCAAAAGATCTGCTGATCCTGGAAGAGCAGATGAACAGTGCCTGTGATGAGCTTTTTGTTACAACCGATGACGGTTCGTATGAAAGAAAGGGATTTGTCACGGATGTTTTGGTTGAGCTCCTAAAAAAGCACGAGAAAGATAATTTAATAGTTTATGCTATTGGTCCGGTACCCATGATGGCAAAGGTTGCAGAAGTTACCAAGCCCGGAAAGATAAAGACCATTGTCAGCTTGAATCCAATTATGGTTGATGCAACTGGTATGTGTGGAAGCTGCAGGGTCACGGTTAACGGTGAGACTAAATTCGGCTGTGTTGATGGCCCTGAGTTTGATGCACAACAGGTTGATTTTAAGGAGCTGATGGAGCGCCTGGTATTTTTTAAACAAGAAGAAGAGTGTTTGAATAATAAATGTCCTCGTAAATGAATCCGCAAAGACAAGAAGTAAAGCAGCAATCTCCGCAAGAACGTATAAAGAATTTCACAGAGGTCTCTTTGGGTCTGACTCGGGAACAAGCTATTGCAGAAGCTAAAAGATGTTTAGAGTGCAAGAATCCAAAGTGCGTTGATGGTTGCCCGGTTGAGATTGATATCCCTGCATTCATTAAGCTGATCAAGGATGACAAGGCTAAAGAGTCATTAGCAAAGATTAAAGAAAAAAATAATCTTCCGGCTATTTGTGGACGTGTTTGTCCTCAAGAAGAGCAGTGTGAAGAAGTCTGTATTTTAAGCAAGAAGAAAGTTCCTATAAATATCGGCGCTTTAGAGCGTTTTGCATCTGATTATGGTGAAGAAAAAACTAAAATAAAATTACAACAAGGTAATGAATCAAAGAAAGTAGCCATAGTCGGTTCAGGCCCTGCTGGTCTTACAGCTGCCGCAGACCTTGCTAAGATAGGTTATTCAGTAACCTTATTTGAATCTCTGCACTTGGCTGGTGGCGTGCTTTCATATGGTATCCCGGAATTCCGTCTGCCTAAAAAGATCGTGCATGATGAATTGGAATACGTTAAATCATTAGGCGTAGATATTCAGCCTAACGTTCTTATTGGTAAGACTCTGACTTTGAAAGATCTTTCTAAGCAGGGTTTTAAGGCGATGTTCTTGGGCGTGGGAGCAGGTTTGCCGCAATTTATGAAGATACTGGGTGAGAATTCTCCGGGAGTTTATTCTGCGAATGAGTTTTTAACGCGCATCAATTTAATGAAGGCTTACAAATTTGGCCAAATGGCTACACCAATTCATTTAGGCAACAAGGTTGTGGTCGTGGGAGCTGGAAATGTGGCTTTTGACTGTGCGCGCTGCGCAATTAGATTAGGCAAAGACGTGACTTTAGTTTACAGGCGCACGGAAACAGAGATGCCGGCGAGAGAAGATGAGATTGAAAATGCCAAAGCTGAAGGTTTAAAATTTAAGCTACTTACACAGCCCGTTGAGATTATTCTAAATAGCGATAGTTCTCTAAAATCAATGAAGTGTCTTCAGATGAGGCTTGGCGAACCTGATGATTCTGGCAGGAGAAGGCCAGTTTCAATCCCAGATTCAGAATTCGAAATACCTGTTGATAATGTAGTCGTTGCCATAGGCCAAAAACCCAACCCGCTAATATTTGAAGTCACACCTGAGCTAAAGAAAAATCCCAAAGGAACGGTTTGGGTCGATGATAATTATATGACTTCGATTCCCGGGGTGTTTGCAGGAGGAGATATAACAACCGGTGCAGCTACTGTCATCTCAGCAATGGGAGCAGGAAAAAAGGCCGCCCGAGCGATGAATGAGTACATCAAATCGAATTCTTAGAGTATATTTATTATGCTTGATTTTTTTAAGATGTATATATACAATGATTACATTCATTTTTTAATGGTTTCCTATTAAAGTTTACGAAAAAAATTTAATTAAAGGTGTAGCTATGGGGCAAAAAATTACTGTTAAAGAGATTCAGGAGATGAAGAAGCGCGGCGAGAAAATCACTATGCTTACGGCTTATGATTTTCCATTGGCTTCCTTGGTAGATAGAGCGGGAATTGAGATAATTTTAGTAGGTGATTCAGTGGCGAATGTGGTCTTGGGCCTTAAAACAACTCCGGAAGTCGGAATGACTGAGATGATCCATCACTCTAAGGCTGTAACCAGGGCGGTGCAGCGAGCGATGGTGGTCGGAGATATGCCATTCGAATCCTATCAAACAAATCCGCAAGAAGCTGTGAAGAATGCCCAGAGATTTATTGAAGAGGCAAAGTGCGATGCGGTTAAGCTGGAGTGGTTTGATAAATGTCTTGAAGTTACTGAGCAGATTATTAAATCTGGAATACCCGTAATGGGACATATCGGCCTCACGCCCCAGACCGCTGATAAATTAGGTGGTTTTAAAGTACAAGGCAAAGACGCAGAAACAGCCAAGAAATTACTGGAGCAAGCTAAAGCTTTAGAGAAGCTAGGTTGTTTTAGTATTGTATTTGAATGCATACCGGATAGGATCGCCGAGATGATAACCAAAGAGTTAAAAATCCCCACAATCGGTATTGGCGCAGGTATCAATTGTGACGGTCAGGTTTTAGTTACGCATGATTTATTAGGTCTGTTTGAACGCTTCAAGCCAAAATTTGTAAAGCAGTACATCAATTTATCCGCAGAAATTCAGAAAGCAATTGAGGAATTTAAGGAAGAAGTTAAGAGCGGTGCTTTTCCGACCAAAGAGCATAGCTTCACCATAAAAGATGAAGAGTTGAAAAAGATTTAGTTAAGTCATTTGTCCTTGACTTATAGTCAAATTTAGGTTAAAAAATAAAGATTATGTCAGATAACATAATGGATAAGATCGTTTCTCTCTGTAAGCGCCGAGGATTTGTTTTCCAATCTTCAGAGATTTATGGCGGAATAGGCAGCGTCTGGGATTACGGCCCGTTAGGCGTGGAGTTAAAGAATAATGTAAAGAAAGCCTGGTGGAACTCTGTAGTCTATAGGCGCGATGATATGGTTGGGTTGGACGCTGGGATTTTGATGCACCCAAAGACCTGGGAAGCTTCCGGACACGTTTCTAGTTTTATTGATATGTGCATTGATTGCGGCGTTTGTAAAAAAAGATTTAGGCCTTCAGATTATCCAGATTTGAAAGTTAATACATGTCCTTTGTGTGGGCATGTAGGAATTGGATTAACTGAAGAACGCGAATTTAATTTGATGTTTGAAACTTATTACGGGCCTGTTAAAGACACTGCTTCTAAGATTTACCTTCGCCCTGAGACTGCGCAAGGAATCTTTGTAAACTTTTTAAATGTACTGGATGTCTCCCGCAAAAAATTGCCTTTTGGCGTAGCACAAATCGGTAAAGCCTTCCGCAATGAAATCACTCCAGGAAATTTTATCTTCCGTACCCGTGAATTTGAACAGATGGAGATTGAGTATTTTGTCAAACCAGATGAAGCAGATAAATACTACAAAGAGTGGGTCAAAGATAGATTCGACTGGTATATTAAGTTCGGTATTAAAAAAGAAAATTTAAGAAACAGAGAGCACAAGAAAGATGAATTAGCACACTATGCTGCAAGCTGTACGGATGTAGAGTATAATTTTCCTTTTGGCTGGTCTGAACTTGAGGGCATCGCTAATCGTACGGATTTTGATTTAAAAAAACACTCTGAGTTTAGCGGAAAAGAACTAAAATATTTTGATGACCAAGCTAAGGAAAAATACTTTCCTTATATAATCGAGCCTTCGGGAGGGGTGGATAGGGCCATGCTGGCCTTTTTGGTCGATTCATACAATGAAGAGATAGTAAAAGATAAGCCGCGTGTATTTTTAAAACTAGATAAAGATTTAGCACCGATAAAAGTAGCCGTGTTGCCACTTTTGAAAAACCGGCCTCAGATTGTTGAGCTAGCCAAAAAGATTATCCAGGGACTAAAAGAAAAATTTGTTTGTGTGTATGATGATACGGCTGCGATAGGCAAGCTGTACCGCAGGCAGGATGAAGTAGGAACTTTATTTTGTGTTACCGTGGATGTGCAGACATTAGAGGATAAGCAGGTAACTGTTCGCGAGCGCGATACAATGAAGCAGGATAGAGTCGATATCGAACAATTGGAGAATTATCTAACCCAGAAGTTGTAGTTGAAAGGAGCAGCAAGAAATGGTTAAGAAAAATGTTTACTTCTTTGGCGCCGGGAAGGCGGATGGCAAAACAGAAATGAAAAATCTTTTAGGTGGCAAGGGTGCCAATCTTGCCGAGATGTCAGGACACAAAGATTTAAAGCTCCCAGTTCCACCGGGATTTACAATTACCACTGAAGTCTGTACTTATTACTACATAAATAGAAAGTCTTATCCCAAGACTTTAAAAAAGGAAGTGGAAGCCGCTTTAAAGAAGGTTGAGAAAGTAATGGGCAAAGGATTTGGTGATCCTAAAAATCCATTATTGGTTTCCGTGCGCTCGGGTGCAAGAAAGTCTATGCCCGGGATGATGGATACGGTATTAAATGTCGGCTTAACTCAAAAGACCTTGCCGGGACTTATTAAACAGTCTGGCAGCGAGCGTTTTGCCTATGATGCCTACCGTAGATTGATTATGATGTATTCGGATGTGGTTATGGAAAAGGCAGCTGGAATTGAGCCGGAAGAAGCAGAGAAGGGCATCAGAAAGCAATTAGAAGGCATAATGCATAAGGTTAAAAAAAGCAAAAGATTAAGCTTAGATACTGATCTTAGCGCGCAAGATTTAAAAGACCTCTGTGTTGAATTTAAGCAGAGAGTAAAAGAAGTGTTAAAAAAAGAATTCCCTGATGATGCCATGAAGCAGTTATGGGGAGGCATTTCAGCTGTATTCCAATCCTGGAATGGTAAGAGGGCTATTTCTTATCGCCGCATTGAGAATATCCCTGATCAGTGGGGTACGGCGGTAAATGTTCAAACCATGGTATTTGGGAATATGGGTAATCATTCAGCAACCGGCGTTGCATTCACACGCAATCCAGGGAATGGTGAAAATGATTTTTACGGCGAGTATTTAGTTAATGCCCAAGGTGAGGATGTTGTTGCCGGAATCAGGACACCGTCACCAATCAATAAATATTCAACCAGCGAGCATAACAAAGGCATGCAGACTTTAGAGCAGTTTATGCCTAAAATCTACAAAGAACTCTATAGTATTCAAAAGAGGCTGGAAAAACACTACCACGATATGCAGGATATTGAGTTCACAATTGAAAACAACAGGCTGTTTATGCTCCAGTGTCGCGTAGGTAAAAGAAACGGTCCTGCCGCCATAAGAATGGCAGTCGAGATGTATAAAGAAGGCCTTATTTTAAAAGAAGAGGCGGTTAAGAGAGTTACTCCAGAGCAGTTGGATGAGTTGCTACATCCCATAATTGACCCTAAGATCGAAAAGACTCATAAGCCTTTGGCTAAAGGGTTACCAGCAGGTCCTGGTGGAGCAAGTGGGATGATCGTGTTTACTGCCCCGGATGCAGTTGAGTGGAAGAAGCAGAACAAAAAGCTGATTCTTGTTCGAGAAGAGACTAGCCCTGAGGACGTGGAAGGGATGCGTGCAGCGGAGGCAATTTTAACCGCTCGAGGCGGCATGACTTCCCATGCAGCTTTAGTCGCCAGAGGCTGGGGCAAGTGCTGTGTTGTTGGTTGCAGCAGTTCTAGTATCGACTATGAATCAAAGACAGTTTCATTTGAAAGTGGGAAAGTTTTAAAAGAAGGCGATTGGATTACTCTTAACGGCACCAAAGGCAATGTCTATGAAGGCCAACTCCCCATGATGGATGCCAGCGAAGAGAATAAGGTAATGAATGATTTCTTAAAGCTGTGTGATTCTATCCGTAGACTAAAGATCCGTACCAATGCCGATACTCCGGAAGATGCCCGTAGGGCACGCTCTTTTGGCGCTGAAGGTATAGGGTTGTTTAGGACAGAACATATGTTCTATGGAAAAAATTCTGCAGAGCCTTTATTTAAGTTGCGTAAGATGATCCTTTCTAGCACCTTGGAGGAACGCAAGAAAGCCTTGGATGAGTTATTCCCTTACGTCAAAAACGATATGAAAGGGACTCTGGAGGCCATGGAAGGATTGCCTGTTACTATAAGGCTATTAGATCCGCCTCTGCATGAGTTTGTCCCTAAGCAAGATGATCAGTTAAATCAATTAGCTGATAGCCTCGGGATAAAACGCCATGATATAGATAAGAGAGCTTCTTTGTTACATGAAAACAATCCTATGATGGGGCATCGCGGAGTAAGGCTTGGCGTAACCTATCCTGAAGTGACTGAGATGCAGATCCGTGCGATCCTGGAATCAGCCGCAGAATTGACCAAAGAAGGCAAGAAGGTATTTCCGGAGATAATGATTCCTGTAGTCTGTGACGTAAAGGAGCTTCAGGATCAATTCACCATAGCAAAGAAAGTATATAAAGAGGTATTGGCAAAGTATAATTTAAAGAAGATTCCTCACTTAGCGGGAACTATGATTGAGATTCCACGTGCAGCTTTAGTGGCCAATAAGATCGCAGAGGTCGCGGAATTCTTTTCTTTCGGAACCAATGATTTGACTCAGATGACTTTTGGTTTCTCTAGAGATGATATTGGAGGTTTCTTGCCGGATTATTTAGAGAAAGGTATTTTAGCAGCTGATCCGTTTCAGACTATCGACCAGATGGCTGTTGGCGAGTTGATAAAAATAGGAATCGAGCGCGGCCGCAATGTGCGTAAGAATCTTAAGATAGGTATTTGCGGTGAGCACGGCGGAGAACCGGCTTCAGTAGAGTTTTGCCACAAAACAGGAATGAACTACGTGAGTTGTTCGCCGTTTAGAATTCCTATCGCCAGACTCGCAGCTGCTCAGGCAGTTTTAAATGAAAAATCGATACTTAAAACCAAAAAGTCAAAAAAGAAGTAAGCGTTAAATAACTTGGCTTAATTTTTAATATGGATCCAATTAAAGCGTATATTAAGGATGTAAGAAAGATGCCTTTGCTAACGGCTAAGGAAGAGGTTGAATTAGCCAAAAGCTATAATAAGGGTGATTTGAGCGCAAAGGATAGATTGATACGTTCCAATCTACGCTTAGTGATTAGCATCGCCAAGAGATATATCCATCTAGGCATGCCTTTTTTGGATTTGATTGAAGAGGGTAATATCGGTCTTATGAAGGCGGTAGACAAGTTTAATTACCGAAAGGGCTTTAGGTTTTCTACTTACGCAGCTTGGTGGATAAAACAGAGCATTACGCGCTCTATCTTTGATCAGTCTCGCACAGTGCGACTTCCGGTTTATATGAGTGAGTTGATCGCTAAGTGGAAAAAGCTAAACGAAAAGTTAACTCACAAGTATAAGAGGATACCTACTTCCAAAGAGTTAGCCAAAGTCATGAAGCTTCCAATAAGCAGAGTCAATCAGATATGCAACTGGAAGATTAAGGTTTCATCTCTGGATGCGCCTATTAGTGATGATGGGAAGGGCAGCATTATTGATTTAATTGTGGATGATGATTCCAAATCCACAAAAGATGAGCTAGAGTCTTTTTTTGCAAAAGAGAGAGTTGAGCATCTCCTGGAAGTGTCCAATGAAAGAGAGAAGGAAGTGCTGGATATGCGTTTCGGTTTAACCGATGGCGTTGTCCACACCTTGGCTAAAGTGGCTAAGCGTTTAAAAATATCCAGAGAAAGAGTAAGGCAGATAGAAGAGAGCGCTATAAAGAAACTAAGGGTATTCGTGGCAAAGCAGGAAAAGGAAAAATTTTAAATGAAGACACAACTTAGCGAACAGCAGTGAAGCTAAGTTGTAAGTCTGAATTTATCCCGCCCTTTTGGATTTATCAAAAGGGTAAAAATTAACCAAAAGGGCGGGATTTAATTCGACCTTACGATTTACGCACACTGTCGTTCCGTAAATCGTGGTCTCATTAAAGGAGGATTATGAGTCAATCGTTAAGTAAATACATCAGGAATATTCCGGACTTTCCGAAAAAAGGAATCTTGTTTCGTGATGTCACCACGCTAATTAAAAATAAAAAAGCCTTTAAGGAATCTATTAATGAGATGGCTAAATTTTGCAAAGGCAAAAAGATTGACATGATCGCAGGGGTTGAGGCTCGCGGTTTTATTTTTGGCGGAGCTTTGGCTTATAAGCTGGGAATCGGTTTTGTACCGGTAAGAAAAAAAGGCAAATTACCCTACAAAACCCACAGAGTAACCTATGATCTTGAGTATGGTACAGATACTTTGGAAGTTCACACAGATGCCATAAAGAAAGGCATGAGGGTCTTGATTGTTGATGATTTGCTTGCTACCGGCGGAACCGTTGGCGCAGTGGTCAAGATGACAAAAAAGCTGAAGGCTAAAATTATAGGTATTTTATTTTTGATTGAGTTGGTTGATTTAAAAGGAAGAGATAAGCTAAAAGGATTTCCCGTTAAATCTTTAATAGAATTTGAAGGTGAGTAAAATCTGCCCCAGTAGCTCAGTCCCGATATTCGTCGGGACAAAAGCGTGCTTAGGCTAAAGTATACGAGGAAACATTACTGTTAGTTAATTTGATGACTATTGCCCCAGTAGCTCAGTAGGATAGAGCACAGGTTTCCTAAACCTGGTGTCGCAGGTTCGACTCCTGCTTGGGGCATTTAAACTATGTACGATCTGCATACTCATACGTTATTAAGCGATGGAGAACTTCTCCCGTCAGAACTTGCCAGAAGATATGAGGCAAAAGGTTTTAAGGTTATCGCTATTACTGATCATGTAGATGCCTCCAACATAAAATCAGTTGTTCCTTCCATTGTTGAGTTTTGTAAGAAGTGGCCAAAGAACAGGATTAAGGTGATTCCCGGCATTGAGCTTACCCATATTCCTTTAGAGCACTTTTCGCCGCTTACAAAATACGCAAGAAAAAAAGGTATTAAGGTTATCATAGCGCATGGTGAGACGGTCTGTGAGCCGGTTATCAAGGGAACAAATAGGAAGGCTCTTAACTCCGACATCGATATTCTAGCCCATCCAGGGATGATCAGTGAAGCAGATGTTAAGCTGGCAAGAAATAGAAAAATTTTGCTAGAGATTACTTGCCGCAGTGGACACCGTAAGGCCAATCGCCATGTAGCCAGGCTGGCTAGAAAAATAGGGGCTAAATTGGTTGTAAATTCTGATAGTCATTCGCCCAAGAATATACCCTCACCAAGCGCGCTTAAGCGTTTCGCCTTAAAAGCCGGCCTAAATAAGTCACATCTTAATACTATATTTAAAGATACGTCGCGTTTTATAGGTAAAATTATATAAAAGTATAACAAAATAGGTCAAACGCAATAAGATAAAAAAAATCTTGACAATGTGCTGCAGCTATGATATTTTTAAAACAATAGTATTCTTGCTATACCGCTGAGACAATTTCAAAACAGAGCAAGAAAGGAGGCGAAAAACAGAAGCTAGAAATTATCAAGACCTAGTTCGAAATAAAAAATAATTTAATCAAAAGGAGGAAAAATGGGTAGACGCTTAATTTTAATACTTACTTGTGCATTAATAGTAGGCTTAGCAGTGCCTGCTTTTGCAGAAGTACAGAACATCAAGGTCAGTGGAGATATTACAACTTATGGAATTGCCAGAAATTATTTCGAGACTGATATAAACAAAAGTGATGCTAAAGAGTCCCACGCTGCTTCTATAGTGCGACTGAGAGTTGATGCGGACCTTACAGAGAATGTGTCGACTGTAGTAAGGTTGCTCAATGAGAGAGATTGGGATGAAGAGACCGCTGCTACGTCTGAAATCGCAATAGATCTTGGCTACGTTACATTAACGGAGTTTTTGTATGCTCCTTTAACTCTTTCAATTGGTAGACAAGAATTGCATTTTGGAAATGATTTTATTATCGGCGATCCAGATAGGAATAATAATTCTGCTGGTGCTTCTACTTTATATGATGCTGATCTTTCTGCAAGAAAATCTTTCGATGCCGTTAGAGGAACATTAGATTACGATCCTTTAATTATTGATATTCTCTGGGCAAAGATTGATGAGAATACTATTACTGGTGAGGCCGCTGACGGTAATCGAGAAAAAGATGATGTTGATCTTTTTGGTGTGAATGCACGCTATGGTTTCGGAGGAGGTTGGGATGCTATTGGTGAATTATACTGGTTCAGAAAGGTTGATCGTGGCACGTTTGGGGGAAGCTTATATTCCAAGAAATTAGATATTAATAATATCGGTTTAAGAGCTGAAATTACCCCAAAAGAGAGACTTATGCTTCAAGGTGAATTAGCTTATCAATTTGGAAGGAATACAGATAGTGTTACATTTCAGCAAATTGATCACAAAGCATGGGCAGCTCAAGGTATTGCACGATATGCGTTAGATATGAAATATAATCCAGTTTTAATGGGAATCTACAGCTATTATTCTGGTGACGTGAATGATGCTACTGACGCTCCAAATACCAGCAGAACTTGGGATGCCATGTATGAGAATCAAACCTCGGGTCATATTGCAAATGTGTTATTAGATCCTGGTAATCTTCATGTGTTTAATTTGCGTGGTATTGTGACTCCATTAGAGGATGTAACTTTAACAATTGATTACGTTTTATTTAGATTTGCAAAAAGTCTCTATGCTTCAGGTGATAGCGTTACACTTTGGATGCCAGATCATACTGCAACTTCTATTCTTACAGCAACAGGAAAAGATGATGTTGGTCAAGAGCTTGACGTTGCTTTAAGCTATGACTACACAGAAGATGTGCAGTTGGGTTTGATGGGTGGTTTGTTTTTCCCAGGAGATGCTTTTGATTCTAAATCAACAAAGATTGTTAGCGAAGTAATTGCTTCTGTGAAAGTAAACTTCTAACCGCATCTAGGTTAATTTAACCCCGCACCAAATTTGGTGCGGGGTTTTTTTTGACCTCCAGCCCAAATAATAGGTAATATAATATATAAATAATTAAAGAATTTATTGACAATAGCTATTTCTAAGCTATAATTGAAATTGAAATTCAATATCAATTGAGGACATAGTTTACGAAAATTTAGAATTTTCTTAAACTATATGACCGAAATTGTCCCGTACCTTTTTAGTATTCAAGCTTATTAAAAAATATTTTAAACTTCTGAATATGTAAAAGGTGCGGGATTAAATCGCGCCAATCCGCCACAAAACTTTGGCGGATGCGCTCATTACCATGACCAAAGAATCCAAGATATTTATAAAATTCCTCAAAGGAAAGAATCTTAAACTGACCCATCAAAGAGAGCAGATCCTTCAAATTTTCCTCCAGACAAATAGGCATTTGAGCGTAGAAGACCTATATGATATCGTAAAGAAGAAAGATTCACGCATTGGCCAGGCTACGGTATTTAGGACCTTAAAGCTCCTATGTGAGGCTGACATCGCTAAAGAGGTCAATCTTGGTGATAAAAAGGTAAGGTACGAACATAAAGACGGCCATAGTCAACATAATCATCTCGTTTGTGTAAAGTGTGGGAAGTTCATCGAGGCTTCAGAACCAAGAATTGAAAAGCTTCAAAGTGGCTTATGTAAAAAGTTTGGATTTATTCCAAAAGAGCATAAAAGGGAGATATTCGGTATTTGTAAACAGTGTAAATGAGGGAATTAGATATGACTGTTGATTTGACACAGATGAGACCTAATGAATCAGGCGTGATTGAAGAGCTAAAAGGCGGGCAAGACTTTACGCGTAAGATCCAGAATATGGGCATCAGGCCAGGCAAGAAGATAACCAAGGTGAGTTCTCACTTTATGCGTGGCCCTCAGACTGTAAAAATAGGGAATATGCGGGTGGCTATTGGATTCGGTATGGCAAAAAAGATTTTTGTGAAAGTTGAACGAAGACATAACTTAGCGAACGATAGTGGAGCTAAGTTATAAGTCTGAGTTCGACCCAGCACTTATTTCGAGAATGAGTCTCAAATATAATAATAAGGAGCTGAAAGCTTAAACCAATTTATATATAACCCAGTGTATTGATAGTGAAATAAGTGCTGGGCTTAATTCGCACAGTGACTTATGTTTCAGCCAAAGGCTGTTCCGACTTCGGCGGACGCTATCGTTCCATAAGTCACGTGCTCATTAAAAATGAATAATCCAGATATAAATAGAATTTTATTAATCGGTAACCCTAATGTAGGAAAGAGCGCTATTTTCTCAAGGCTGGTTGGCGCCAAAGTAATAATATCCAATTACCCAGGGACCACAGTAGAGTTTACTCAAGGCCAAATGAAGGTTGATGGCACAAGGCCAATGATAATAGATGTCCCCGGGACCTATAATTTAGAACCAGCATCAAAGGCTGAGGCAGTTGCTGTTGATATGTTAAAGGATTGCGATTTGGTCATTAATATAGTCGATGCCACAAATTTAGAGAGGAATCTGTTTTTGACTCTACAATTATTAGAAAAAGATAAACCTGTAGTTGTGGCTTTAAATATTTGGGATGATACAAAACACAAAGGGATAAATATCGATGTTCTGAAATTAGAGGAGCACTTAGGTGTCCCCGTTGTTCCTACATGTGGATTAACTGGGGAGGGAATAAAAGATTTAATAGGTCGTTTTCAGGATGCCAGAACAGTTAAATATAAAGTTCATTCTGATAACGAGCGTTGGGAGAAGATTGGTCAAATCGTTGAAGATGTTCAGCAATTAACCCACCGACACCATACACTGCTGGAAAGGCTTGAAGATTTAAGTATTAAACCGGTTACTGGTCTACCTATAGCTGCCACAGTGGTTTTTTTATCATTTTTGGTTGTGCGTTTCATTGGAGAAAATCTAATAGGGTATATTTTTGAGCCATTGTTTGAAAAGATTTGGCTGCCTTTAATGACTGGCTTCAGTAATTTCTTAGGAACTAAGAATATTTTGCACTATATTTTGATCGGTAATTTAATGGACGGAAATATAGATTTTGCTCAGTCATTTGGCTTATTGACTACGGGTTTGTTTGTTCCTGTAGCGATGGTCTTGCCCTATATAGTTAGTTTTTACCTAGTGCTTGGGTTGCTGGAGGACTTTGGCTATCTCCCTCGCTTAGCCGTAATGGTGGATAACTTTATGCATAAGCTAGGTCTTCACGGTTATGCTATTATACCTATGATTTTAGGCTTAGGATGCAATGTGCCCGGTGCCTTAGCCATACGGTTATTAGAAGGAAGGCGTGAGAAATTTATCGCTGCTACTTTAATGGCCATAGCTGTGCCTTGTATGGCTCAAATTGCGATGATCATAGGCTTGGTGGGGGCAAGGGGAGGTAAATATCTGGCTATTGTTTTTCTAACCCTGTTTATCATTTTAATTTCAAAAGGGTTGCTGTTAAATAAGTTTTTGAAAGGAACCAGCCCAGAAATATTAACCGAGATTCCACCATACAGGTTACCTCAAGCAAAGGCGGTGATAAAGAAGCTCTGGATGCGTGTTTTTGGTTTTTTGAGCGAGGCACTACCCTACGTCTTAATAGGTGTACTCTTTGTCAATATTCTTTTTGCTTTGCACATCATAGATTTTATAGCCAGAATATTTGCACCAATTATAAAGGGGTTCTGGGGCCTGCCAAAAGAGGCGATTTCTGCGTTAATAATTGGTTTTTTAAGGAAAGATGTGGCAATTGGAATGCTTGGGCCGTTGAATTTGACTAACAAGCAGCTCGTCATCGGTGCGACTATTTTAGCTATCTATTTTCCTTGTATTGCTACCTTTGTGGTGTTGATACGCGAATTGGGCATTAAGGATATGTTTAAGTCCGCCATGATTATGCTATCTGTTGCCTTGATAACCGGGACATTAATGAATATAATTCTTTAGTTTGTTAAGTTAGCGCGATATTATATAATATAGGTAAGCAAAAATAGGAGGTGAGAAAGATGTTTAAATTCGGCATGGGAGAACTAGTAGTAATTTTGCTAATAGTTTTGCTTTTATTTGGTGCTTCTCGTTTACCAGAAATTGCCCGCGCTTTAGGAAAATCTATCAAAGAGTTCAAAAAAGGCACAAAAGAAGCCATAGACGATATTCAAGACTCAACCAAAGAAGAAGATAAGAAATAAAATCAACGATTTTTGATAAATAGAAATAGGAACTAGCGCTGGTAATGGAGAATCAGAAGCTAACTTTAACTGAGCATTTAGATGAATTAAGACGCAGGATTATAAAGTCTATTGTCTCTATAATCGTTTGTTCGCTTATATTATACAATTGCGTTGATTCTGTGCTCTTCTTATTGATCAAGCCCGTCGGAAAACTTGTATTTATCGCTCCTCAAGAAGCTTTTGTTGCTAAAATTAAGATAGCTTTTTTCATTGGTTTTCTCTTTTCATCTCCTTTTGTGCTTTTTCAAACTTGGAAGTTTATTTCAGCAGGATTGAGTCTAGGGGAGAGGAAACATATCGGAATATTTGCTCCGCTATCTCTTATATTCTTTTTCCTGGGAACCCTTTTCGGATATTTTATAATAGTACCAATCGGAATGAGATTTCTACTTGGTTTTGCCTCTGAATATGTTATGCCTATGATAACTATTAGTAACTATATCTCTTTTGTGATAACCTTGACTCTCGGCTTTGGCCTTATTTTTGAGCTGCCCATAGCCTTACTTTTTTTAACAAAAATAGGCATAGTTAATCCAACATTTCTTGCAAAGAAAAGAAGAGAGGCTATTGTTATTGTATTTATAATAGCCGCGATTCTTACGCCTCCAGATGTGATTACACAGACATTAATGGCAGTGCCGTTAATTATTCTTTATGAAATTGGGATACTCTTTTCAAAGATTGCATTCAAAAATGAGGTTAATCTCGTAACCAAATAATATAATGTTATATCTTTCATTTATTTGGCATATGCATCAGCCATACTATAATAATCTTTTGACTAATGAAGTCGATTTGCCTTGGGTTAGGCTTCATGCTGTTAAAGACTATTTGGATATGGTTACAATCTTGGAAAAGTACCCCAAGATCCACCAGACGTTTAATTTAGTCCCTTCACTTATTGAACAGATAAAGTCTTTAGTTGATGGTAGTGTTAATGAAAAGTTTCTCACGCTTTCAAGAAAGGCTGTTTCCGATCTTACGACCGAAGAGAGGCAGTTCATAATCGACAATTTCTTCATGGCAGATGAAAGCAGGGTTATTTCCTCATGCCCTCGGTACTACGAACTTTTTTTACTCAAGAAAGAGAACAAGGAATTTAATGATCAGGAACTTTTAGACTTGCAGGTTTGGTTTAATCTTGCCTGGCTTGATCCAAGCTACAAAGAAGATGATAAGCAATTGAGCAACTTGGTTAAAAAAGCGAGATTTTTTAATGAACAAGACAAGCAGCTTGTTTTAGATTTTCATATCGGAATATTAAAAAAGATAATTCCTACATATAAAAGATTCCAGGATTCTGGCCAGATTGAAGTAAGCGTTAGTCCGTTTTATCACCCCATATTGCCACTTTTGTATAATACAAAGATATCTAAAAGCGCAAACAAAAACGCAAAACTTCCTAGCCAAGTATTTAGGTATCCTAAGGATTGTTTTTGGCAAATAAAGGAGGCCGTAAAGTACTATGAGGATTGCTTCGGCGCCCCTCCGACGGGCATGTGGCCTTCCGAAGAGGCAATTTCAAGGCAAATCATGCCTTTGATTATCAAATCAGGCATTAAGTGGATTGTTAGCGATGAGGCTCTTTTATTAAGAACCCTGAGGAAAAAGGAAAGGGATCCCCAGTCGATTTACCAACCCTATAAATTTGTAACTAAAAAAGGAAGTTTAAATATACTATTCCGAGACGCAAATCTTTCTAACCTTATCAGTTTTCTTTATCAACATTGGGACGCTGCTAAGGCGGTTAATGACCTGATGTTTCACCTAGAGAATATTAATAAAAGTTTTAAAGGTAAGGATTGCTTAGTGGTTATCGCGCTAGATGGAGAAAATGCATGGGAGCATTATAAAAACGACGGTAGAGAATTCCTAAACCTACTTTATTCGGCCCTTTCGAATTCTAAATTTATAAAAACTGTTACAATTAGAGAGTATCTGAATATGGGAGTTCAAGCAGTAACATTAAATAAGATTGCTTCAGGTTCCTGGATAAACGGAGATTTTACAAAATGGATGGGAAATCCCACAAAAAATAAGGCCTGGGATTTATTATCAGAAGCAAGAAAGATGCTCGGAAAGTCGAAGTCAATATCAGATATAGCCAGAAAGCAAATTTATATATTAGAGGGAAGTGACTGGTTTTGGTGGTATGGCGATAAGAAGAGGCAATTCGATGAGCTTTTTAGAATGCACCTGAGGAACTTTTATAAAATTATAAATCAAACTCCCAGCTCAGATTTAAATGAACCCTTAGAATAAATTAAAAATTTTGAAAATAATTCTTAGATTAATGATTTTCTATGATAAAATAAGTTAAATGTCTAATGCTGTTATTACTAGAGAAATAAAGTATGTGAAAATGAAAAAAGATGTTTATGAACATCTGGCAAAGACTTTTCTTAATAAAAAGGAAAAGGGAAAATTTGCGAACAAGAAAGTTCTTAAATTTGTATATTTAGGAATAATAACTTGTTTCGTTGTAATTTTTTTCCTAGGAGTGATTCTCGCCAGGAGGCAAGTGTTTTCCAGAAGTTTATTCGTTATCCAAGACAGGACGCCTGTTGAGATTGATTATGATTTTTCTTCCACAGGAGGAGATAAGGTAAGGTCCGTTTCATTTAATTTAAATGGAATTAATTTGAGTAAGTACAATCACCTGAGTTTGATGATTCGAACTGAGAAAGAAACGGCGATTGATTCTTCTGTAAAGGTAAAGATTGAGAATACTCAGCTTGAAAAGGACTCTGAGTATATTACAGGTATCAATGGAGACTGGAGAGAGTTCAAAGTTTCATTTAATGAATTCGAAAAAATCAAAAATTGGTCCACTGTTAAATCTTTATCTCTTGTCGTCGAGGAATGGAATGTAGTTAATAAAATTGATAAAATCTATTTTGACGAAGTTAAATTTATCTCTCAAAAAGATTCTTAATTTAACTTAAAAATTGAAAGGGGGAAGGTAATGGAAATAATTGCAGTTTGTAGCCAAAAGGGGGGTTCGGGAAAAACCACTACTGCAATAAGTTTATCTGCAGCCCTGGCACTAAATAGTAAAAAAGTTTTATTAATAGATTTCGATCCACAGGCACATGCTACGATTGGGTTAAATGTAGAAAATAAAGTTAGTATTTATGATGTGCTTTCAAAAATCTCTAAAAACAAAAGGCTGTTAAGAGATATCACTGTTGAGGTTGAAGATAATTTTTTCCTGGTACCCTCATCACTAATGCTAAGTACAATTGAGCAGGAATTTTCTGATGAAATAGGAAGGGAGTCTAGGTTGCGCGATGCTCTCTCTAGTGAAATCGAACAGAGTAAATTTGATTATGTAATAATAGATTGCCCCCCAAATTTAGGTTTGTTAACAATAAATGCATTACGAGCTGCCGACTCTGCGATAATCCCAGTTGAGGCGTCGCGCTTTTCATTTGAGGGAGTTGCTCAAGTTGTGGATATTATCAATTTGGTTAGTGAGCGCTTGAACCATCCATTGACTTTTAGAGTACTGGTGACGATTTTTGATTCCAGACTGCGTCATTCATTTGAGATCTTAAAGAGGATAAAAGAAACTTTCATGGAAAAAGTCTATTCTACTTTTATACATATTAATGTTAAAGTTAAGGAGTCTCAAGCAGCTGGAGTTTCTATTTTTAAATATGACAAATACAGTAGAGGAGCGAAGGATTACTTCACTCTTTCCAAAGAGATTATTTCTAATAAAGAAGTTACAATGGATAAAATAAGCAAGAAGCTAAAGGAGGTTACTAGTAAAAAGATAAAAGAGATGAAAGAAGTTACTTTTTCTTTCAATGCTCCTACAGCACGTGCTGTGTTTGTCGTCGGAAATTTCAATAATTGGGAGATGCACGAAGATAATTTATTAGAAAAGAGAGATGGCGTTTGGTCAAAAAAGTTTAAGCTAAATCCAGGAAAATACCAATATCGTTTCGTAGTTGATGGCCAGTGGTTTGAGGATCCTGTTAATCCTACGATTGCGACTAATCCTTATGGTGAATTTAATTCGATTGTCGATATAAAATAAATTTAAATATTTTGAAAGGAGCAAAACCATGGTCCTAAAAAAATTATTTAAATTGATAAAAAAAGGAAAAAAGAGTAAGAAAAAAATACTTAGTAAGCCAAAGAAGAAAAAAAGGCTTTTGAAGCTGCCGGTAGGGAAATTAGCAAAAAAAAGAGTTGCTAAAAAAGGTAAAAAATCTGTAGTTGCTCCAAAAAAAGAGAAGCCTATCGGGGTGGCAGTACACTATTTCTCTAATATTGGAGTAGCTGTCTTAAAATTAAAGTCGACTTTGAAAGTAGGCGATAGGATTCAGGTAAAAGGCTTCACTACGAATTTTAAGCAAACTGTCTCTAGCATGCAGATTGACCATATTGCCGTCAAATCTGCTCAAAAAGAAAAAGAGGTCGGAATTAGGGTTAAGGGCAAGATAAGGCACGGAGACAAAGTTTATAAAATTTAATTGTGATTGTTTCGATTAGAACTGTAAGGGAATTTGATTTAGAGGATGTGAGTAAGCATCTTTTAGTTGTCGGAGATTTGACTGGTGATTGTTTTAATTGCAAAGAGCTTGGACTGGATTATTCAAAAATCAAAGTATGTCCAAAATGTAATGCTGATTTTCGATATATCACTAGTCGAAGGTCTACTAGTGCCAGCCTAAAAGCATTATCCAACCTTCACAAAAGAAGACCTGATTTGATTTGCATTGAGTTTAATGATTTGAAAATCCACAAAGATAGAGTGAAAGCAAGAGATTTTTTGTCATAAGTGACTATTAATAAAAGAGTTATATTTCTAACCTCGATTCTAGTTGGTTTATCTTTTTTAATTATTCTAAGCCCTTCCGCTGTTAATCTTGAAAAAATTCAGGCTGAACCGCAAACAAAAGAAATTGAATTATCTAATCCAAATAAAGCCGTTCCTCAATACCCATTTAAAGAAGGTGAAAGATTAAAATACGGAATTTATTCAGCTGGAATAAAAGTTGGCAGTGCAGTTATTTCTTATTTGGGCGAGAGAGTGATTGATGGAAAGCTGCTCAGTTGTATAACCGTAGAGGCCAGTGCCCCTGGCTTTCGTGATTTTGAGACAATCTATGGCGATATTGAGAATTCCCTGCCGACAAGAATTGAAAGAGAGATTAGGCTATTCGGGAAAGATGTCAATATTACAGAGCAATATAATCATGAGATGAACGAAGTGGTAATTACTAGAGTATCTAAAAAGACAGCAAGTCAAATTATTAAGAGCGAAGAGAGCTTTAATAATATAATTTTACTCCTATATCATTTTCGCTATAAAAGAGACTATAAAGTTGGTGACAGGTTAGAGTTTAACCTACCTACAAAAAGATTAGAGATGTTGATTGATAGAGAAACTACAATAAAAGTACCCACCGGTAGATACAAAGCAGTTTACATTAGAAGCATCCCGCCCAGTTTTAAGGCCTGGTTTAGAAAAAATAGTGATGGTATTCCTGTTCGTATTCAAGGGGCAATTGGTTTTGGTAATACCTACCTTGCCTTATTGGGCGTTGAGCAGTAAATTCCACCTGAAGACCCATCGCTGTAAAATATCCTCAAAAGCTCAAAAGTTGTTGTAAATTAAGGAGTTTTATGCTAAATTATTTGGCTATGGAAAGAAAAATCCTCCTTATGTATATAACACATGGATCGGGTCACCATAGTGCTACTATGGCTATTGAACGAGCCATAGAGAGTCATAAAAATCACCCTCCTGTGCTCAATATAAATGGGTTTGGTTATTCTCATCCAATAATGGAAAAAGTAACCCATGCTGTTTATATGAACGTAATAAAGAAGGTCCCCAAGGTTTGGGATTCTATTTATGATAACCCCAAGTTCGCATTAAAAACTAGCAGGATTAAAGATACAATACACAGACGAAGCAGAAGCAAAATTAAGAGGCTAATCGAAAAAGAAAATTGCAAAGTAGTCATATGCTCTCAAGCTTTTCCTTGCGGATTAGTTGCTGACTACAAAAAGCACTGCCCAAACGGTATTAGCCTAATTGCCGTGGTCACTGATTTTATACCGCATTCATACTGGGTCTATGATGAAATTGATTATTATATTATTGGTTCGAGTGATGCAATGAAAATCCTGTTAAATAAAGGCGTCAAAAGAGAGAAGATTATGCAGCTAGGTATCCCCATTGATCTAAAGTTTACTAAAACCTTAGGTAGAGAAGATGTTTCTAAGGAATTAAATATTTCTTTAGATAGGCCAATTATCTTAATAATGGGTGGTGGACGAGGATTAGGTCCAATAAAAGAGATAATTAAAAAGTTAGAGAATCTAAATTTCAATGCACATTTATTGGTGGTGGCAGGAATAAACAGAAAATTATTAAAATTTCTAAACAGGGCAAGAACTAAACACAAGATACACGTTTTTGGATATATTGATTATATAGATAAACTTATGACCCTAGCAGATATTTTAGTAACAAAACCTGGAGGAGTTACAACAGCTGAAGCTCTCTCCAAAGGCCTGCCAATGTTAATAATCAATCCTTTGCCAGGACAAGAGCAAAATAATACCGATTTTCTGATCAGGCAAGGGGCTGTCCATAAGGCAGATGATGTTGAAGATGCTGTTGGCAAATTAAATTTCCTATTAGCACATAAAGATATTTTAGAGAGGACACGAGAAAAAGTTTTAAGCTTGTCGATGCCAGACTCTTCAATCAAAATTGCTGAATTGGCGTTAGGCCTATGTTAGAGTTTTATCTCTATAAGTTTGGGGAATTTTTGGCTTGCATTTTTCCTTTAGGAGTGGCTTACAGGATCGGTAAGCTTCTTTCAACTATGCAATTCTATATTTCAAAAAAGGACAGAGATGCCGTTATTAGCAATTTAAAAGTAATTTTGCCCAATGAGAACAAAACCGAAATTAGAAGAATTGCAAAAAAAGTTTTTGTAAATTTTGGTTTATACTTAGTTGAATTTTGCCGATTTAAGTGTATCGACTTAAATTTTATAAATAATAATTTTACTTTCAAGGGCAAGGACATTATTGATCAGGCACTGAAAGAAGGCAAAGGGGCGATACTCTTAACTGGACATATCGGAAATTGGGAAGTTGGCGGGATGGCTTTATCTCTTTTGGGATATCCTTTGATGGTAGTCGCTTTAGAACATAAGAATAAAAGGATAAACGATTTTTTTAAGGAAAGAAGAGAAAGCAAAGGAATGGAGATCGTACCATTGGGGATAGCAATAAAGAGATGCTACAAAGGCCTAAAGGCAAACAAGCTTATGGCGATCTTGGGAGATAGAGATTTTAGCGATACTGGCTATCCTATTGATTTTCTAGGTAAGTCTAAAATAATACCTAGGGGGCCGGCCGTCTTGGCTCTGCGCACAGGAGCTCCAATAATCCCAGTTATGATTACGCGCCAGGGCTTAGATAGGTTGACCTTAGAGTGTCTTCCTCCTTTAAGAATTACTAGCGATTCAAACGAAAAAGAAATTATGAAAGACTATGCGAAGATTATTGAGAACCAAATCTACAAGTCGCCTTCGCAGTGGTTGATGTTTAGGGAGTTCTGGAAAGAATGAAGGGCTGTGTACTAATACCAACTTTTAACGAATCCAAGATTATCTATAATCTTGTTATGCAGGTAAAGAAACTTGGCTTGGATGTTTTGGTTGTTGATGATGGTTCTCGGGACGGGACTGATGCATCTGCGAAAAAAGCAGGTGCAAAGGTGATTACTCACCCCAGAAATATAGGCAAGGGTGCTTCTCTTCGTACTGGATTCCAAAAGTTAATTAACGATGATTATGATTTTATTATCACCATGGATGGAGATGGTCAGCATAGGCCAGAAGATATCAAAAACTTTACAGATAATTATTCTTCGCATAATACAGATATTGTGGTAGGGAATAGAATGGACGAGCCTAAGAGTATGCCTTTCCACCGTTGGATTACTAATAAAGTGATGTCTATGATAATATCTTCAATATGTAAATCTTTTATCCCAGATACTCAGTGTGGTTTTCGATTGATAAAGACATCGGCGCTAAGAGATATGGTATTTTCAACTTCTAATTATGAGATTGAATCAGAGCTTTTAATAAAGGCTTCCAAGAACCACTATCAGATAGAGTCGGTCCCTATCGAGACGATTTATGGCGGACAGGATAGTCAGATTAACCCAACTGTGGATACCATAAGGTTTTTCAGGTTTATTCTCAAGGACCAGATAAAAGAGTTTTGGTATATTCTAAAAGAGTTTTTTAACGACGCGGTTATTAAACACGGAAGTGTGATATTTTTAGCGTCGCTGCTGTGTAATTTCTTCAGCCTTGTATTTTGGCTGTTTATGGTAAGGAAGCTGCACCATATAGAGTACGGAATATTAAATTCCATGGTTTCATTTTTCACAGTGGCCAGCCTGCCTACTTCAATTTTGCAGACTGTTTTGGTCAGGTACTTTTCAGAATACAGAGCAAAGGATAAGCAGGGAAACATCCAGGCCTTATTTAGAGCATTCCTAAAAAGAATTACCATAATTAATCTTTTAATTGGACTTTTCTTTGTTGTGTTCTCAAGGAACATAGCCAGTTATTTACAGATCAGTAATCATTCATTTGTTTATTTATCCGCTTTTACTATTTTTTTGGCAAGCTTGTTAGTTTTGACAATAAGCACGCTTCAAGGCCTACAACTTTTTCCTCACATTGCACTTAATTTAGTCGTACAGGGATTTTCCAGAGTTGTTTTTGGAGTCTCTCTCGTTCTTCTAGGCTTTAAGTCTCTCGGTGCATTTTTAGGTTTTGTTTTCTCAAGTTCCGTAGCATTCATTTTATCTTTATTCCAATTGCCAAGGTGGATATTGAAGATGAAGAGACACGAATACGACAGCTTTAAGCCACTGATTAAACTTAAGGATATTTATAGTTATTTCCTTCCTGTAAGCATAGGATTAATTGCATACACCTTTTTTACGAATAGCGATGTGATTTTAGTAAAACACTTTTTTTCTGAATCAGATGCGGGTATTTATTCTATTGCTCAGACAGTCGGTAAGATTATTCTTTTTCTCCCAGCGGCCATTACTGTTGTTCTTTTCCCTATGGCGGTTCAGCATAAGGTACAGAATAAGAGAACCAAACCCTTATTAAAGAGAAGCCTGTTGTTTGTTTCCTCATTTTGTTTTCTTGCTTTCATTATTACTTTCTTATTTCCAAAATTTGTTTTGAGAGTCGTTGCTGGTCAAGTATCGCCAGAATGCATTGTATTAGTAAGGCTTATAATCTTTCCGATGAGCATGTTTTCGTTTTGCTATATTTTTATATTTTATAATCTCTCAGTAAGAAATTTTCGCTATGTTGTATCTGTTTTTCTGGTTTCATTAATGCAGATAGCGTTGATTTATGTTTTTCATAATACCTTGCTGGAAATCATTGGAATTTTGACAATTTCATCTGTTTTGACCTTTTATTTAGGAATAAAAAGTCTATCCTTTTCTGAATGAAATGAAAAATTTTGTTGGTAAAATAACAGTTATTATGCCTGCTTACAATGAATCAGATGTCATTGTAAGAAATGTTAATGAGACCATAAGGACTTTCGATAACTTCCGTGTTAACTATGAGATTATCATTATTGATGATGGCAGTACTGATGAGACATGGAATAAGATAAGAGAACTAGAGAGCAAATTTTCCAGCGTCAAGGCTACGAGAAATATGAAAAATTACGGCAAAGGCAGAGCATTAAAAAAGGGTTTTAGATTTGCAAAAGGTGATTATGTTGTTTTTTTGGATTCCGATATTGATCTTCATCCTGCACAGCTAGAGACCTTCTTTGACATTATGGAATTTGACGATGCCGATATTGTAATAGGTTCTAAAAGACATCCGAATTCAAAATTAATCTATCCTTTGCATAGAAGGATAATTAGCTCAATATACTTCTTCTTTATAAAGTTGCTTTTTGGTATGCCCATTAAAGATACTCAAACAGGTCTTAAGTTATTTAAGTACAAAGTCCTCAAAGATGTTTTTCCAAAAGTCGTCATAAAGTCTTTTGCCTTCGATTTAGAGATTTTGGCATATGCTTACCGCTTGGGATATAAAATTGCCGAGGCCCCGGTTTTTATAGATTCTAAAAGGGAATTTAACAGAATAGGCTTAAGAGATATGTTCAACACTGGGTTTGATACCCTTTTAGTATTTTATAGAATGTTTTTTGCAAAATCTTACGATAAGCCAGAAGAAGAATAATAATAATGTTTCCATCTGTATCAATTATAATTGCTGCTAAAAAGAATAATAAGTTTCTTGAGGAGTGCGTTGAGAATTGCTTAAAACTGGATTATCCGTTTTTTGAGATAGTTATCTTACCAGATGAAAATATGGTGATTGGTTCAAATTCTAAGATTAGAATTGTTCCCACTGGAAAAACTCTTCCTGCAGCAAAAAGAGATATTGGCGCAAGGGAGGCCAAGGGAGAGATTCTAGCTTTTTTGGATGATGATACTTATCCTAGACCAGAATGGTTGAAACAGGGCGCTTTAAATTTTAAAGAACCGGACATAGCTTGTGTTTGTGGGCCCGCTATTACTCCAGAAAAAGACGAATTATTTAATAGGGCAAGCGGAAAGATTTATGAGTCTATGATTGTTAGCGGCCCAGCGAGATTTCGTTATATTCCATTAAAAAAGCGTTACACTGATGATTTTCCGTCATGTAATTTCTTAATTAAAAAGGATGTTTTTCAGGAGATCGGCGGTTTTAACACTAAATTCTGGCCAGGCGAGGATACGATTTTATGTTTAGAGGTAGTGCATAAATTAAATAAGAAGATTTTGTATGATCCAGAAGTTCTAGTTTATCACTATCGTAGACCTTTATTTAATAAGCACCTTATTCAAATCGGTAATTACGCAAGGCACAGGGGATACTTTCTAAAAAGGTATCCAAAAACCTCTTTTAAGCTGGGCTATTTTTGCCCTACTTTGATTTTAGTAGCTTTGCTTATCTCCGTTTTCGGTGGAGTTTTTATTGATCAAAGGTTATTTTATATTTTACTAGGTTATTTAGCTGTGGTTTTAGTTTTTAGTATTAATATTGATATAAAGCTAACATTTTTGATATTCTTGGGTACGATGCTGACTCATTGTAAATATGGTTTGAATTTCATGATTGGGCTGTTTTCACCTAAGTTGAAAGAAGAATAAAATGAAAGTCCTTATTACCTATCCTCCGATAAATACTGAAAAAGGT
>CAZFPS010000021.1:0-26727 GCA_964520705.1 uncultured Planctomycetia bacterium | reverse complement strand
CACCTTATACCGAGAGGAGCTGATAAAAATCAAGTTCTTTTTTGCGAAAGAACGTTTAAGCAGAGGGAGGTGAAGTATGGCAGAAGAGCAGAAAAAAGAATCTTGTGGTTGCGCATCAAAAGGAGTGAGTGCAATTGGCAAGATGTTGTTGGGCTTGGTCTTGATAACCCTGGGAGCATATTTATGCTTTCGCTGGTTGCTTCCGCTTAAGATCTTAATACAGGGATGCCTGGGGCCATTTCTTATTTTAATGGGCTTGGTTTTCTTAGCTATAGCAAAAGAGTAGTTGTTTCTTAAAATATAACAGGGTGGCTTCTATAACCAGAGGCTGCCCTGTTATATTGAATGAAGATTACCCTGTTATAATATTGTACTAATTATTTTTAATCGGATATTTTTAGAAAAAGCAGTAAACTTCTATTTTATATAGATTAAAAAAATCTTCATAACAAAAATCGGAGGGGATTATGAAGGTTCAGGATGTAATGATAAAGAAGGTAAACAGCGTTGCGCCGGATATGCCGGTGAGCGAAGCTTTGGATTTGTTATCAAGAAATAAAATTAGCGGACTGCCGGTGATTGATTGTGAAAATAAATTAGCCGGGATGTTCACCGAGAAAGAAATACTAAAATACATCATACCAGGCTATATAGAAAAGGTCGGCAGTTTTATTTATCAGGATAACCCGAAAGTCGTGGGCAACAAAGTAAAAGAACTGCTGCAAGACAAGAAGGTATCCGATGTCATGAGAGAGAAAGCTATTACCGTAGGCCCAGATGCTTCGCTATCGGAAGTGGCTAGGACTATGATGACGGAAAGAGTCAGAAGGATACTGGTAGTAGATAAGGAAGAGAAGGTTATTGGTATTATCTCCAGAGAAGATCTGTTAAAGGCGTTTATAAAGGGAGATATTTAAATTTTAGGCATATGGCCAAAGACAAGATTCTTGTAAAAGTCTTCATTTTAATCGCAATTGTTTTTACCTTAGGCATTGTCTGCAGGAACCTAGGGTTTAATTCAAAACAATCCCTTTCTGTCTCTATCTTTGCGATGTCTATTATGGGGACTATGTTTTTCTGGGAGTTCCGTCTGGCTTTCGCATTTTTAGGTACGAGTATCCTCTTAGCGACTAAGACTATCGATATTGAGAATTTAGTATTGTCCGCATCTTTAGAAGTTATTCTTTTTCTTGTGGGCATGATGGTCTTGATAGCCTTGCTCAAAGAGTCTGGTGTTTTTGCCTGGATTATAACCTTGATTCTTAGAGTAAGAAATCTTAACGCCAAGAGATTTACTTTTATGCTTTCTGTTGTCTCAGCGCTGCTGGCTTGCGCCGTTGACGAAGTCACCTCTATTATATTTATGGTGGCTGCGGTCCTGGAGATCTGTGATTATTTTGAAGTAAATCCCGCACCCTTTATTATAATTTCTGTACTCTCGACTAATATCGGAAGCGCAGGAACTGTTTTGGGCAACCCTATAGGCATATTAATCGCTTCCAAGGCAGGACTGACATTTGAAGACTTTATCTTGAAAGCGTTTCCGGTGATGATATTATGTCTGTCTGTTTTAATTGTTTTGATATTGTATATATTTAGAAAGGATATAAAGAATTTAGATAACAAGATGAAAGAGTTAGGCGCTAATGAGATGTTGATTAAATTGATATCTGTACCCCCGGATAGGCCTTTAAAGAATGCGTTGTTTGTTTTCGGTACGACTCTGTTTTTTATTGCCTTACACCATAGATTAGAGATGGCCCTTGGACTTGACCAAAATACAATTCTTTTAATAGTGCCTTTGGTTTCATCAGGTCTGGTTATGATCTGGAAGCGGAAGAGTGCCAGAGGATATATCGAGAACGGTGTAGAGTGGTGGACCCTTTTGTTCTTTATGCTGTTATTCGCTCAGGCGGGTACGCTTAAGTATACAGGGACTACAGATTTGATTGCCAATAGTCTGGCTAATGCCACTGGCAACAATCGCAGTCTGCTCATAGGTTCAGTGGTTTGGATAAGCGCAATCGGCTCCAGCATCTTAGATAACGTGGTTTTGGTAGCGGCGTTTATTCCCATAATACAGAGTTTTCAGAATGTAGAGTTAGGTCCTCTTTGGTGGGCTTTGTTATTCGGAGGATGTTTAGGCGGGAATATTACAATCATAGGATCAACCGCCAATATAATAGCCTTGGGAATATTGGAGAAAGAACGGAATATAAAGATTAGTTTCTTGCGCTGGTTATCTATTGGGCTTATAGTAGGGGTGGTGACTTTGTTTATTGTCTGGGGTTGTCTAGTGTTCTTACCTATATATAAATGAGGACACAGTTTAGCTTCACTTTCGTTCCATAAGTTGTATGCTCATTAAAGGAGAGAAATATGAAATTTATACGTAAATATTTAATCGCCGGTTCTCTGGTAGTGCTTCCGGTTATCATTACGGTCTTTGTTTTTCTCTGGCTGTTTAGTTTTCTGGATGGAATACTGGGCAAGTATATCAATAGCTATTTGATGAGCCAATATGGATATAAAATTCCGGGCCTGGGAATAATATTTGCCATAGCCTTAATTCTCTTTGTGGGTTTTTTGGTAACACATTTAATCAGCAGAGGATTTATATCGTTTTTTGAAAAGTTCTTTCTTAAGTTTCCCATCATAAAACAGATATATCCTGCGGTAAAGCAGATGATATATTTTCTGTTTAGCGACAGAAGACTATCTTTTAGAAAGGTAGTATTAATTGAATACCCTCGCAAAGGAGTTTATACTTTAGGTTTTCTGACTAATGAAACTTTGGAGTTGTTCAAACAAAAGACCAGAAAAGATTTGATTAATATTTTTATTCCTTCTACGCCCGGACCGCTTACCGGATATTTGGTTATGGTTCCTAAAGCAGAGGTTGTCATCGTCGACATTGCTGTAGAAGAGGCATTAAAGATGCTTATTTCCGGTGGCGTAGTTAATCCTTCCCAAAAAAGCACCGAGTCTCTGCCGTTTTAGTTCATCCTTAGGGTTGACAAACAAAAAGAATAGTGTTAAAATCAGCTGCCAATCAAGAATTAATAAAAATTTCTAAATGAATTACCTAAAAACTTTTATTTTGCTCGCGGCCCTTACGTTTCTTTTGATCTGGGTAGGCCAAGCTATTGCAGGACCCAGGGGGGCGATGTATGCTTTTGTGTTTTCTCTAGTTTTGAATCTGGGGGCTTTTTGGTTTTCTGATAAATTAGTTCTTTCAATGTATAAGGCTAAGCCGGTAGAGGAGAATCAGGCGCCACAGCTCTATCAGATGGTAAAAGAGATTTCTCAAGACGCGGATCTTCCTATGCCTAAAGTGTATCTTATCCCTCAAGCTGGAGCGAACGCCTTTGCTACCGGTCGTAATCCGCAAAATGCTGCTATTGCTGTGACTGACGGCATATTAAATTTGCTGAGTCCAGATGAATTAAAGGGTGTTTTGGCTCACGAACTAGCACATGTAAAGAATCGCGATATTTTGCTCGGTTGTATAGCCGCAGCGGTTGCCGGTGCAGTAATGATGCTGGCGAATATGGCGCGCTGGACAGCCATGTTTGGCGGGTATTCCCGCGGTAGAAGAAGTGGTGGTAATATTTTCGGGCTCTTAGCAATTTCCATATTAGCTCCGATTGCAGCTTTGATAATTCAGATGGCGATTTCGCGCAGCCGTGAATATTCGGCTGATAGAACTGGTGCAAGATTTCTGCATAGTGGTATCCCCTTGGCAAATGCTTTGGGTAAATTAGAGTCACAGGCAAGGCGTAGACCCATAGCGGCTAGTCCTCAAAGTGCGCATATGTTTATCGTCAATCCCTTAAGTGGCCAATCGCTGTCAGGTTTGTTCAGTACCCATCCACCAATTCAAACAAGGATTGAAAGATTAAGAAAGCTTAGTTTCTAGTGCATCCCGCTGGAGAGGACAGGGATTTTGCGGGGTTTACAACAGGTAGTGTTCATTCTCTATAAAAAATACAATATATTGTGTTTTTTCGCTTGACCGATATCTTTTTAGTGGTATAATCTAATTCGCAATAAATATAAAGAAATTATTAATAAATTTTTTAATTAAAGGAGTGAATGATGAATCTTAAACTATCCGACAACGCAATCAAGGTTTTAGAAAGGCGTTATCTTAAAAAAGACGAAGACGGCAAAATTATCGAATCGACTGCTGAAATTTTCCGCCGCGTATCTGATGCCATAGCTTCAGCAGATAAGAATTATGGCCAGAGCGATAAAGAGATAAAAAAGGTCTCGGATAAATTTAATTATATGATGACTGGTTTGGAGTTTATGCCTAATTCACCGACACTGATGAATGCAGGTAAGGCCCTTTCTCAGTTATCCGCGTGTTTTGTCTTGCCTATAGAGGACTCTATGGAGAGTATTTTTGATAGCATCAAGGCAACGGCATTGATACATAAGTCTGGCGGCGGGACAGGTTTTTCTTTTTCGCGCCTGCGCCCAAAATCGAGTCCGGTACGTACGACTGGTGGTGTCGCATCCGGCCCCGTATCTTTTATGAAAGTATTTGACTCCGCAACTCAAGCCGTAAAACAGGGCGGGACCAGACGCGGAGCCAATATGGGAATACTCAGAGTCGATCATCCGGATATTTTAGAATTTATAACCTGTAAAGAGCGGGATAAGGATATAAATAATTTCAACATCTCGGTTGCGATTACAAATGAATTTATGGCTAGGCTTAAAAACAGCGAAGATTACGACTTAACAGATCCCCGCACCAAGAAAGTAGTAAAACGTCTTAATACAAAATACGTATTCGATTTAATTGTAAAACAGGCTCATAAGAATGGCGAACCGGGAATTATTTTTATCGATAGGCTTAATAAGGATAACCCTACGCCGAACTTAGGAGACATAGAGAGCACTAATCCTTGCGGCGAGCAACCTTTATTGCCGTATGAGAGCTGTAATTTGGGTTCAATCAATCTCTATAAATTAATTAAAGAGAATCAGGGTAAGCTTGATCTCGACTGGCAGAGGTTAAAAGAAGTTGTGCAGGATGCGGTTCATTTTCTGGATAATGTAATCGATATGAATAAATTTCCTCTTCCGGAAATCGAGAAGAATACCAAGATTACGCGCAAAATAGGCCTAGGCGTTATGGGCTGGGCCAGTGCTTTGGCAAGGATGGGCATCGCTTATAATTCTCAACAAGCCATTGAGTTAGCTGAGAAGGTTATGTCTTTTATCCTGGATGAAGCGCGTAAGGCATCTATTGATTTAGCGCGCGAACGCGGCCCTTTCCCGGCATATAAAGATAGTATTTTTGCCGGTAGGTGTCCTGAATCGCAGAGGAATGCAACGCTTACGACCATCGCTCCAACGGGCACAATCAGCATTATCGCCGGGCCTTGCTCGTCGGGGATAGAGCCCATATTTGCTATCTGTTATTATCGCAATGTCATGGATAATGATAAGCTGGTGGAGGTCGATCCGGTATTTGAAGATATAGCCAAAGAGAGAGGATTCTATTCTAGGGAACTTATGGAGAAGATCGCGGAAAAAGGATCAATCCATGATATTCAGGAGATTCCTGAAGATGTGAGAAATATATTTGTTACTGCGCACGATGTATCTCCGGAGTGGCATATTCGTATGCAGGGCGCTTTCCAGAAATACACAGATAATGCCGTAAGCAAGACTGTGAATTTCTCGAACAAGGCCACGGTGGAAGATGTCAGCAAGGTATATATGTTGGCTTATGATTTAGACTGCAAGGGTGTGACTATTTATCGAGACGGCTCCAGAGATGAGCAGGTCTTAAATATTATGAAGAAAGAAAAGCAAGAAGATAAAAAACCAGAAGGGGCTAAGATAAGTCCTCGTCCCAGGCCTGAGGTGATAACAGGGACCACTACGAAAGTTGCCACAGGCTGCGGAAACTTGTATGTTACAATCAATACCGACGAAGATGATAAGCCATTTGAATTATTTACACAGATGGGTAAAGCCGGTGGTTGTGCCGCTTCACAATTGGAAGCTGTAGGTAGATTGGTCTCTTTAGCATTTCGTTCCAGCATAGATGTGAAGACAATAATAGAGCAATTGAGGAGTATTCGTTGTCCGTCGCCTTCCTGGGAAAAGGGCGTGAGAATTTTCTCTTGCGCTGATGCCATGGCCAGAGTAATAGAAAAGAGGTTGGCAAATTCTGATGAAGATGAAAAAGTAATAATCAAGGCAGAGGCTTTGTCTCAAGTAGCCAAGAGCGAAGAACAATTAGAGGAACGTATTACCACCCGCAGTAGAAATATCGTAGGCGTATGCCCGGATTGTGGCGGTGCTTTAAGACATGAAGAGGGATGCATCAAGTGTGCGGATTATGCCTGCGGATTTACCAAGTGTTAATGAGCACATAAGTTATAAGCGTGAATTAACCCCCACACCAATTTATTATTTAGTGAATGTTATAACAAAAATTGGTATGGGGATAAGTTCATGCAAACAATTTATGAAACGATAGTGAACATAAATTGTGCACTCACTTATGAAAAAGATACTATATATAATTCTTGACGGTTTAGGAGACCTTCCAATCGAGGCATTGGGTAAAAAGACTCCGTTGGAGGCAGCGGTTACACCAAAAATGGATAGTTTGGCTCAGTCTGGCAAGACTGGAATTCTTTATCCTGTAGAAAAAGGCATTGCTCCAGAGTCAGATATCGCGGTAATCAGTCTCTTGGGTTATGATGCGCATAAGTACTATACCGGCAGAGGTCCTCTTGAGTCTTTTGCGGAAGGCTTGGAGGTTAACGACGGAGATTTGGCCTTAAGAGTTAACTTTGCCACAGTAGGAGATGACGCTGTAAGCATAAATGATAGACGTGTGGGTAGAAATTTAACTACAGAAGAAGCGACTGCTCTATCCAAAGAGATAAATTCCAAGGTCGCATTAAGCAGCGCTACATTTGAATTCAGGAATACCATCGGCCATAGAGGGATTTTAGTCATTCGCGGTATGCGTTCCAGATTATCCGGATGGATAACCAATACTGACCCGGCCTATGATCGCGAAGGCGTATTCGGTGTGGCTAAAGAAAAATTTGAATTAAAGGTGATGAAGTCTGAACCTATGCCTGGATATGAAAGTGATAATGAAGCCAAGGAAGGTTCTAAGCTTCTTAATGAATTTACTGAGAAATCACACAAGATACTGCAGGAGTCTGCGATTAATAAAAAGAGAATTGCTGAAGGAAAGATGCCGGCGAATATTATCTTATCGCGTGACGCCGGGGATCATCTGCCTGAATTTCCCAAGATTTCAGAGCAATTTAAGGGCTTAAAGATTGGTTCGTTTGTGGAGATGCCTGTAGAAAAAGGTATTGCGCTGTTGACTGGCATGGATGTAGTGGACGTTCCTGCGCGTACAGGTGATCTGAAAATAGATTATGGAGTCTGGGCTAAGCTGGCTCTAGAGCAGATAAATAAATTTGATGGTTTGTATATTCACATAAAGGGTCCGGATGAACCAGGCCACGACGGAGATTATAAGGCTAAAAAAGATAATGTTGAGGCCATAGATAAGTACTTCTTTGGACCTTTGCTCTCTAAAGTTGATTTGAAAGATACTATAATAGCTGTTACGGCCGACCACTCGACTCCGTGCAATATGAAAGCCCACTCTGCGGATCCTGTGCCGCTCTTGATTTGCGGCGGAGGAATCGAGCCGGACGGCAGTATGAGCTTTTCTGAAAAGGCCGCCCGCTTAGGTTCTCTAGGTGAGATCTTAGGCAGAGAGCTTTTAGGAAAGTTAGTTGCTTTTTCCCGTCAGTAGATGCATTTCTTTCTTCAGTAAATAAAACTCACTAATATCTAAAAGATTGATCATGACTTATGATGTGATAGTTGTCGGCGGAGGACACGCAGGCACAGAAGCCGCACTGGCAGCAGCCAAATTGGGCTGTTCTGTTCTTTTGGTTTCCATGAATTTGGATACTATCGGGCTTATGTCATGTAATCCTGCTATTGGCGGATTAGGGAAAGGCCAATTAGTAAAAGAGGTCGATGCCTTGGGTGGCTTTATGGGTGTTGCCGCAGATAGTTGTGCCATACAATTTAGAAGACTAAATGCTTCCAAAGGCCCGGCGGTACGTTCATCGCGCGCGCAAGAAGATAGACAAAAGTACAGGCTATTTGTAAAACAGACTCTAGAGAATCAGAAAAATCTCTTTTTATATCAGGCCGAAGCAACGCGCATTATTGTAAAGAATAATTCGGTATGTGGTATCGAGGCTTCTTTAGGTGAGAAGCTTTATTGTAAGACTTTAATAATCGCAGCTGGTACTTTTTTAAATGGATTAATACATATTGGTCTGACAAATTTTTCTGGCGGTAGATTAGGAGAAGACGCCTCTAAAAAGTTATCGAATTCTTTAAAAGACTTAGGATTGAGATTAGGCAGGTTTAAGACGGGAACGTGCGCCAGGCTAGATGCCAGGACGATAAATTATAAAAAGCTTAAAATACAAAAAGGAGACAAAGATCCACTGCCGTTTTCTTTTTCAACTAAAGAAATAAATTCGGATCAGATTCCTTGTCACATTACTTACACTAATACAAAAACACATAAGATTATTAGGGATAGCTTAAAATATTCTCCTCTGTATACAGGAAAGATTAAGTCCACGGGCGTAAGGTATTGTCCTTCCATAGAAGATAAGATAGTTAAATTCAGCGAAAGAGAGAGGCACCAGATTTTTCTTGAGCCGGAAGGTAGAGATACGGTTGAAGTATATCCTAATGGAGTATCTACTAGTCTACCGATTAAAGTGCAGCTAAAGATGTTGCACTCTATAGAAGGACTTGAGAAAGTAGAGATACTGCGTCCAGGTTACGGCATAGAACATGATTTTATCGACCCTACGCAGTTAAATCCTACTTTAGAAACCAAGAAGATAAAGAATTTATTTCTTACTGGGCAGATAAACGGTACAACCGGTTATGAGGAAGCAGCAGCCCAAGGGTTGATCGCGGGCATAAACGCGGCCTTGAAGGTGAAAAGCAAGGAGCCTTTTATTCTAGGTAGGGATCAGGCCTATATTGGTGTTTTGATTGATGACCTGACCACAAAAGGTACCAATGAGCCGTATAGGATGTTTACTTCTCGAGTGGAATACAGGTTGCTGCTTAGAGAAGATAACGCAGACCAGCGCCTGCGTAAGTTTGGGTTTGAGATTGGGCTGATAAATACAGAGTGTTTCGGGCGCACAAAGAAAAAGATTAAAGACATTAAAAGCGGGATTAAAGTTTTGAATGAGAATAGAATAAAGCCATCTGTTAAAGTAAATAACAGGCTTAAAGCACTAGGCACATCTAGCTTGAGAGGCAATGTTTGTTTAGCTGATCTTTTGAGGCGGCCGCAGGTTAACATAGATGATATTATTAAATTCAACAGCTGTAAATTAGAATACCCTAAAGAAGTCTTAGAGGAGATAGAGATTGAATTAAAGTATGAAGGCTTTATAAAGAGGCAGTCGGAGGAGATAGATAGGTTTAATAGAATAGATAAAATTAGGATTCCCGAAGGTATAAATTATAGGAAGATATCCGGGTTATCCAGAGAGATTTGTGAGAAACTGGAGAAGCACCGGCCTATTACATTGGGTCAGGCAAGTAGGATTTCCGGCGTGACCCCTGCCGCAATTTCACTATTGATGATTTATTTTAAGAAAATAAAAAGCAACGTCTGATTATATATATTGATTTTTTTATGAAATTAAGGTATAACCATGTTATTACCATCCATTGAAAGGGTATAAAACATGAATAATGGTTTAGATATAATTTTTGGTTTAGCCGGTGGCCTAGGGCTTTTTATCTATGGTATTCATATGATGGGTGAGGGCTTGCAAAAGGCGGCTGGCGACCGTATGCGCGGCCTGCTCAAAGTGCTTACCAGCAATCCTCTCATGGGTACTGCTGTCGGTGCGGGAGTTACGGCTTTAGTGCAGAGTAGTTCCGCGACTACTGTCATGCTCGTAGGTTTTGTCAATGCCGGCTTGATGACTTTAAAACAATCTATAGGTGTAATATTAGGTGCAAATATAGGTACGACTGTCACCGCGCAGATTATAGCTTTTAAACTTACGGATTTAGCTCTGCCGGCTATCGCTATCGGCGTGGGGTTACACTTCTTTAGTAATAAAAAGAGCTGGAGAGACATAGGCTTGTTCTTTCTCGGTTTTGGTATGTTATTTTTGGGTTTAAAGATAATGGGTTCTCAAGTAAAGCCACTGGGCCAAGAACCCGCAGTTAAACAGATTTTTGTAAGCTTAAGCCATAATCCGCTTCTGGGGGTAATAATAGGAACAGTATTTACCGCTTTGTTCCAGAGCAGCAGCGTCACCACTTCTTTAGTAGTTACATTGTCGGTTTTAGGATTAATCGATTTAAATGCGGCAATTTATCTTATTTTGGGTTGTAATATTGGAACCTGTATTACGGCTATCCTGGCTAGTATAAAAACTAATGTTTCGGCAAGGAGGGCTGCAACAGCGCATGTTTTGTTCAATATCTTCGGTACGATTATCGCCTTTATGCTTCTACCTATATTGAAATCTATTGTTTTGCGTACATCTACAGACATCGCGCGCCAGTGCGCTAACTTCCACACTGTTTTTAACGTGGTAAATACCATAATTTTTCTACCGCTGATTAATCCTTTTACCAAGCTGGTTATGAAAATCATTCCTGGTAAGGATATCGAGGTTGAGTTAGGCCCCAGATACTTAGAGAGGCACTTACTTAATACACCAACTATTGCTTTTGAAGCTGCAACAAAAGAAGTGGTACATATGGCTTCCATAGCTAAGGAGATGGTTCAAGACTCTATGCAGGCATTTTTTCAGCATAATCTGAAAGTGTTAAATATGGTGGCCAAAAAAGAGTCGGCTGTGGATGGCCTGCAGGAGTCCATAAGCCAGTATCTAATAGAACTTACGCAGAGAGAGCTTAGTGAAGAAATATCAAAAAAGATACCTTCAATGTTACATACTATAAATGATATTGAAAGAATTGGAGATCACTCGGAGAATTTAGTAGAGTTAGCAGAAAGAAGGCTAAACGGCAATATGGCTTTATCTCACCATGCTATAGAGGAGCTAAAGAATATGTATTCACAGTTGATTAAAATGTTCGATATGGCTATCAAGGCATTGGAGACAAACAGCAAAGAAGACGCCAAGGTCGTGTTGGAGATAGAGCACCAGATCAATGAGATGACCGCTATCTTGAGGCAGAACCATATTATGAGATTAAACGATGGCCAGTGTAAGGTCTTGTCCGGGATAGTGTTTTTGGATACGGTGAGCAATTTTGAGAAGATCGGCGACCATTTAAATAATATCGGCCAGGCCGTAATGGGCCATCTGCAGTGGGGGGATGAGTTACACAGGGATGAGGAGTTTGCCGGCGCAGCCGTATCATAAGTTTATTTAATACTTAATTTTGTATCCTTACGCCTAAAATAAAAATAGCAGTTATCTGCGCGTAAGGATTTTTGTTTAAAGAACACGAATGAGAAAATTAACCTTTCTATTAGTCTTATTTTGTTTTTTGCAGAGCCAATTTGTTGTTTATGCAGATTTAGAAGAAAAGATAGTACTGCCTCGCATCTCATACAAGAATAATTCTCAGCAATGGCATAACCGCAATGATCACTTAATACCTGATGAAAGAGAATCTCTGGCCATAATGTTACTAAAGCAAAAAAGGAACTTGGGCAGTAATGATATCGATGAGGATGGCGTAGTCAACACCATCGATCCATCCCCCTATGATTGGCGTGAGATTGGCTATCAGCCTTTCGGTATATTAGCATTTTTGCACTGGAGGCACGATTGGAATAATTTTAAATATTCAGAGGATAATTTAAAAAAAGCTGTAGAATTATTGAAGGAATCCGGGGTGGCTTTTGTGCGCATGGATTTTTTATGGGAAGACATCGAGCCGAATAAAGATACCTTATTTTTTGATAAGTATGACTTTATAGTTGATTTATTGACTAAGAAAAATATACGTATTCTAGGTATATTAAATTATTCTGCATCCTGGGCGGCGAAATCTTGGAACTCTCCTCCCTACGACTTAAAAGACTTCGCAGCCTATGTTTCCCAGGTTATCGCGCGGTATAAAGATAAGATAAAATATTGGGAGATATGGAATGAGCCGGACAGCAAAGACTATTGGCAGCCACAGGACGATATGCTCACTTATACCGAACTGCTTAAAAAAAGTTACCTGGAAGCAAAAAAGATAGATCCTACTTGTAAGATAGTCTTAGGCGGGATGACTAGCCAGGGCTACTTTGCAATAAAAAATGTTTACAAAAACGGCGGAAAAGACTATTTTGACATTATAAACATACATCCGTTTGTGGACCCTCTGAATCCAAAAGAGCAGAAGAGAATTTATGCCCTGTATAATAATTTAGAGAGATTGAAAGTTCAATATGATGATAAGGATAAAAAGATTTGGTTTACCGAAATAGGTTGTCCCGGGCTGGACTCTAAAATAGAAAGTAAGGGCTGGTGGATAGGAAAATCTCCCGATGAAAAACAACAGGCGCAATTTCTGTATTCGATTTATACCGATGTGATAGAATTACCTAACTTAGAAAAGGTGTTTTGGGCTTATTTTAGAGATAATAGAGATCATTTTGAAAATGACGTGGATTATTTTGGTTTGGTTCGTTGGGACTTTTCAAAAAAGGCAGCCTTTGATTGGCTCGTAGATAGATATATCCGCTGGAAGAATTTGCATAGCTATCTGGAAGTAAATAAGAGATATGGAAGATAAGAACTATAAACAATTAAGAAAATTTTGTCTGGACCGGGGCGCAGATTTGTTCGGTGTCGCGGATATATCTAAAATTAAAGATGGGTTTAATCTGCCTGAGCCGTTGATTAATGATTTGGATAGAGCGATATGTGTAGGGGTTAGACTATCCAGGCAAATATTTAATGATATTGAAGACGCGCCTACAAAGCTATACTTTCATCACTACAGAACTGCGAACTTTTTTTTGGATCAATTAAGTTTTGCTTTGGCTAATGAGATACAGTGCAGAGGAGCTAGGGCTTTGCCTATTCCTGCTTCACAGATAGTTGATTGGCAGAAGCAGAGCGCACACGTATCGCATAAAGAATTAGGTGTGCAGGCTGGCTTGGGTTGGATTGGTAGAAATAATCTTTTAGTAAACTTTAAATTGGGTTCACAGTTTCGTCTGGTGACTGTACTAACAAACTTGAAAATACAAATCGATAAACCTTTAGATTTGGATTGCGGAGATTGCTATGAATGTATTAGAGTGTGTCCTGTCGGGGCGATTACAGAGAAAAAAGAGGATTTCGAACATCTGCTTTGTTTTGAGAAGCTAAAACAGTTTCAAAAGTCAAATATCGTAGGTCAGTACATATGTGGTATTTGTGTTAAGGCCTGTAAGGGAGGTAATAAGAAATGAACCATCAAAATCAGATAAAGACCGCTATAGATTTAATTTCAATTAGCATACGTACTGCACCTAAGAGCGCGGGAGTCGATGATATTGTCTCTGTATCTTTAAATAATAAGCAGAAAAATAAAATTGCTGATAAGATGATGGTTATCGGTAAAGAGAAAGCCAAAGCTAAGCTAGAAAGATCTGTTCGAGAAGCTATCGAAGTCAGCTGGAGCAGTGATGCTAATGCCGTAAGGAATTCACAGGGATTAATCCTGATAGGCGCAAGAGGAAAGAAGCCTCTTGGTTCAAATTGCGGCGGCTGCGGTTTTAAAAGCTGCGCAGAATTTAAAGCTTATAACGCCCAAAATTCTAAGAGCGGTATCTTGGGGCCATTTTGTATGTTTAAGATCTGGGACTTAGGTATAGCTACTGACTCTGCGGCAAAGACAGCATCAATGTTAAATATTGATAATCGTATTATGTACCGTATAGGTATAGCCGCTTTAAAACTTGATTTGTTCGGCAAAAGAAGCAAGGGGATGAATATCTCTAGTTGCGTGTGTCCGATTTTAGGCTTGCCTCTGTCTGTAAGTGGAAAGAACATCTATTTCGATAGATTAGATAAATTACAGGCGGCTAAAACCTTGATGGATTATTTCAAGGTGAAGAGGTAAAAATATTTGGAGGATAATCGGAGAATAATGATATAATATAAAGAAATATAAAAGTAAGAAAATTTAAAGGAGGTCAAATGAAGCCAGGGCTTAAGGAGCGCTAGCGAACTTAAGTTCTATGGCTGAATTTGACCCCGCACCTTTTTAGCATTAAGTAAGTTTAATAAATAGTTCTTTAACGATTGGTATATGTAAAAGGTGCGGGATTAATTCGCCCGCCAATAAATAGTGACGGGCTCATTAAAGGAGGTTGTTATGGACCCAGTCCTAGAAATTTTGGAAAAAGATGCGCGTACATCAGCCGAAGACATTGCAAAACTAACAAAATTAAAGAAAGACGAAGTTAAGAAACGTATCAAAAAGTACGAAAAGCAGGGTGTGATATTAAAATACAAGACGATTATAAATAAAGAATTAGTAAAGGATAACTCTAATGAAGTAAGGGCTCTTATCGAGGTAAATCTGCTGCCGCAAAAAGATCTGGGTTTTGATAGGATTGCTGAGCGCATATATTCTTTTCCCGAAGTAACTAGCTGCATGCTTATTTCCGGGACATATGATTTATTGCTGGTTATAGAAGGGAAGAATCTACATACGGTCTCAAGTTTTGTCTCAGAGAAGCTTGCTCCGATGGAAAATGTAAGAGGGACGGTAACTCACTTTTTGCTAAAGAAATATAAAGAAGATGGAGTAGTCTTAAAACACAAAGAGGAAAACAAGAGAATCGCTATCTCATATTAAGAGTAGGCAAAATAAATGAAAAAGGTAATCTCAGAAAAAGTTAAAAATCTTGCTCCTTCGGGCATAAGGGCATTTTTCGACCTTGTTTTAGGTATGGATGATGTTATATCTCTGGGAGTAGGTGAGCCAGACTTTGTCACCCCTTGGAAGATAAGGGAGTCAGCAATTTATTCTCTGGAACAGGGCTATACTTCCTATACTTCTAATAAGGGGCTCTATAAATTGAGACTTTATATTTCCAGACACCTTAAGCAGAAGTTTGGTTTGGAATATAGTCCTGATGATGAAATTTTAATTACCGTGGGTGTGAGCGAAGGATTGGATTTAGCAATGCGTGCTATTCTAAATCCAGGAGAAGAAGTAATTATTCCGCAGCCTTCTTATGTCTCCTATGGTCCGGTAGTCAGTCTGGCAGGCGGCAGGCCGGTCTATATTGATACCAAGCAATCTGGTTTTAAGCTAAGGCCGAGAGACCTGATTAAAAAATGTAATCAAAACACCAAGGCAATTTTGATTAATTACCCTTCTAATCCTACGGGAATATCTTATACCAAGAAAGAGCTAAAAGACCTGTGTAAGATTATCTTAAAGCATAATCTGCTCGTTATCTCCGATGAGGTCTACGATGAGCTGACTTACGATTATGAGCATACGCCTTTGGCAACCTTAGGAGACAAGATAAAAGATAGAGTTATTTATCTTAATGGCTTTTCCAAATCTTTTGCAATGACTGGTTGGAGAGTTGGTTTTGTCTGCGGGAATAAAGGTATCGTCTCTGCAATGACGAAGATTCATCAGTATACAATGCTCTGTGGACCTATTACTTCGCAGATGGCTGCTTGTGAGGCTTTACACAGCGGAAAGAGTTCTGTAGAGTCTATGAAAAAAGAGTACCATCGCAGGCGTGATTTTGTCCTAGAAAGATTAGATGAAATGGGTTTTAATTGCGTCAAACCCCAAGGAGCTTTTTACGTATTCCCTTCGATTAAAAAGACTGGTTTATCTTCTTTAGAATTTGCTAATAAATTATTAAAGAAGAAGAAAGTAGCAGTTGTACCGGGAACGGCTTTTGGAGAAAATTACCAAGATTACATAAGGATTTCTTATGCCTCGAGTTTAGACCACCTAAAACAAGCATTTGAAAGAATAGAGTCCTTCATAAAATCCAAATAAGCACACCCACGATAATTTTTTTGCATTATAATAATTAACCCACCCGCTAGAGGACCCACTAAATAGAAAGCGCTTTCCTAAAGTCCCCCCTCTGTCCCTTGTTGCATGTCATTAAATATGTTATCTTTTGATTAGAAAGATTCGGAAGCGAGAAAGCCCTCCGCTGATGGTGGGGGGAAGCCACGGTTCGCAAGAAGAATCAAAAATATAGTTTATTGATTTATTTTTACGTGGTTTCCGAAATCCGAATATTAGGTTTTCGGTTTTTTTATTATAAGGGTCAATAGAAAAATAAGGGGGAGAAATGAAAAAAGTCATAACACTTTTTGCCATTAGCATTTTCACAGTAGCATATTTAGCATATTTTGTACCTATAGCGTTGGCAGACGTGGAGGAAAATAATAGCCTTTTCGAACATATTAATACCGGTATTATTGCATATACTAATGATGATATTCATCCGGTTATTCCCGAACGCGATGCGTTACGTTTTGAGTATGGTATTAATTTTCATGATCAATTTGTGGCTGATTTAAAAACTATCAATCCTGGCCTTGAAAATTATATTTATTCATTATGGGATCATGTCATTATCGGGAGCGATAATCAAATATGGATGGAGAACTGGTGCGCAGAAAACAATATTGATCCTGAAGAATTGTATTTACATTATGCAGAGGAAACACGCGTTACCATTAATGGTGAAACGTGGACTATCCCTGGTTGGGATACGCATCCTAATGCAGAATCACGTGTGGTATTTTTTCGTTATCATGATTACAAACATGTTTTTAATCTCGCAAATGAAAATCTTCAAGCCTGTTTAGCTGCACGTGATATTGCACGATTGCAGGAGCTTCTTGAAAGTCCCAACGGTAATCCGCCGGCACAAAATGATGGCGTACATGTTGATGAATGTCCACTGCAGCCATGGTGGCATACACCTGAGCCAGGATATAGTGGAAATATCCGGGAATTAGATGGTAATTACGAAGAAGAGAGAGCACAATTTTATGCAGATGCATTGCTTCTTATTCCTTACGTACAACAGGCACTTGCGAGTGAAGGTTTTAAAACGATTTTTAATACAGCAGGGTGGTATCATACTGATCATGCCAGAGCGCAGACAGCGCTTGTTGATGGCGTGTTGCTTGAATATTTTGTGTGTCCAATTTCGCCATATCCGTATAGTGAATCAGGAGGACAGAGCAAATTAGATTTTATAAAAGATTTTACCACACCGAATGGAAAGCTCGCATTTATAACTAATAATTCCGGCATAAGAAATGAAATTATTACAAAAGACGATGACTATATGTTTACTCTCGCGTTTTATTATTTAGTACATAGTCCGTATACGGTGATGGTGTGGAATCCTGATGCCTATAGTAATATTGATGATGCATGGCGTGAGGCGACACGCTATGATGTTGGTGAGCCGCAGGATGATTATTATTTATTTGAGGCGGTTGATCAGCCGTTATATTGGTTATATGACAATGGAAATATTATTTTAGAACCGCATACGGCAAATATTTTAGCACGTGAGTTTGAAAATGCCTTAGTACTACTGAAACCAAAGCTGAGTTGGCGAGTTGTCGATACCAGCACTAATGGTGGAACATGGGCACAGTATGAGCATAATTTTGGCGATGCCTCGACTACGACACATGTTTTACCAATCACTCCTGATAATCCGACAGGTGAATATTACCAATTATATGCAGATGGGAGTATTGATGGATATCCGGTAGTAAATGTTGATTTAAAATTAGGAAGAGGGGCAATTCTAATAAAGGCGAGTTCTTTAGTGCCCCAACCCGATACAAATGCGCCATACATTACAAATCTCAATCCAGCAGATGGACAGGTCGATGTACCTGTCGATACCAACATCAGCCTGAATATCATAGATATTGGTGCTGGCGTAAATGAAGGCTCTATCCAGATGATGATTAATGGTCAAGATGTCACAGGTGACCTGATTATTTCAGGTAATCCTACTAATTATGCTGTGGTTTATGATCCGCCCGTTGATTTTAGTTTTGGAGAGACTATAATAGTTCAGGTAGGAGTTGCCGATTTAGCTAATCCACCTAATCCAATGGATGAGGTAATATATACCTTTACTATTGAAAGCGAACCATTATCTCTTACCGTTGAGCCCACAGGAGAATACGAGAACGAGCCACCTCATCCACATCAAGGAGAGGTTCTAGAGTTTAGAATAACAGTAAATAATTCTACTCAAGAGGATTATGACGGTACGTGTGTTATCTCTTGTTATAAGCAAAACGAAGATACTGGAGAGTGGACGCTAACCAGGCAAAATCCAAATCGTCAATATTTGGGAACACCAACAGATTATCATATAGATTCACAGACAACGCGTGAACATAATTTGGTGCTTGGTGTAGGCCCGAATGTTGAACCAGGGAGATATAAACTCCGTGCTTATCTTAAAGATAGTGAGGGTAATGAGGTTACTACAGATGAGTTTGAGGGAACAGTTGAGGAATCCCTACAAGCAGCTACACCTACACCGCTGCGGGATAAAAGAGTCAAAAGAAATAAAGGCAACAGGCATATTTTTGCTGTGCCAGTTGGTGATGTATTGTAAGTTTTGTTGATATATTAAGGTCGATTCATTTTTTACATAACATTGTTCCTTTAATTCATTATCATCATGAAAGATGGGATGAAGAAGGTCATCCTCCTGGTTTAAAAAAAGAAGAAATTCTTATAGGGTACGTATCGTTGCACTTGCAGATGTGTATCAGGCCTTAATTTCCGACCGCCCTTATCGTAATGCATATCCTAAACGAAAAGCCATAAAGATAATCAGAGAAAGTTCAGGTAGTCAATTTGACCCCCAAATTGTTGATACATTTTTGAAAATTTTGCAGCGTTAAACAATCCATCATATCCTCTATTAATATCCCTTTTTGTTTTACCCCGTTAGAAGAAAGTTCATCTCGTTAGAAATAAGTTTTCTAACTGGTTTTAGAGATAATTCTCTAACTGGGTTGACTTTTATAGATTCCACGATTATAATAAATTAAACGAAATCCTGACTTACGGAATGAAATGAACGTAAGTCTGCTGGGTTAATTCGCATAGCGATTTATATTCGCTTTCGCTCTATAAGTCACATACTCATTAAATATGTCCTTAAAAGATAATGTTTTAATCGGAGAGATTTTGATCAGCGAAGGACTTATTACTCCTGAGCAGCTAGAGACAGGTTTAAGAGAGCAGAAGAAAAGTAAGGATTTTATCTGTTCTATTCTTATTCGTCTAGGTTTTGCTACTGAAGAGAATATTCTTTTTGTGCTTTCGAAGCAGCTGAATATTCCTTATATAAAGATTAAAGATGAGCAGATCCATCCCGATGTCATAACAAAGATTCCTGCGAAGTTCGCTTTCCACTACAAATTAATGCCGCTAAAAATAGAAAATAATATTTTGACTTGTGCAGTAAGCGACCCCTTAAATGTGCAGATTCTCGACGATATCAAACTATTGTTGGGGTTCGAAGTCAGGGCTGTCCTGGCAGGAGAAAAAGATGTCTTAAAAAGTATCCATAGATATTACGGGGTAGGCGCAGAGACATTAGAGAAGATGGTTTCCGATAAAGATGAAGATGCTCAGGATGCGACTTCTCTATTAGGGAAGACTCAGGATTTAGGAGCGTTAACTGAGGATGCCTCTGTAATAAAATTTGTAAATCAAATTTTACTTAAGGCTGTTGAGGAGAGAGCTACGGATATCCATATTGAGCCTTTTGAAGATGAATTAAAGGTGCGGTTTAGAATTGACGGCATCTTATATCCGACTGCCATACCGGCCACAATAAAGTATTTTCATTTGGCGATAATATCTCGTGTAAAGATCATGGCTCAATTAAATATCGCAGAACGTCGCTTACCTCAAGACGGAAGAATTAAGGTTAAGGTCGTAGACTATGAATTGGATTTGAGAGTGTCTATTGTGCCTACTGTCTTCGGAGAAAGCGTCCAAATTAGGATTTTAAGTCAACAGGAGTTACTGGAATTAGAGAAATTGGGGCTCTGTTCAAAAGATTCAGAGATTATTGAATCCGTTATTAAATTAGCCCACGGAATAATTTTTGTAACTGGCCCCACAGGTTCAGGTAAGACCACTACCTTATACGCATCTTTAAAAAAGATTAACTCTGAACAGATAAAGATTGTTACTATAGAAGATCCGGTAGAGTATCAGTTGGGGGGAGTGACGCAAATTCAAGTACAGCCAAAAATTGGCCTTACGTTTGCTCAAGGGTTGCGTTCGGTATTAAGGCATGATCCGGATGTGTTGATGGTCGGGGAGGTAAGGGATTATGAAACAGCAGAGATTGCTATTCGTTCGGCCTTAACAGGCCATCTTGTGTTTTCCACGCTGCATACAAATGACGCCGCTGGAGCCGTAACTAGGCTTATAGATATGGGAGTTGAGCCGTTTTTAGTTTCTTCCTCTATTGAATGCCTTATCGCGCAGAGATTGGTTCGCTTTATTTGTGAAAGCTGCAAGATTAAAATAAAACCCGACGGGAAGATCTTAAAAGATTTAGGAATACAAGATAGTAAAAATGATATTGAAGTTTATGAAGGTAAAGGTTGTGAGGCATGTAAATTTACAGGATACAAGGGTCGCACGGCTATTTATGAGATCCTCAGGCTTAATGAAGATATAAGGCAGATGATTTTAACAAAGGCCTCCAGTCAGGATATAAAAAGAAAAGCAGTGCAGCAAGGGATGACGACTTTATTTTTGGATGGTTGGCGCAAGGTCTTAATGGGGCTTACTACGATTAGTGAAGTGGTTAGAGTCACTCAAAGAGAGGCTCTAGCCGAGCAGATATAGGCTAGCTAATATGCCAAAATTCTTTTATAGAGCCTACACAAAATCCAAAGAAAAAAAAGAAGGCATCATTGAGGCGGAAAACAAGACTCAGGCCTTAGCTAAATTAGATAAATTATCCTTCTTTCCTACAACTATTAACGAATTAGATAAATCAGGCAGTGATACTATTCTAGGCAAGATTAAGAGAGTTAATCCTGCTGATGTAGTTAGTTTTACTCGCCAAGTCTCCAATCTGCTGGATGCAGGGCTTACAATCTTGGCAGTGCTTATACTTTGTTCCAGGCAAACCTGGAAGAGCTCTCTAAAATTAGTCATCGATAAGCTCATCGAAGATTTAAAAGAAGGCAAGACCTTCTCCGATTCTTTAGCTCAACACCCAGGTATCTTCTCAGGTTTATATGTTTCTTTGATTAGATCAGGGGAAGCCGGAGGTTTCTTGGAAGATGTGATGAGGAAGCTCGCAGACTTTATGGAGAATGAAGAAGAGCTTAAGGAAAGAGTGCGCTCAGCCATGATTTATCCCGCCTTAATTGCCGCTGTGGGCTTGCTTACTATATTTCTTTTGTTGAGCTTTGTAATTCCAAAGCTGGTTTTAGTATTTGAGGATTTCGGAGAGATACTGCCTATGCCTACTCAGATATTGATTAATTTAAGTTCCTTCTTAAGTCAATTTTGGTGGTTGATAATTTTATCTTTGGTTTTATTTTTCTTTATAGCAAATAGAGTATCTAGGAGTTCTGAAGGGAAACTTTTTCTTGATCGTTTCAAATTAAAGATCCCCGTGTTTGGCGTAGTGATTTTAAAGAGACAGATGGAAAGATTCGCTCGAATATTAGCCACTTTGTTAGGCAATGGAGTGACCATTCTGCCTTCTTTAGAGATCGTTAGGGATATTATGGAAAATAATATATTAAAACAAGAGGTAGAAAAGATTCGAATTGATGTACGCGATGGATCTAGTCTGGCTAAGGCTATTAGTAAGGCCAAACACTTCCCTGTCTCCATTATAAATATTATTTCTGTAGGAGAGGAGGCTGGGAGTTTGGAGAAGGTGCTCAGAAAGATTTCTGTTAGTTATGAGAGAGAGGTGGATCGAGACCTTAAGACTTTCACGTCTCTGCTTGAGCCAGCAATGATTTTGATTATGGGGTCAGTGGTCGCTTTTATAGTTACGGCGATGTTACTACCGATATTTCAAATAAATTTTATGGCTAGATGAAATAACTATAGGAGGTTAATTAAAATGAAAAGTAATAAAGCATTCACATTAATTGAACTTATGTTGGTGGTAATTATTATAGGTGTATTGGCCGCAATGGCTATACCGCGCCTTGCGGGTAGATCTGAGCAGGCCAGACAGGCCGCCGCACAAGCTGATATTGAGGCGAATATCGCCACAGCATTAGATTTGTACGAATTAGACAACGGTCAATATCCTACTACAGAACAAGGTTTAGCCGCTTTAAAGACAAAACCTACCTCTTCTCCAATATCCGAAGGATGGAACGGCCCTTATTTAAAGAAGATGCCTAAAGACCCCTGGGGAAAACCTTATATTTATAAATCTCCCGGTGAGCATAATATAGGAGATTATGATTTGGCTTCTTGGGGCAGAGACGGAGTTGAAGGTGGTGGGGATGACGCGGTCAATTGGGAGCAGAATTAAAATATTAAGTCAAAAACAAACCTTGGCCCCGCTAGAGAATATTAGGAAGAATAAACTATTTTCTTTGGCGGGGTTTAGTCTTTTTGAGCTACTAGTGGTTGTAGCAATAATAGGTGGCCTGCTTGCGCTTAGCCTGCCTCGCTTTAGAGCAACATTAAACAATCTAAGATTTGACAACTTCTGCCAGAATTTAATTAGTCGAATGAGATATTTACAAGAACGCGCTTCAGTGGAACAAAAGAGTTTTAAAATCAATTTTGATTTAAATAATAATATTATTGATATTGAAATTCGAGAAGAAGGTTTGCAAGATTACATAGATTTAAAAGGATTGCTGGGCAAAAGCATCACTATACCAAAAGACTTTCAGATTGTGATTAGCGAATCTAATATTTTCTTTTATCCTGACGGGACGATAAATGGAGAAGATATCCAGATTTCGTCAAACGAAAATAGCGCTACAATCTATATTAAACAGAGCATAGGAAGGATCGAGTTTGAAAAGCAATGATTAAGAAAAATGCCTTTCTTTTATTTGAGGTGACTTTAACAATAGCCATACTTTCCTTGGGTTTAGTCTTTGTGATTCGTTCTCTGGGCATGAGCGTTAAGGTGGCTAGGGCCGCATTTAATTACAGTCAAGCGATTAACTTTGCATATGAAAAGATGTTTGATTTAGAGATTGAATCCGAGATAGATGGCCTGGAGGATACCTCGGGAGAAGGCGAATTTGTAGATAATGAAAATTTCAGCTGGGAATATTCTATCGAGCAGTTATCGCAGGAGAATTTAGGTAAATCGAAATTAGAGATCTCCTGGAGAGAAGGAAAGCGGGAAGGCATGTTAAATGTTGAAAGCTATATTAAGACCAAAGAATAGCTGTTAGCCTTATGTCAAAAGAGAATAATCATAAGATTTCGAAATCAGCGTTTGCTTTAATTGAGCTTTTGGTAGCAGTATCGATATTTGCTATTGTTATTACAGTTGTTTATTCAACCCTTTTTATCGGCATAAAGACGTATCATAGGATACAAGCAGAGCTGAATCTAAATCAAGATATAAATAGAGCATTGGATAGACTATCTATTGAGTTAAGAAATTGTTATGATGCTGAATATAACGAACAGAAAGAAGAGGGAGGGTTTATCGCGGATTCTCAGAGTTTATCTTTTTTTACAATACAAAATGACTATTCGCAAGAAAGCTATCCCAGGCTACTAGCCAGAGTTTCATATAGTTTTAGAGAGGAAAGTTTGTTTAAAAAATCACAAATCGATAAAGATGCTTTTCTAGAAGAAGAAAACTTTGCAGAAGAAGAATTACTTTCCGGTATACAAACCTTCAGTATTAAATATCTATATTATAAGAAAGAATATTTTGAGGAGGAGTATAAGTTTGAATGGAAGTCAGAATGGATAGATAGGGCTCTGGTCCCTCAAGGTATAAGCATAGAAATAACTAAATTAGATTCTGAGAATAATATCAGCGCAAGCTTAAACAGGCATATCTTTTTGCAGCAAGGCGAGATCGGTGTTCAGCAATAATCGTTATAATTATGAAAATAACTTTAGGTAATAAACATGGGCTGGTGTTAATCATTAGCCTTTGGATTTTAGCGATAACCTCTTTGCTCTGCATCGGTTTGGCCCATCGGGTAGTTATAAATCTCAAATTGGCCAAGTTTCAAAAAGATAGAATGCAGTGTTTATATGTGGCAAAGGCGGCTATCCGAAAAGCAATCAATGTTTTAAGCGAAGACGAAACGCCAGATATTGATATGTTAAATGAATTATGGTCTAGGGGCTATGATGAGGAATCAGGGGCGGATGGTTCCATTTTTAAAGAAGTAGAAGTGGGGGAAGGTATTTTTACTATAAGTTATGATTACGGTGATATAAATAGCGAGCCAGAGGTTTATTTTTACGGGATGAGTGATGAAGATAGAAAGATAAACATAAATCGAGCAGATGAAAAATTGTTGGAATCCTTATTTGATTTAATTGGATTTGAGGATGCTAAGCCTTTAGCTGAAAATATAATTTATTGGCGAGGAGATGCTCCGCAAGGCCCCGAAGATCCCTATTACGAAACTTCAGAAATACCTTATCCTGCACGCAAGGCGCCTTTTAAAACTATGGAAGAACTTTCTCTGGTTAAAGGCTTTAGGGAAAACCCAGAGTTGATAGAAGAATGCGAGAGGTTTTTTACTGTATATACAGAAGATAACTTAATAAATATCAACACAGCTCCTTGGCAGATTCTAAAAGCTGTATTTATAAGTTTAGGGGCAGATGAAGCGGAAGGTGTTGGGTCGGAATTTTCAGATAGATTAGCGTATTATATTATTGATATTCGAGACGGGGTTGATAACGAAGATGCCACCAAAGATGATGAACCCATCATTAATACTATTTACTTAAAAACAAAACTACTCGAAGAGTTTAGAGATAAAGAACGTAACTGGATAAATGATCATTTTGGAGAATTCCCCTTTACAGTTAAGTCGAATTTGTTTAGAATTGAAGTATCAGCAAAGCTAAATACAAGTAAGATACGGAAAAAAGTAACTGCTATTATTGATCGCAGTGAGGAGCTATCTAAAATTAGATACTGGCATGAAGAATAAAATTTCAATGAATAAGCCAAAGCCCAAAGATACCCTTACAGTGATTGAGTTTTCAAATAACAGCATAAAACTAGTTCAATCTTGCTCTAATAAACAAAAATTTATTACCAAGCTTGCTATACAGGATAATATAAATATAGAGGACTCAGAATTAGAATTTACAAAAAAACTAGAAAAAATTATAAAAGAAAATCATTTAAAAATTAACAACTTAGTAGTTTCGCTGGACCGTAGTTTAGTAACTATCCGTTCAATTAAGCTGCCTTCTGCTAGCGAAGAAGAGATAAAAAGTATGGCTGAGTGGCAGGCGGCCAAGTTACTGCCTTACAAAGTTGACGAAATTGTTTCTTCTTATCAAACAATAAATATTGATGAGGGAGGTTTTTCTCAAATCATTTTAGTTATAGTCCCCAGAAATATTATTAGAAAATTTACAAATGCTTGTGATGCTTTAAAGCTAAGGCCTCAAAATATTACTCTTAGCTCAGAAGGCTTGTTGCGTTGGTATGTTGATTACCAGTCTCATGGAATAGAAGATACTTTGCTTTTAGTTGATATCCAGAAGAAATCGTCAGAATTAGTAATCATTGACAGAGATAAGTTTATTTTTAGCCGAAGTTTCTCTTTTACGAATATGCAAGGTGAAGATAAAATAAAAAAGAGAATTATAGAAGAAGCCAAGCTCTCCATCGATTCCTACAGAAAGCAAGATTCATTCCAGAAACTAAAGAAGGTTGTTTTGACGGGCAATAAGGAAGAAATTTCTGGCCTATCGCCGTTATTTACAGAAGAATTCGGTTTACCCGTTGAAGTAGTTGACCATCTGGAAAATATAGATTTTAGAAAAGAGACAGCCAGGCCAGATGTCAAACCGTACTATTCATTTGCTTCTGTGTGTGGCCTTGCTTTATCCCAGAAATCTCCACAGATAGATCTATGTCCTCAAGAGACTAAGGATAATATATTATATTTGCAGAAAAAAAGAGAACTATTTAAGACTATTGTCTTGGGGGCATGCGCAATTTTAGTATTTGCGAGTATGTTGAGTTTTAATTTTTATCACAAGAAGAAGTTCATAGAGATGTTAGATGAGCAAATTGATAGAATAGAGCCTACGGCTAATGAAATCCAAACTATAAAGAATAAAATAGCTATAATTAACGCACAGTTAAATAATAAAAACTCTTGTATTGAAATCTTAAAAGAGCTGCATCTAATTACCCCCGCAGATATAAATCTGAATACTTTTCTTTTTGAAGAATCAAACAATGTCGCGCTAAAGGGTACGGCTCCGACTATGTCTTTAGTTTTTAGCTTCGTGCCCATATTGAACAAATCTCCTTTATTCGCGAATGTGCAGGTAAAATATGCAACCCAGAGGAAGATGAAGACGAGAGAGCTAACGGATTTTGAGATAATTTGTAAATTAAGTAATTAGGCTATTAGATAATATGCTATGGATCTAAAATCATCTATTTCAAAA
>CAZFPS010000020.1:0-26787 GCA_964520705.1 uncultured Planctomycetia bacterium | reverse complement strand
TGGCTTTGTCCTCAGCAAGAATGTATAGCAAAGGGCTTCGGACTGACGTTTTCTTACGAAAACACCTCAAAAATGCTTCGCATTTTTGTGAGCTAGATTTCAACCGCTTAACTATGGCCACACCACGAGCAACCCACGCCTACACCTACAATGACATCTATGAGCTCGCCTCATCCAGAGTGAGAGATAATCTTCCTCACACAGATGTTCACGATGGTATTCCTCACGACTTCGTTTATGACAGCGTTGGCAACCGCATAGATGTTGATGGCACAACCTATGTTCCCAATGAACTCAACCAGTATGAGAGTGTAGGCGGCACAGCCTACAGCTATGATGGTAATGGTAACTTAACCAATGATGGAACTAATACTTATACTTATGATGTAGAGAATAGACTTACTAACGCCCAAACACCTTCTCATAATGCCTCGTATGAATATGATGGGTTCGGGAGAAGAATCTCCAAGACCGTCGACGGCAGTACCACCTACTTTATCTACGATGGGGATCAGGTTATCGAAGAAAGAGGCGCAGGTGGCTTGGTTTCTTATACTTACGGTACAGGTATTGACGAAGTCCTTACAATGAAGCGCAATGGAGAGACGTACTATTATTTTTATGATGGATTGGGAAGTGTTAGTGATATTACTGATTCAACTGGCGAGGTTGTTGAGACTTATAGTTATGATGTCTACGGCGCGCCTTCACAGGTTTCCTCAATAGGTAATCCGTATTATTTTACAGGTAGAAGATTTGATGAGGAGAGTGGGTTGTATTATTACAGGGCGAGGTATTATTCACCAACAATTGGAAGATTTTTACAGAGAGATTTATATACGTGGGGGCCGGATGATAGAAGGATATTAATGAAGAGTACTGATTTTAGTGATGTTTTATCTTCTATTTTAGGTGTAAATAGTGCTTCAGAAAATGATAAAAGAAAAATTGAACAAAACTTTTTGCTAAATAATCAATTTATGCCATCTGGTGATTATTTTGCAGATTCAAGTCTAGGATTAAATTTTAGCACGGAAGCATTAAGATTCGCCATAGCAAATCTCGGGCAGTTAAATCCTCAGTTTTTCGTCAATCAATATCTTTACGCAAACAATAATCCTGTTAATTATATTGACCCGGAAGGAGAACTACCACATATAGTTATTGTAGTCGTTGCCGCAACCCTTGCAGTAGTTCTTTTAGTGGAGACGATTCTATATTATGTAAATGATGTATTGAGAAAAGAGATGCCTAATTTTCCACCAGGACCAGCACAAAAACCATATCAACCATTAAATTCTATGCAACAGGGACCAACAGGGAGGTTACCATGCGGGAGATAGTTTCAACGTTATGTTTATTTTTTCAAAATAGTTGGTTCAACTTCGTTTTCTTTGTCATAGCAATAATTATGTCGGCAGCATGTTTCAGTAAATACAAAAAAGGCAGCAAAATATCATTTCGATATTTTATTTTTTTCTTGGCGTTAATTATCTCACAGATTCTTACAAATTTAAGATGGCAACTAGAGCCTGCTTCTTTATTATCAATCTCGATTACTATCACTATACTGTTTATAATGATATCTAGTATTGTGTTTGTTGTTTTAGGATACTCAAAGAAATAAGCAAGTATCGAGATCCTAAACCGTTTCCAGATTCCGCCGTAGGTGGATCAGCCTCCGGCTGAAAGTAGTTGAAGCTGAAGAAGTTTTAATAGTCCCTCGTTGTACTTGGGATAAATTCGCCCTACAAACTTATGAGCGCTGTCGCTCCATAAGTTTGGGGCTCATTTAAAGTGTCCCCAAATAGCACTTGCAGAGGTTTTTTATTAAGGTATAATTAGCCGTATGAAAATTATAACAGAAACGTTAACACTCAGCGATATTAAAAAAATGGCCGTTGCCAGCTTTGGAGATATGGTAAAGGCCGTAGTCGATATTGAGAGAGGGTTACTTGCAGTCGACGCTGAACTGAACTCCGATTTAGAGGCATTATTATTGCAAGACGAGTCAAAGCAGAAAGACCTCTGGGGGATTAATTTTTACCCCGATTTAAAGGGGGATGATTTTCTGGAGTTTGATTCTATGATCAACATACGCCCGGCCCAAGCAAATATGAGCCGGGGAGTGGATGATCCGCAAATCCGACAAAAGATTTGGGAAGTTATCAACAGATGGGTTAAGCGATGAGTATTGCGCATGAACAACTCGCCGCCGGCAGATGGGCCCGATTATCCTTTCTTGAGCAAATGGCCAATATTGGAAGCGAAATCAGCCGGGCGCTTAATTGGCAAAAAAAAGATAACCGGGACTACTCTAAGACAGCTACCTACCGGGCACTGGAATTAATCGATTTGACGCTGGGTGCTGTTAAAGAGCCTTCACGCATTAGAGAACTTACCCGCCTGCGCGAAGCGGTTGTGGATTATTTTTTAGGGACAAACCAATTCTCTTCCTCGGAAGTATTGTGGCGAAAATACTTCGATCATTTCGCTTATGCTTTGCGCCGAAAGCTTTAAACCTTAGTGTCCCCTTGACACCTCACCAAAAATAGATTAGAATAGAGTACGTACTCGGGTACGTACTTTTAATGAAGCCATAACTTACGGAGTGTGAGCAAACGTAAGTTATGGGCCGAATTAATCCCGAGCAAAGCGAGGGATAACTTTCAATAAGTACCAATAAATACCAAGTAATTAAAATGGCTAAAAATAAGAATATTAGAAAGCTTACGGTTACGGGAAAGACGAATACCTACTACCTTACCTTGCCCAAGGATATTATCCGCGACTTGAAGTGGAAGAAGGGCGAGAAAAAGGTTGTTAGGCAAGAAGGCAGCAGGATTATTATAGAAGACTGGCAAGAGTGATGCCCGCGCACCCACCCACAAAACAACTTAGCACAGACAAAACCTACCCAAAATTACTTTCCGATTTAAAGTCGATCCTCCTGGAGAGCTTAAGAAAGATTGAAGAGCAGCGCGTGAAGGCCTACTGGCAGACAGGGGAGTTGATCTCTAAGTACCTGCTGGAGAGCAAGCAGTACGGGGACGGGTTGTTTATCAGGCTGGCCGAAGATTTGGAGATTAAGGAAAGGACGTTGTATCGTTCAGTTCAGTTCTACCAAGCCTATCCAAGTTTGTCCACGTGGACAAACTTAACTTGGTCACACTACCGCATTCTTTTAACTGTAGAGGACAAGAAGCGATGTAACCTCTTTGAGATGCAGACTGTTAAGCTAGGCTGGGATGCCCGTAGGCTTCAGCAGGCGATTAAAATAGAGCGGCTGAAGTGGGTGAAGAGCGTTGAGCCGGTTGAGCAGGCCGAGTCCGTTAAGCTAAATTTTGTACGGGGCAAGCTGTATGCGTACAGATTAATCAAGCCCAAGATTATTAATCCCACTGAGAGTGAGCTGTTGGTCGACTGCGGGTTTAGCGTCTGGCAAGACGTGGCCCTGTTAGGGATTAATTCGCCCTACAAACTTATGAGCGCTGTCGCTCCATAAGTTTGGGGCTCATTTAAAATGCCGAAGGTGCACTTTGCTGCGCAAAGTACTACCTGAATAAAATCTTAAATGCCGAAGGTGGGAGTCGAACCCACATGCCCGTAAAGGCACCGGTTTTTGAGACCGGCATGTCTGCCATTCCATCACTTCGGCATAAATGTTTGTTTTATGAATAATTTCTTTATGTTTCCTAAATTAAGATACCAGAGCAGCGCAGAGTGATAAAGCACTGAGATTGTATTCTTTAAGTTTAAAGGTATCTTAGTCTCTAACGCCCCATCTAAATGTATTATTCCCGCGAAGATAAGCACTTTGCTTATAATAACCACCCCGGCCAGAAAAATAAGTAGCTCATAGGATTTATTGTTGAAATTCAATAAACCTAAGCCCAGCCAGAGCGATAACATAGAGGTAACATACACAAAGGCTAGGATATTGAGCGGCTTAGTATTAAATTTTAGAATAATACTAACAGATACGCATAAAATAGTAATTATCCCGATAGCAATTTCGATAACAGCGAATATTAATAATCCTTTTGGTATTTTGTTTGGAGTCATTTGTAATAAATATTTGGTGGCGCTGTCCCGCACAAAGCGCGGGATTAATTCGACCATTCAACTTACGTCATTTTATTCCGTAAGTTGTGGTCTCATCGAAATTACATTAATCCGGCATCCACCACTTATTTCATTAATATATGCTCGGTTAGGCGCCGGATTACATTAATCCGGCATCCACCACTTCTTTCATTAATGAAAGAAGTGGTGGAGCTGGCGGGGATCGAACCCGCGACCTCTTGACTGCCAGTCAAGCGCTCTCCCAGCTGAGCTACAGCCCCGTGTATTTTTTCCGTTTTGCGGCGCGTGTCCCAAGAGACTTCTGTTTCATAATTCGGTCTCAAGGGACAGCCCCGTCTAGATTTATTTGTTGCGGGGTGGGCCCCTGTGGGGCAGCCCCAGAAATACGTCTAAATTGTGCTTATAATCATAGTATACATGGCCAGCAATGTCAAGATTGACTTTCGGCTAGGGTATGTTAAAATAATCCAACCCCGATTTTGCAATTGAAAAATCGGCCTTCCGGGCAGCACTTTCTTTAATAGATAGATTATTTTTAGGGCATGAAAGTGCTGGGTTGACCCAGCACTAATTTTACTGGTATTTTTGACTTGTAAGCAAATTTGTGCGATTGGGCCACCGAGCTTTGATTAAGCAATTATTTTATTTGTAAAATTAGTGCTGCCTTCGGTAAAATTTGCCTACACTTTTTAGGAGAAGTAAGGTATCATATAGATAACTTATTTATTAAGTTAGGTAGGTTAATTTTATAATTCATTATTAATTGCAAATTTTAGGCCAATGTATATCGGAGCCCACGTTTCAATTTCCGGAAATATTTATGAGTCCTTAGACAGGGCCAAGGCTTTGAACTGTAACGCCATGCAGATTTTCTCTCGTAATCCACGGCAGTGGCGTCAGTTAGAGCTGTCCGCTGAGGACGTCGAAGAATTTAAAAAGAGGAGAAAAAAATACAAGATAGATAAAGTCGTTGTACATATACCTTATCTGATCAATTTAGCCTCACCTTACAAGACATTATACAAAAGGTCGATAAAGGCCTATATCGAAGATTTAAACGAGGCCGAAAAATTAAACGCAGAATTCTTAGTAACCCATATGGGCAGCCATACTAAGACGATGGAGTTGGCCGGGATAGATAGGTTCGCCTCAGCATTAAATACAATTTTTGAGAGTACAGAAGGAATAAAGACAAAGCTGTTGCTGGAAAATACTTCAGGGTCCGGGTCTTGGCTAGGATATAAATTTATCCACCATAGAATGATCTACAATAGGGTCAAGCAGGTCGAGCGCCTGGGGGTTTGTCTGGATACAGCCCATGCCTTTGCCGCCGGGTATGATTTAAAGACAGATACGGGTTTGGATTCTATGTTAACTGAGATTGATGAGTTGATAGGCATTAATCAAATAAAGGTCATACACTTTAATGATTCCAAGAAAGATTTTTCATCGCGGCTTGATCAGCATGAAAATATTGGAAAAGGAAAACTCGGCTCCGCAGCTCTGCAAAGAATCATCAGGCATCCTAAATTAAAGAGCGCAGTCTTTATCCTAGAAACCCCCAAAGCTAAGGCAGATGATGATTTAATTAATTTAGGCTTAGTAAAAAAAATGGTTAAGAAATGAAATACGATTTTAAGAAAATTGAAAGCAAGTGGTTCTGCTTCGCTGAAGCGCTTCTGACTTCGCTAAAATGTTTTCACTTTTAGCTTCGTCAGACTTTCAAAAGACCTACGAAGTTGAAGACGAAAGTGCTTCAACGAAATAGGTTCGCCTTCAGCTTCGCAGAACCATTCTTCGAAGCCAAGCGCGGAAGCTGCTTGGCGAAGAAGAATGGCAATAGAAAGTTATCTATATGAGTAAATATGATTTTAAGAAGATAGAGAGTAAATGGCAAAACTTCTGGCAGAAAAACAAAGTTTTTCAGGCCAAATTCAATCCCGCCAAGAAAAAATATTATTGCCTAGAGATGTTTCCTTATCCCTCGGGGAGAATACACATGGGCCATGTGCGCAATTATACAATCGGCGATGTCATCGCTCGGTATAAAAGGATATGTGGCTTTAATGTGCTGCATCCTATGGGTTTTGATGCCTTTGGCCAGCCCGCGGAAAACGCGGCTATAAAAAATAATTCGAATCCGGAAGCTTGGACTAAAAAGTGTATTGATTGGATGAAAAAAGAATTAAAGCGCATGGGGTTTTCTTATGACTGGGGGAGAGAAATTGTAACTTGTGAGGAAATTTACTACAGATGGAATCAATGGATTTTCTTAAAGATGCTGGAAAAAGGGTTAGCCTATAAGAAGGCTTCTAATGTTAACTGGTGTCAGAGCTGCGAAACAACGCTGGCTAACGAAGAGGTGGTTAACGGTGGCTGTTGGAGGTGTAATACCGCGGTAGTACAAAAAGAATTGGAGCAGTGGTTTTTAAAGATTACAGACTACTCAGAGAGATTATTGGAGGATTTAGAAGAATTAAAGGATTGGCCGCAGAGAGTAACTACAATGCAAGAGAACTGGATCGGCAAAAGCCGCGGCGTAAAAATTTATTTTAAATTGGAAGATAGCCATAAAACCATTCCGGTTTTTACTACAAGGGCGGATACAATTTTCGGCGCGACTTATATCGTACTTGCTCCTGAGCATCCGTTGGTAAAAGAAGCGATAAACGGCAAGCCGCAGGAGAAAGAGATATTAGATTTTATCGAGCAGGTATCTAAGCAGACTAAGATTGTCAGGACCTCTCAGGATGTAAAGAAAGAAGGAAGGTTCAGCGGCGCCTATGCTATTAATCCTGTAAACAATGAAAAGATTCCTATTTGGGTAGCTGATTATGTATTGATGGAATATGGTACTGGCGCGATTATGGCTGTACCCACACATGACCAGAGAGATTTCCTGTTTGCCAGAGAACACAAACTGCCGATGAGAGTTGTTATCCAGAACAAGGATAAGAGCCTAGAGTTGGAGAATATGACTGAGGCTTATGAGGGCGATGGTGAACAGGTTAATTCCGCGCAGTTCGATGGTTTGTCTAATCTAGAAGCAAAGGAAAAAATTGCTGATTGGATGTCCGCCAATTTGCCACCGCAAATTGGCGAGATCTCGCCAAAAATAAAAGATTTTTGGCGGAGAGAAGGATGTATGGGGCAAAGAGTCGTGCAGTGGAAGCTTCGGGACTGGCTGATATCCCGACAAAAATATTGGGGCACTCCTATTCCGGTTATATATTGTCAAAAGTGCGGAATCGTGGGAGTAGCTTATGAAGATTTACCGGTCAAGCTGCCTAAAGGCGCAAAATTTACCGGCCAGGGAGGAAGCCCGCTTTCTAAGGTCGATAAGTTTGTTAATGTAAAGTGCCCTAAATGCAAAGGCAAAGCTCGCCGGGATACCGATACTATGGCTACCTTCATTGACTCTTCCTGGTATTTCTTGAGATTTTGCAGCCCGCAATTTAAAAAAGGGCCATTTAATGAAAAGGAAGTCGCATACTGGATGCCGGTTGATCAATACATCGGCGGAATAGAGCACGCGATTTTACACCTTCTGTATTCCCGGTTTTTTACGAAATTCTTGAAAGATTTAGGGTTGTTGAATTCTAAAGAGCCTTTTAAGAGGCTGCTTACACAGGGCATGGTTTTGAAAGAAGGCGAAGTCATGTCTAAATCCAAAGGCAATATAGTAGATCCCGATGAGTTAATCAAAAAGTACGGAGCGGATACTCTGCGTTTATTCATTCTGTTCGCTGCGCCTCCCGAGGCAGAGTTAGATTGGAATGATAGAGGCATGGATGGCGCCTGGAGATTCTTGACTCGCGTCTGGAGGCTCGTGGTTGATATAAAAGGCCGCAAAGACCTTAACTTTACCGGAGAGGAAAACCTTATAAAGAAGATGCACCAGACAATCAGGAAAGTTAGCCAGGATATGGAAGGAGGCTTTAAATTTAATACCGCTATAAGCAGCATAATGGAGCTGGTCAATGAGGCCTATCTGGTTAAAAATAAAAATGCCAATTCGCAGGAAGTGCAAGAAGCCGTTGAGGTAACTGTGTCATTGTTGGCTGCGTTTACCCCGCATATCTGCGAAGAGATGTGGCAGATGCTCGGGCATAAAGGTTCCGTATTTAAATCTAGTTGGCCTGAGTATAATCCAGAACTCGCCAAGGAGAAAAGTATTGCTCTAGTTATACAGGTTAATAGCAAGGTTCGTTCCAGAATAGAGGTTCCCGTAGATTCCCCGCAAGAGGTAGTCCAGAGGTTGGCTTTGGAGGATGAAAAGACAAAGCAGTGGCTGAAGGATTCGCCTGTCAAAAAGGTCATAGTCGTTCCCAATAAGTTAGTAAACATATTAATCTAATTTAGTTTAATGCTGAATTTAACTTCCCACGAGCGGAAAACTGTGGTTTTCGTCTTGGTCTTGTTAGTCTTGGGCATGGGTCTGGACTATTTTAAGAAAAAGACTAATAGAGGCAGCTTGGTTGATTTCCAGTCTCTAGAGGGACAAATAATCAAGAGAGTGAATATAAATAAAGCTAGCCCATCCGAACTTACAACTATCCCAGGTATAGGCGAGAATTTAGCGAAGGCAATAGTAGATTATCGCAAATCCAACAAAAGTTTTAAAGACATCCAGGAATTGAAGAATATAAAAGGCATAAAGGATAGAAAGTTAGAACAAATGAAAAAATATATAACAATTAATGCCGCAAGTAAATAAAAACCAATTTAATGTTTCATTTTTGAGCCTAGCTTCTTTAAGTTTTACCCTAGGCATAGTCTTTGCTAATTATCTCAAAATTTATTTTTTTGTTTTATTTATGTTATCTTTTTGTGTTTTAGCTGTCTTAATTTGCCTTAAAAAGCACCTAGTTAGAAGCATCTGGATAATCTCTATGTTTTTTATCGTAGGCATGTTGCATCAGGTTAATTTTTCTACCTTAAAAACTGATGATATTTATCATTTAAGCAAACACAGGTTAAATAAAATATCTTTAAAAGGCACGGTGGCTAGCCAAGTCCAGCAGAGCCCATTTGATAAATCTTTTGTATTTTATGCGCAAAGCATAGAGATAGATGATTCTTGGATACAAGTCAGCGGCAAAGTTCATGTACGTTTTAATAAAAGAGTTGATATTGATTACGCAGAGCATCTAATTATAGAGGGCAGGTTGCGGCCCTTAAAAGACAAGGGGTATTTTAATAAAAGATTAATTCGCCAGGGGATAAACAGTGTTTTATACGTGGGAAAGAGAGATTGGATTACTAAGCAAGGTTGCAGAGGGTTCAGCCTTAGAAGATTAGCCTTCGGAGTAAGAGATAAATTAAAGAGGCGCTTTGAAGATGTTGTTTCTCCGGCGAAAGATTTTCTAGTCGCTTTTATTTTGGGCGATAGGAGTGGTTTGCCCAATGAGCTATACTCTGTATTTAAGCGCACAGGCACCGTGCATATATTAGCCATCAGCGGGCTGCATATAGGCATTATTATACTTATCATTCTTGTGTTTTTGAAGGCGGCAAGGATAAAGCTTAAAGCGCGATTTATTTTTACAATATTATTTTTACTATTCTACAGCTTTATGACCGGGCTAAGGCCTTCTGTGGTTAGGGCAGTTGTCATGGGCACAGCGTTTCTTTTTAGTTTTATAGTAAAAAGAGAGTACCACATATATAATTCTCTGGCCTTGGCTGCGATGATTATACTGTCGATCTGGCCTTGGCAGATTTTTGATGTAGGTTTCCAGCTTTCGTTTGTAAGCGTGTTTAGTATTATATTTTTGAGCCCGAAGATTTTATGCATACTGCCCAAGCCAAACAATAGGCTTATTTACCTTATGTTGATTTCACTAGTCATCTCTCTGAGCGCCTGGCTAGGAGTAGCTCCATTGGTAGCCTACTATTTTGGTACAGTCAGTTTAATTTCTGCAATAGCTAATGTTTTTATCGTTTTGTTTATGCCCTTCATTCTTGCGGGCGGGTTTATCTATCTATTTATGAGTTTTGTATTACCTATTTTTGCAACTTGGGTTGCTCTAAGCTTGGAATTTATGATCGATATATTAATACTTTTAGCAGTGGGCTTTCAGAATATCCCTTTTTCTTACCTTTATGTAGAGAGATTTCCCATCCCCATGCTATTTATCTACTATGGATTAATTTTTGTGCTATTTAGTAGGCTTCCGTCGACAAGCTTAAGTAAGCGCTTTCCAAAATAGTGGCTAGGCCCCTTTTTTTTATTGATTTTTTATGTTATACTTGTATTTGGAAGAATATATACAGTGTAGTTTTGGCCGACTGATAATGCTAACCCCTAGGGTGACTTAGGGGGCGGAAAGCCAAAGGGTCCTCTTTAAAGAGAGGGCAGCCTGGTTGCCAAAACGGTTGATTTGGCCCTATTTTCTGAAAGAGGATAGGGTTTTTTAATTGGAAAGAGCAGACATTAAGAGAATTTAGAAATAATAATTTGCTTAGCTATTTGGTTAAGGGTATTATTAGACAAAAAGAAACGCCAATGAGAAAGATAAACCTTATAATGATAAGAAATCATAAAGGTATGACGCTGGCTGAGATTGTAGTTGTTGGCTTTGTTTTTGTTATAGTTATCGGCCCGCTGTTAACCAGTATTTCGTCTTTGCTCTATCTAATGGACATGGCCAAGTGCCAATCAACAGCTGTCGTAGATTTGAATAGTATAATGGAGAGGATAAAAGCAACGCCGTTCAATAATATGATGATATCTTTTCCTGATGCTGTTGTAGATGGCCCAGGGGGCAATAGTTATCCAGCCATCATTGGTGAATATCTTCTCCAGAATGAACATATAACAGTAACTTATCCCGACATTAATGCTGATCCCTTAGAAATACAGGTAACTGCGAATTGGGATGATAAGAATGGCCGTCCCTATACTACTTCAATGTCTACTTTCAAAACGAGGTGAAATTTTGATGTTTAATTTAATAAAAAAGATGGATAGGCGAGGATTTACGCTAATCGAGATATTGGTGGCTACAATTGTTTTTACCATAATCTCTGCAGTAGTATTTGGTGTTTATATCGCCGGCACAGACCTTTGGGATGTTACACGTCTTCAAGCTGATTTACAAGCACAGGCCAGACAAGTATTAAATTCCATGATTTCAGAATTAAGGAATGCCACCAGGACGTCTACTCAAATTCCGTCTCCTAACCTATCCATACCGGCAGTTCCCAATAATGATAGTATAACTTTTTATCTACCCGGCGATAATGACGGAGATGGAATTATTACTGATGCCAACGGCGATATAGAGTGGGATACGGGTAATCCCATAATCTATCAATTTGACATAGGGCAAAAAGTAATAAAACGTCTGGAAAACGGACAAGAAACAATTTTAGCGCAGTTTATCTCCAGCGTGCAATTTCAAGACATCAGTATAGACCCTACGCTGTTTTTAGATGAGATAAAGATAAATTTAACCTTAATCAAGAGTACGCCTAAACAGAGAGATATTTCAATTACAGCATCTGCTGTAATAAATTTTAGAAACTAGAAATAATACGAGGAGGATCAAATGGCTTTTTATTGTTTTACAAAATTAAAAAGAAAAGGTCAAGCCTTCGTATTATTTTATATGGTTGTATCTGTATTTTTGATTCTTTCCGCAGCTTTATTCTCCAGGGCTTTTAGTGAGAGGAATATAGCCCTGCGTAATAAATTATCTAGAGAGGCTTTTTATTTGGCTGAGGGAGGGACAGAAAATGCCATAGCTGTGTTTGCCTCCCAAATTGCTAATTACCAGATTTCTCCCACCATAGACAATTATGATATCGCCACCAGCTTTACCACTTTTAATGGCGCAGTTGTCAATTCTACTATTAACAGTCTTGAAAGTAATGATCGTTTAGTTCTGGAGGGCCAGACTAATATTTGGGTGCGTAATTATGAGATTATTTCCACTGTAACACACCCTGAGAATAGTGGTATCAGTGTGACTTTGCATCAGATTGTTGCGCGAAGATTAATACCTACATTCCAACACGCTGTCTTTTATGATCAAGACCTAGAGATGCTGCCCGGCCCAAATATGACGTTGAGCGGAAGAGTCCATTCCAACCAGGATATTTACCTAGATTCGCATAATACGCTGACAGTCGATTCCATCTATCTTCGCTCGGCAGGTGATTTTTATAACGAAAGAAAAGATGACGGCTCTACCTTAGGAGGCGATGTCTCTATTCTGGTCAATCAAGGAGGAGCGCCTCAATACGAAGATATGGATAATTTAGACAGCAATAGTCTGAACTGGACAACCGAATCTCAAAATCGCTGGCAGGGTACGGTTCAAAACGATGTTCACGGAGTCACCGAACTTACCGCACCGGCCGTAGCTTCCATACAGCCTGGAGGGTATTATAATTCTAATGCCGAAGTAGTCATTATAAATAACGTCATAACTAAGAATGGTATTACTTTAGTGGAAGGTACAGACTATCCTGCGGGAACAATTACTATGACCCAAACTACTTATAATAACCGAGAAAATAAATATGTAAAAATGACAAATATTGATTTAGAAAAACTTGCAGGATATTTGCCCGGAGACCCACCTGGTTTTCCGACTTTTCAAAATAATATTCCTTCGAACGGCCTGCTTTACGCTACTCGAAATGACTCCGCGGGAGCCACCCAACCGGGGATCAGGCTGCAGAACGCAGAGGAAATACACCGTAACAGCGGTATGACAGTGGTGTCCAATGACCCTGTATATATACAGGGAAATTTCAATACAGAAAATAAGAAACCGGCGAGCGTAATGTGTGATGCTATAAATTTACTTTCTAATAACTGGAATGACTCCAATAGTACTCGTAGTTTAAATTTCAGGGCTGCTTCAGCAACTTCTTATAACTGTGCCTTTATAGCAGGAATAGATGAGACAACTCCAGGAAATTATAACGGCGGCTTAGAGAATTATCCCCGTATGCATGAAAACTGGACTAATAGGAATTTGAATATTAGAGGTTCCTTTGTGGCCCTGTGGGATAGTTTGGTCGCTACAGGAGCCTGGTATTACGGGAATCCACAATACACAGCACCCAGGCGCAATTGGGACTACGATGCAGATTTTAATGATCCTAGTAAATTGCCTCCATTTACACCGTGGGCTGTGGATATGAGACGGATCGCCTGGTGGAAGGAATAATTTTTTGTTTGTTTGGATACATTTGATAATTTTTGATATAGTTAGAGTAGTTTTGGCCGACTGATAATACCAACCCCTAGGGTGACTTAGGGGACGGAAAGCCAAAGGGTCCTCTTTAAAGAGAGGGTAGCCTGGTTGCCAAAACGGTTGATTTAGCCCTATTTTCTGAAAGAGGATAGGGTTTTTTAATTGGAAAAAGCAGACATTAAGAGAATTCAGAAATAATAATTTGCTTAACTATTTGGTTAATGGTATTATTAGACAACATGAAAAGTTTATGAAGATTAAACAACTAAAAAGAGGAAAACATAGTAGAGAAGGATTTTTCCTTATTGAGATAATGATCGCCATAGGCATATTAGTTGTTGTCTTGGTCGGATACCTGCAGATGTTCGTTTATTGCTTAGGCCTTGTAGAGACCTCAGGAAATATAACTTTAGCCATTGCGGAAGCCCAGGATAAATTAGAAGAGTTGCGTAATTATGATTTTAATAACCTAGCGGGGGTTAACGGCGATACATTCAACTTAACTCAATTAAGCGGCCAAGGAACAATCTACGTCCAGCAAGATGCCGATAGTACTCCTAATTTATTAGATGTGGAGATAGTTATAAGCTGGCAAGATAAAGGTAATCGCATGATCGGTGGATTGGATGATGATGGAGACGGAAAGGTAGATTCTCCGGTCGAGTTAATAAGTAAGATAGCCAGCAGATAATAACAGAGGCTCATGAAGATGCTTAATCGCTTAATAAAGGAAGATGGAACACTCTTGGTTGAGATACTGGTGGCGGTATTGGTGTTTCTGCTTCTGATGGGAATAGTACTTTCAATCTTAGTCACAGGTAGAAACGCCTGGCACATAGAAGATACCGGCGTGGAATTGCAGCAAGAGCTAAGAAAAGCCATGACTATATTAGTAGAGGATTTAAGACAAACAAGCTCGGTAAAGATTATCGATGTCCCACCAAACGGCAATCCCTATACTAGTATTACTTTTCAGATACCGGCGACCGTAACTTCTGGGTATACGCTTTGGGGAGATAGTACTCAATTTAGGCTTGGTGGCTTAAACGGCAAGCAGCTTTTAAAGAGAGTAGGGCTTGATGAATCAGTTGTGGCAAATAATATTGTCTCGCTGGAATTTAGTCGAGCACTTGCTACGCGCGATATCCTGAAAGTAGTGCTACAAGCAGAAAAGAATACCCTTAAAGGAACTCAAATCACTACCAACTTAGATTTTCAGGTTAAATTAAGAAATTAATAATAAGGCTACAAAAAAAGGAGAGGCGCCATGAATATAAAGAATAATAAAGGCATGGTCATGTTGATTGTCTCCTATGTTATTGTCGCGGTATTGTTAATTTTGGGTGTTGTGTTCTTTTCCCGGAGCTTTAGCGAAATGAAGATAACCCAGAGGCAAAAGAGTTCTATCCAGGCCTTGAGTATAGCCGAGGCAGGAATAGAGAGGGCATCATATTATCTTAAGCAGGATTATGATCAGGATTCAACCCCCAGCTGGACAGATGGCTTGATTTATTTTGGCGAAGACTTTTTATCTTGGGGTCCTCACTACAATGATTTTGAAGAATTTATTGCTTCGACCGATTACGGGAAGGGTTCATATATAGTAGAATTAAAAAATGTTCCTGGGAGGCCCGATGAGATATGGGTTAAGTCTGCGGGCAGAATCGGTGATACAGAAAAGATTATTCAGACCTATATGAAGGTGAGGAATTTTAATATTTGGAATAATGCGATTTTTGCTGGTAGCGGTGCTAGCGGGGCGATGATAAATGGCAATGTGGATATTAGGGGTTCTGTACATATTTTAGGTGAGGGGCTTGAGCCATTCGATTATGCCATGGATATGAGCGGTTCAGCTCTGATTGGCAATAACTACGATGGTATGTCCGCGGCCTTATTGAGTAAGATTCCCGCCTGCCCCACAAGATTGTATAATGGAGAGACAGTAGAAACGTTAGATGCTGAAGTTAGGGTAAAGAATGGCTTAGTTGGTTTAAGCGGCTCAGGCACATTGGGAGATCCGGATAACTTTGGCAATCCCTATAAAGAAACTATGGATGGAGTTTTTGTTACTGATGGTTACGGAGGGAATAAGGGAGCAGGCAATGTTAATTCTGATAATGGGACTGAGCACGTCTATGATTTAGGAGATGCTGTTCAACTCCCCAGTCTCTCCGACCCCTACGAAACTTATCCAACTTATATGGACTATTTAAAAGACAATGCGTTGGTTATTTCAGATTCTGCTCAACTTAATCAGTTGGCCAATATCCAGCCTAACTCTAATTTTAGCTATGTGGACCCAGGTGGTAATGGCAGCATAACTATGGATGGCAGCGGTAATCTAGCCATCAATGGGGTTGTCTATATTGATAATGGTGGTGATCTTGAAATGAAGTGGACCGGTCCTAGTAGAACTATTAATTATACCGGCAGAGGCTCGGTTGTGGTTACAGGAGATGTGGAATTAAAAATCAATCTTTATGCTGATAGCAATTTCCCTGAAAGCAACGTATTGGGAATCATGACTCCCAATACGATTACTTTCGATTCTAGTAATAAAGAAGTTATGGGGGCTTTTTTCGCTGAGGATGAGATTATTTGTAGCAAACAGACAGAAGTAACTGGAACATTTGTATCCAACTATTTTAATATGGGTAATCAAGTTCCTAGCATATATCAGGTTCCGGAATTAGCGGATAATTTGCCTCCTGGGATGATCAATCCTCAAGCTATCTGGATCATGTTAACTGTTGCCTGGCAGGAACTATAAAGGTATACTAATTAGAAACTAAAGGGAATAATTTAATTTAGCAAATTCAAACAAATCCCAAAATAGAATTTAACCTAAGAGATCGTAATATCTAATTAAATAAGGAGGATTTATATGTTACGCAGCATGGAAGATTATATTGAAGTCGTAGGAGATAAGGTTATATCAGATATTTATAAGAAGGCAAACAGGCTTTATGATAGGCATATCATTAATATTAATTCAACATTTCAAGGCGGCGGAGTGGCAGAGATATTGAGCCGTTTAGTGCCGATGATGAATTATGTTGGCGTGGATGCAGGGTGGAGAATTCTACATGGCAATCCCGCTTTTTTTGACGTTACCAAAAAGTTCCACAACGCACTACAGGGCGGAGATATAAATCTATCTCAAATGAAAAAACGTTTATATCTAGATGCAAACCAGGAGTTCGCAGTATACACCCATTTAAATCATGATTGTGTGATATTGCATGATCCCCAACCTCTGCCCCTAGTAAGATTCTGCCATAAAAAACAACCCTGGATATGGAGGTGCCATATAGATTTAACCAAGCCCAATAAGGAGCTGTGGAATTTCTTAAAACCGTTTATACTCAGATACGATATAGTAATATTTTCCAGCGAAAACTACAAGAAAGACGATCTGCCAGTTGAGCAGAGAATTATACATCCAGCTATCGATCCTTTATCTTTAAAGAACCAAGAGCTTTCGCAAAAAGATATTTTAAAATACATCAAGAAGGCGGGGATTCCCACTGATAAACCGGTTATAACTCAGGTATCCCGAATGGACCCTTGGAAAGATCCGGAAGGTGTATTAGATGTATATGAACAAGTGAGGAAGAAAGTAGATTGCCGGTTGGTCTTTTGTTATAACCTCGCCTCCGATGATCCCCAGGGTATGGAGATTTATTCTAGGGTATTTCAGAAAGCAAAGCGCCTGGTTAATAACGGTGATGTTATCTTTGTGGTCGGCAACAATGATATTCTGGTAAATGCCGTGCAAAGATTCTCAGATGTAATAATCCAAAAGTCTATCAGAGAAGGATTTGGCTTGGTGGTAACTGAAGCTCTTTGGAAGGCAAAGCCGGTAGTAGCTAGCAATATTGGCGGGATACCTATTCAAATACAAGATGGCGAAAATGGATTTTTGGTAGAGCCTAACGACGTAACAGCTTGCGCAGACAGGGTAGTAGAGATTTTAAAGAATCCCAGCCTGGCCAAAGAAATCGGTAATAGAGCCAAAGAGAGCGTCAGGGAGAAGTTTTTGACCACTCGGCTTTTATCGGATTACTTAAATCTGCTGCTTGAGGTTTTAAAATAAGCATACTTTTGCATATTGAACAGATAGCCACAGAAAAGTAAAATCTCACCCAAAATATTAACATAATTCCATAGTCCATGTAATAAATGGTTGAGTTTGTTGTTTGGGCGGCTTTTATTGACAAACAAGACCCGGTGTGATAGGATTTACGATATGCGAAAGAGCCTAGCAATAATATCTTTTATAATAGTTATGTCTTTGGCAAATAACAGCTTTGCTTTCTGGATTTGGACCCCTAAGGACAAGAAGTGGACAAATCCTAAATGGGCAGCTAAGCATTCTCCAGAGGAGCAATTTGCATTTGCTAAACAGATATTTGATTCAGGCGACTATAAGACAGCCCTAGTTGAGTTCAAGAAGTTGCTGCGTCATTTTCCTGAGAGCTTTGAGGCCGCAGAGGCACAGTTCTATATGGGTGAGGCTTTGGAGGAGATGGGAAAGCTATATGAAGCCTACTTGTCCTATCAGAAAGTTATAGACAAGTATCCGTTTAGCGAAAGAATGGTTGATGTCTTGGAGAGAGAGTTAAAGATTGCGGATGTTATAGCAGAGCAAGAAATGAAGCTTTTGGGCTTAGCCATTCCGCAGTACCACCATGCCATAACAATATATCGAAAGATAATCGATAACTATCCTTACGGTAATTTAGCTCCGATAAGCCAATATAGAATCGGACTTACCTTAAAAACAGCCGGGAGTCTGGATGAAGCCAAGTCCGAATTTGAAAAGGTGGCCTCTAACTATCCAGAGAGCGAATGGGCAGAGGCAGCCAAATTCCAGATCGCCCAGACTGCTTCCATGGCCTCTCTAGATGCAGACTACGACCAGGAGCTCACCCAAGAAGCAAAGGGTAGATATGAAGAATTCCTTACCAAGCACCCTGAAGCTGACTTATCCAAAGAAGCCCAAGAAGAAATATCCGGCCTTACAGATAAAGAAGCGGAAAAGGATTTTAATGTTGCCCAATACTACGAGAAACAAAAATCATATAAAAGCGCAGCTTTGTATTATAAAGAAGTAGTCAAGAAGTTTTCTAAAAGCACTTGGGCGAAGAAGTCTCTTGAGCGAATTAAGGCCTTAGAAGAAGAGAGGAAGATATGAAGAAACTAAAATGTTTATTAATCGTAATTTGCATTTTATATGTTGCTTCTTTTTATGGTTGCGGTTATACCACTAGATCCTATATTGGGCCATATCGATCGATTTATGTAGCCCCTTTTAAAAATAATATTAATATAGCTAGCATAAGATCAGAGTATTCAGGATATCGAACCTACTATCCGCTTTTAGAATCTACAATCACCAGAGCCGTCGTAGATAGATTTATATTCGATGGCAGCTTAAAGATAGCCAAAGAGCAAGATGCCGATCTCGTCCTCAGGGCAGATTTAGTTATCTATGAGAGAGGTCCTTTAAGATACGCCGCAAACAATGAAGACGTAACTGAATATCGTGTGACTATAGAGATTAATATGGGTCTCTATAATAACAAGACCGGAGATAAGATTTGGCAGAAGAATAATTTTGCCGGTGATTCAACTTATTATACAACTGGTTCTCAGGCCAAATCAGAAAAGGCCGCTTTAGATGATGCGATTAGCGATTTAGCGCGCAGGGTAGTAGAGGAATTAGTCGAGGCATGGTAGAACATTGTGCTTATTTTTTTCTTGGAGAAGAAGAGAAAGTAAAGCAAAGCAAGATCAACTCCCTAAAATCACAATATTTAGATAAAGGCTTAAAGGATATTGATTGTGAAGTTATCTATTCAGACGATAAAACTCTGACCCCGCCAAAATTCGATGAAGCATTAAGTTATCTACCTTCGAAGCAATCCAAAAAGAGAATAGTCATTATTAAAAATATAGAGTCTTTAGCCAGAAGCAATAGGGATGTTTTGGTAAAGCATCTTAAATCTCCTTCGAAAGCTATCTTGTTTATTCTTGATTCTAGCAGGCTGAAGGCGGAGGATTCTTTTGTTAGAGAACTCGATCCTTATGTTAAGAAGGTAAGTTTTAAAAGAGAGAAGATAGTAGGGGTCTTCGATTTAACTCAGGCTATAGTAAGGCGGCAGACTGAAAGCGCCATAAGGATTCTCAATACGCTTTTAAGCAATAGAGAAAAGCCGCAGAGTATTTTGGGTGCTCTATTTTGGCAGTGGGATAACATGAAAGACAAGTTAAGCCTTGAGCAATTTAAACAGGGCTTAAAATTACTCTTAGACACAGATATTAGGATTAAGACAGGAAAACTGCAGGAAGAGCTAGCTCTAGAGATGGTTGTTATCCGTTTATCTTATTTAATCTGATGCTCAGGCGAGACTTCCTTCGATTGGCAGTATTTTTACTAATTAAACCCTTAGAGATAGCTTTGTCTAATTTAGAGCTTACTTCTTTCAGGGCTTTTTTAGCTTCTTCAGCTTTTTTGGCGGCTAATAGACTTTGAATATTCTTTAAGGCCTTTTTGAGGCCTGCTTTAAGTCTAATGTTTCTTAGCCGTCTTTTTTTATCAGCGCGTAATCTCTTTGCAGCACATTTTCTCTGTGGCATGGTAACAATCCTTTCGTTAGGGGTATGTTTTAGCATATAAGTTTATTATTGTCAACTTTTTTGTAGTAAACAGTATTTTTCAATTAAGGATTCCATAAAAGATGAAAAAGGCACTAATCAAGTCAGCTTCCATCATAAGCGGCTCAACCTTTCTGTCTAGAGTCCTAGGTTTTGTCAGAGATATCTGCATAGCGGGGACTTTTGGCACAGGATGGTTTGTGCAGGCGTTCTTCGTTGCTTTTAAGATACCTAATATGTTTAGGGAACTGGCCGCCGAAGGAGCTAGCAATGCCGCTTTTGTGCCGGTATTCTCTGAATATTTAGCTACGAAATCCAAGAAGGAGTTTTGGAAATTAATAAATACCGTATTCGTGGCCTTCATTATAATAGTTACTCTGATTGGTTTGATGGGCATGGTATTTTCTCCGTTTTTAGTGCGTTTAATCGCTCCTGGATTTATACAATCGCCTGAGAAATTAAATCTCACGGTGGCTATGAACAGGCCCCTGTTTATTTACCTTATTTTGATTTCAGTGGCTACTTTTGCCATGGGCGTATTGTATACTTTTAAATCTTTTTTTGCTCCTGCATTCTCTCCTTGTATTTTTAATTTAGTCTTGATTGCTACGATAATTTTTGTAGATAATTCTATCATGGGGATAAAGAAGTTAGTCTTAGGTGTTATCTTGGCAGGAATTCTACAAATTGCTGTTCAATTGCCTTCGTTATTTAGACGCGGGTTTAAGATTAGGTCTTTTGAATTTCAAAAGAATGTTTTTAAGCATCCTGGGGTGAGGCTTATTGGTCGGCTGCTAGGGCCTAGAATGATAGGAGCAGCTGTCTATCAATTAAATATCCTAGTCGATACAATATTTGCTTCTATGAGTTTTCTCGTGGGACAAGGTGCGATAGCCGCGATATACTATGCTGCCCGCTTAATCCAGTTTCCCTTAGGTATCTTTGGCCATTCGATTTCTAATGCCACGCTTCCTACGTTGTCGGAATTAGCGGCTAGGAAAGAGGTAAAGAAATTTGCCGAGACTGTGGAGTTTAGTCTGACCAATATTTTATTTGCGATGATCCCGGCGAGCTTTGGTTTAATTATAATGTCTAGGCCGATAATAGAGGTGATATTTAAGAGAGGCCAGTTTGATCAGTATTCTGTTATGATTACTTCGGCAGCCTTAGCCTTTTACGCCATTGGTCTTGCCGGTTATGCGGCAAATAAATTTCTCGCCTTATGTTTTAACTCTTTAAAGAACACCGCCACACCCGTAAAGGTCAATACCTTGGCGCTAGGCATGAATATAGTGTTTAATATTTTGTTTGTCGTGGTTTTAAAGACTAAGATTGCGGGGCTTGCCTTTGCCAGCTCCCTATCGGCGATAATATCTTCTTTTATTATGTATAATTTATTACGTAAAGTTGTAAGCCAGATAGATTCAAGGAAGATAGCGGTTCAATCTGCAAAGATGCTCGGCGCTAGTATTTTTATGGGATTTGCGATTTGGTTTATTTGGAGAGCCGTGCAATCTATGCACCCCATTTTTGGTTTGTTGGTCACTGTATGCTTGGGTGTGGTTATTTATATATTTGTCAGTTTGTGTTTAGGAATTAACCAATCCAGGGATCTACTTAAGTGGATATCAAAAAGAAAATAAAATCTCTACCGTCTTTACCCGGTGCGTATTTAATGAAGGATAATAGGGGCCGGGTAATTTATGTGGGTAAGGCCGCTAACATAAGAAAAAGGGTCTCTAGCTATTTCTCTAAATCACGCTCCAACATTAAAAACGCAGCACTTCTTAGCCAGATTCATGATGTAGAGTCGATCCCTACAATTTCTGAGCATGAGGCATTTTTATTAGAGTCTCGCCTGATAAAACAATTGAAGCCTCGCTATAATATAAGCCTAAAGGACGATAAGAGCTACCCGTTCATAAAGATAACAAAGCAGGCTTACCCGAGAATATTTATCGGCAGAAAAAAGCCCAATGAAAAAGTAGAATACCTTGGGCCTTATACCAACTCAGGATTATTGAGATTGGCGTTAAAATCCCTAAGAAAGGTATTCCCATTTTGCAGCTGCCATAAATTTCCCAAAAGAGAGTGCCTTAATTTTTATCTCAGGCTGTGTCCTGCCCCTTGCGCAAATAGGATATCTAAAAAAGACTATAAGAAGAACGTAAAGGACCTTAAACACTTCTTAAACAGAGGCAGTTTGAGTCTGGTTAAAGTTTTAAAGAAGAGGATGCAGCACCTTTCAGAAAGTAGGAAGTTTGAACAGGCGATAAGGTTAAGGGAAAAGATAAAAGCATTAGGTCTGTTGCATGAACAGAGCAGGCCAAATGCATGGCAATATTTAGGACTAGATAGACAACCGCGTAGGATTGAGGCTTTTGACATATCTAATTTATTCGGCAATCAGGCAGTAGGTTCTATGGTTACTTTTGTAGATGGTCGGCCTCTAAAAAACGACTATCGAAGATTTAAGATAAAGATTGTCAAAGGTATAGATGACTATAAGATGCTAGGTGAGATTTTAGACAGGCGTTATAAATGGGTCAGCAAAAATCTTGCCCAACCGGACTTAATTGTCATCGATGGAGGCAGGGGGCATTTAAATACTGCTTGGCAGCAGTTGAAACAATTGAGTCTGAGTATACCGATTATTGCGATTGCCAAAGAACAGGAATTAATTTATACTGTAATGAATAATAGGGCTATTAATCTGAATAAACACGATGCGGCTCTGCAGCTAATACAGCGCATCAGAGATGAAGCGCATAGATTCGCCATAAATTACCACAAGCTATTAAGAAAAAAGAAGGTGTTTAGTAAATAGTAAGAGATGCCTAGAAGTAATAATAAGATTAAGATTGATTTAGAGGGTTTCAGTGATTTCGAAAAAAAAGTTTATAAGGCTGTATATAGAATTCCTTTAGGACGGGTACGTAGCTATAGCTGGGTAGCCAAGAAAATTGGCAGCCCGAAAGCGGCCAGGGCCGTGGGAACAGTCTTGAAGAAGAATCCTTTTGCCCCACTTATCCCTTGTCATCGTGTTGTGAAAAGCGATGGTTCTTTAGGCGGATATAGCCGTGGACTAAAAAAGAAAAAAGAGCTATTAAAGTTGGAAAGCAGTATAATAAAATCGATAATTTTTGCAAATAATAGATAATATAAGGAGGAAAAATGGATCTTCAAGAAGTTTATAAAACTATGCAGGAAAAGGATGCTTCTGATTTATTTATTAAGGTAGGAGCACCTTTTTGCATGAGGATTAAGGGCAGAGTTGCACCTGTGCCTGATGTCAAAGCATTTGAATTAGAGGAAATTAATAAAATTATTGATTCTGTATGCGATGAGCGTACGCTTAAGGAGTTTCGAGAAAATAAAGATGTCGATTTTGCTATAGATGTTGGAGATATGGGTCGTTTGAGAGTCAGTTTATTTTTACAGAAGGGCGTTCCTTCGTTAGTAATGCGTAGGATCAAGAAAGAAGTGGGTACTTTTAGTGAGTTAAATCTGCCTGGTGATGTGCTTATAAAGTTATCACAGGAGATCAGAGGCTTAGTCTTATTAACCGGTCCTGCGGGCAGCGGAAAGTCTACGACCATCGCTAGCCTGATAGAGTATATTAACCAGAATCAATCTCGTCATATTATCACAGTTGAAGATCCTATTGAATTTATATTTCAGGACAAAATGAGCATTATAAATCAAAGAGAGCTGGGTTTGGATGTTAAGTCTTATCCTACAGCATTGCGTCAAATCGTACTTCAGAGTCCGGATATTGTTTTTATAGGTACGATAAGAGATTTGCCTACGATGTCGGCGGCAATTATAGCAGCGGAGATGGGTATATTGGTATTAGGAACTGTACATACCGTAAATGCCGCTCAGACTTTAGAGAGGGTAGAAAATTTCTTTCCACCATATCAACATAACGAAGTAAGGATGCAACTCTCCTTTTTGCTAAAAGGAATATTGTCTTTAAGGTTGATACCCAGGCTGGATGGCCCGGGAAGAATTCCTGCCTGTGAAGTAATGACGAATACTCCTACAGTGAGCCGCCTGGTCAGGGAGAATAAGCTGCAGGAAATTACAAAGTATTTGGAAGAAGGAGATATGTTTGGTATGCAGAGCTTTAGGCAGAGCTTATCTAAGCTGGTAAGAAGCAAAAAGATCAGCAGTGAAGACGCGCGTACATTCTCAGACAGTAAAGAAGAGTTGGATCTGGAGTTAAAAGGGATAAAGCGCTCAGGCAGGTAATATGCAGGAAGAGTTAAAAGAAAAAATAACAGAGCTGGATAAAAAACTGGAGCATCTTCGCGCCTATTTGGATATATCCAAAAAAGAGATTAAAGTTAAAGAGTTTGAAAGGATGGTGTCTGAGCCTAGCTTTTGGCAGGATAAGCAGACTTCCACAAAAATTCTAAAAGAGCTGAAGAGGTTAAAGTCTAGCGTTGAATCCTGGAATAATTATAAGAAAAAGATTGTAGACGCTAGAGAGCTGCTGGAGCTTTTTAAGGATGATAAAGATGTCTTGAATAATATTACAAGCGAGCTGAATAAAATTATTGGCAATATCGAGGAGTTAGAGTTTCAGACATTGTTAGGCGGGGAGTTTGATCAGAATAACGCTATATTGAGTATAAACTCCGGGGCGGGCGGCACGGAATCTTGTGACTGGGCCAATATGCTGCTTAGGATGTATCAGCGTTGGGCGGAAAGCCACAATTATAAAGTTAAAGTAATGGATATTCTTCCCGGAGAAGAAGCAGGAATAAAAAATGCCACAGTCTCAATCAAAGGAGATTTTGCTTATGGATATTTGAAAGCCGAAACAGGAGTACATAGATTGGTGAGAATTTCTCCTTTTGACGCCAATAAGAGAAGGCATACTTCTTTTGCTTCGGTGGATGTTATCGCTGAAATTCAGGATGATGTAGATATTCAAATTAAGCCTGATGAAATTAAAATCGATACATTTAGAGCTTCGGGCAAAGGCGGACAACATGTAAATGTTACAGATTCAGCGGTGCGCATAACTCATCTGGGCTCGGGTATTGTAACACAGTGCCAGAACGAACGCTCTCAGCACCAGAATAAAGAAGTAGCTATGAGTGTTCTAAAGGCAAAGCTCTATGAGCTAAAGAGGAGAGAGAAAGAAAAGAAGATATCAAAGGAGTATGCGCAGAAACAGAAGATTGAATGGGGTTCGCAGATTCGTTCTTATGTGATGCACCCTTACAATATGGTTAAGGATCATCGCACTGATTACGAAACTGGAAATGTCGGCGCTGTAATGGATGGTAAACTGGATGATTTTATTCATGCCTATTTAAAGAAAAAGACTTTGGAGAAAAAATAGAGTGATAAATTTTATAGTCCAAAAGATTATCGGCACACAGAATGATCGTGAACTGAAGAGGTTGTCTGCTAAAATTCAGGCTATAAATGCTTTAGAAGAACAATTATCTAAATTGTCAGACGGAGAACTTAAGTTAAAAACTAATGAGTTTAAGAAGAGAATCAATGAACAACTAGCATTAGATAAATATAATGAAATTGAAGATGCCGCGCAAAAGAAGAAGATTTTGCAGTCTGCCTTGGATGAAGTGTTAGTTGAGGTATTTGCGGTAGTCAGGGAGGTCGGTAAGCGTACTATCGGTATGCGGCATTTTGACGTTCAGTTAATAGGCGGGATTGTTCTTCACGAAGGAAAAATCATAGAAATGGCTACCGGTGAAGGAAAGACTCTAGTTGCTACTCTAGCCGCATATTTAAACGCGCTAACAGAAAAAGGCGTTCATGTTGTAACGGTAAATGACTATCTGGCTAAGCGCGATAGAGAGTGGATGGGACCTGTCTATGAATTCTTAGGTTTGTCCGTAGGCGCTATTCAGCATGATATGCCACCGTATGAGCGCAAGAAAGAGTACGCCTGCGATATAGTTTATGGTACTAACAACGAATTCGGTTTTGATTATTTACGGGGCAATATGGTCACTTCTAAAGAAGAGATGGTTCAGCGTGAACTTAATTTTTCCATAGTCGATGAAGTGGACTCTATTCTTGTAGATGAAGCTAGAACCCCTTTGATTATTTCTGGCCCCACTGAGGAATCGACGGATAAATACCATATAATCAATCGCTTGGTGCCAAAACTAAAAGGAAGAATTATTTTGGAAAAAGATGAGATAGATGCAAAGTTTAAAGGTGAGAACTTATCTGAAGGGTACGATTATATTGTTGATGAAAAAAATCATACAGTCAGCCTTACCGAGGAAGGCGTAAGCAAGTGTGAATCACTCTTAGAAATTAGTAATTTATATGACGATGTCTCAACCGAATGGGTGCATCATATCACACAGGCTGTACGCGCTCACACGCTTTATAAAAGAGATGTGGCCTATGTGGTAAAAGACGGTAAGGTAATAATTGTAGATGAATTTACCGGCAGGCTCATGCCGGGTAGACGTTGGTCTGATGGTTTGCATCAGGCCGTGGAGACCAAAGAAGGTATAAAGATTGAAAAAGAGAATCAAACTCTGGCCACTATTACACTGCAGAATTATTTTCGTATGTACAATAAGCTTTCTGGGATGACCGGTACCGCTTTTACCGAAGCTAACGAGTTTAAATCAATTTATGGTCTGGATGTCGTGGTTATTCCTCCCAATAAGCCTCTGGCCAGAACTAATCATCCGGATGCGATCTATAAAACAGAAAGGGAAAAGTTTAACGCTGTTGTCGATGAGATCGTTGAGCTCTACAAGCAGGGAAGGCCTGTTCTAGTAGGTACTATCTCTATTGAGAAGTCAGAGTTTCTAGGCAGCAT
>CAZFPS010000019.1:0-27034 GCA_964520705.1 uncultured Planctomycetia bacterium | reverse complement strand
GCCTTTTTTATTGTTTAGGCAATATCAAAGCGCGAAAGATATTTTACATTATGTCTATTCTACTTCAAAAGATATTTCCAGGTTGAAACTACGTTCATTGTATTTCAAATCTTTGGGAAATTTTTGGAAGGGCGATGAATCTGTGATAGCCTTAGTGGAAATCTTTTTAAGAATCATATCGCTAGATGACCTATCGTCCAAGATGTTTAATTCTTTTAACATGCCGTCAGAGGTTACTGAGAATGATACAAATACACTACCCTCGCGCGGATTATCGAAGTAGAAGAATTGATCTGAAAAATAATATACTTTGTCTTGGATTTTTCTGCGGATAATATCCCTGTAACTTAGATAGGCAGGGTCTTTAGATTCTTCCATAGGCAGGTCCTTTAAGCTGATTTTTTTAACCCTAGGGGTTTTCTTAAGGGTTTGTGGCTTTGGAACAGATATGGACTCTTTAGGCTTAAAAACTTTGGAGAAGTCGATTTTAGGTTGTTCAATTTTCGGCTTTTCCTGGGGTAGGCTTGTTTTAGGCAGCTGCTTTTGGTTTTTTGACAACAGCTCTTTACTAATTCCGTGCCTATTCTGCTTGCTTAACTTTTGAGCTAAGTACCTGTAGGTTACTTCCAGTTCAGTGAGCTCCTTTTTCTTAGGCACACTCTTAAAATATGGCAAGCTAATAAGAATCGCACTATGTATCAACACAGAAATTAACAAAGTTGCTTTAAAAGTATTTTCCTGTCGCATGCGACTATTGTACCAAAAAACAATGCTAATGGCAAAAAATGTTTTTACTCTGCTTCTTCTTCGCTGCATCTACCGCAAGGTTCTAGTCCTTTAGATACAGCTTCTTCAATACTCATACTTTCAGTGTCTCTGTTTTTAATAAACGGACACCCTTCTTTGTGATACTTCTTTCCTCGCTTTGTTGCATAAACAACTTGTTCCTTCTTGGCTACTTTTTCTTCTTTTTGCTTGGCAAAGGCTGGACAAGGGTTCAGCACAGCTAAAGAGGACGTAGCAATTACTAACAAACATACCAATAGCTTTAATGCTCTATACATTTGTGTACCTCCTTTGGTTTTTGTTGTTTTTAACCATTAGCATTGTTTTTCAGTTAATAAAGTTACTTAAAAACTACTGATAACTGTTCCTTTTTCGGAACAGAGACGTCAAAAATATATAAGCCTTCTCAGCCCGAAGTCACAACATAGTCATTCGTATAATAGAGTTGAATTATATAGATGAGGATTGACTATTTTAAATCATAGCACAGTCAGCCTAGTTTGTCAAGGAAAATATTCCTTTTTTGGAACAAGGCTCTCTATGTTCTTTTGATGCTGACTTGTTATTAGAACTTTACCTTTACTCCAGCAGAAAAATTTCTCCTCGGCGAAGGATAATATCCTATTATATTAGAGAGAGAACTATAAGCTGCGTATTCAACATATTTTCTATCAAAAATATTGTATGCGTTAGCAAATATTTCAAAATTTTCTTTTTTATAACTCATTCGCAGGTCAAAAGTAATATAGGAGTTGATTTTGCCTTGTGCATTATCCTGATCGCTAATAGCATATCTCCTTCCAACATAATTTATAATAGGTATAGCTCTAAAATTTTCCCAAAATCCAAGATTGAATCCAGCGCTAGCTTTATTTAAGGGAACCATCGGAATTACATTACTGCTATATGTGCCATTGCGAAATTTAGCTCGTGTGTAAATCCAATTAGCAAAGGCAGTAATGCGCTTAGTTAACTTAAAATCTATCTGCATATCTATGCCTTGATGACGCGTTTCTTCATAGTTGTCGTTCTTTTGTGTAGAGGGGTTGTAGAAAATTTCGTTATTCACATCCATATTAAAGAATGTTAAGTCAACCCCTACATATTTATTAAACGCATGACGTACTCCCCAGTCGAATCCAAATGAAGTTTGTGTACTAAGACCTGTATAAATTCTTCGATCATAAGTAGGAGCTGGCCCATAATACAAAAATTCATCGGTGAGCGGCGAGCGAAAGCTTTTCGATGCATTAAAGAAAATTTGAGTATCATCATTCCAACTGTAAACAAGGCCTCCTTTAAAAGCTTCTTCTTTTCTTTTTTGTTCACTACTTGCGTCTACGTTCCAGCCAGTAAAATCAAGATAGTTTATGACATGTTCTATCCATTCATGACGAAATCCCATATCAATCGAAAGTTTATCTGTTAGAGCAAATGAATCACTTACATAAAGACCAAAGCTGTATTTGTCAAGATCAATATCATTATTCTGGTTGTCTGTTGTAGCATTATAACCGTTTGTAATATTGTCAGTTTTATAGAAGTCAATTCCAGTAATAACTTTATTTGGCCTTCCAAAAATATCTAAGGTACAGGTATAGTTAGGTGTTACGGCAATTGTATCAATTCGTGCACGTGAAACTTCCCAAGTAGGAATGTAATTTACTGATTTTCTTCTACGAAAAGATACATCGAAATTAGCAATACCAAAATCAAAGGTCAAGCCCTCAATGCCAAATTTAACATAATAATCTTCTTCTCCCGCATCATTATTTTCTTCATCAGATATAGAATCTCTATGGTTGTGAGTAGCGTATTCCCAGTTATCCAAAGGTCCTGGTAGCCCTAAGTCTGCGTCATGGTAGTTTCCGCTTAATTTGAGCCCAATCGCATCATTAAATTGGTATTTAAGTTTTACTCCAAAGTCGCTGGATCTGTATTCGCTGTTTTCCCTATAGCCATTTGTATCGAAGTGTGTAGTAGTGAGTGAATACGATAATTTTTCTGTTGCACCATCACAGGATAGGCTTTGTTTGTTCATATGATAACTTCCGCCGGAGGTAAGGAGTTCAAAAATCGGTTTACCCGGTTTTCCGGATTTTGTGATAATGTTAATGACTCCGCCAACAGCGTTATCTCCGTAAAGAACCGCTCCCGTACCTCCATGTAGTATTTCAATCCGCTCTACCCTTTCTAATGGAATTTGCATCCAATCAACACCACTAAGGTCTGCTGAATTTACTCTTCGGCCATCAACGAGAACAAGCGCGTTACTACTTGCGGTTTCGCCAAATCCTCTCAGATCAACAGAAGCCTTTGCACCATTACCATACCAATCTGTAACCAATACGCCTTTTATTGTGCGAAAGACATCAAGTAGGATTTCTGCTCCAGAATTCTCGATATCTTCTCTGGTGATAATGCTTATCTCGCCAGTTGAATTCTGGAATTTTTGTGAAAAGCGATTAGGGGTAATGATGATTTTTTGCAGCTGTTCAGGAGTTGTAATTTCTTCTGCTAAAAGTGTGTTTACTGAAATTGATGTTATAATTAATACGAACAAAAAAACTAGTCTTATATTTCTCATTTTCTTCTCCTTTGTTGATCCTTGGCATCAAAAATGCCAAGGATTATTTCGACCAACGAACTTACATTCACTTTGTTCTGTAAGTTCGGGTCTCAATAAAAAACCCCATACCAAATTCTTGGTATGGGGTCTGCACCCTGATTTACTTTAACCCTAGTCTATGAGTTTTTCCTGCTGTTTCACGCAGCAATCAAAACCTTCTAAATTATAGGCAGGTCTTCTGACTTAGGGCTCTAGCCTACTTGCTTTTGCCTTCCCGTCTTTTCAGACAGTGGCTTTAAAAAGCTTTCGTACCCATTACAGCGGCGGGACCGTAGCCGAATTAATAACGGCTTTCCCTTTTTAAGCTATTATGCACCTATAAAAGAAATAATTTATAAAAGAGCTTTTGCTAAGGAAGTATCTTTAACCTTACGGGTAACTACTTCATAGGCTCCAAACAGAACAAAGCTGAATACCAATGTCGAGGCCATAGTCGTTCTAAAGAAAGGTATGGCCATAGTGTAGCAAGTTATCAAGCCCTCTAAGGTCCTGGGATACCAGCCCATTAACCATACACCGAAATTAGTAATTATGAAAAATAGTACCGCGGATGAAAATGCGCTTAAGGCTATATTCACGGGGTTCTTTTTCTGTCTTAATAACATTCCTAGTCCAGCGATGATTAGAATTGTCCCCCAGGTAAAAATAATGGTATTGTGTACGCCTAAGAATAGGTCGGTAAGCATCATTAGCGCAAGCGGCAGAAGCAAAGCGTATCTTTTATTAAGATATACTCCTCCAAACAAAGCTATAGCCAAGATAGGAGTAAAATTTGCAATGTGAGGAATGAATCTAGAAATAACCGCCACAACTACCAATATTAGTGCCAACATCGTTTACCTCCCTTTTACTTTTGTTTCATTAACTTTAGTATAATTATGGATTTTTGTCAAGACAAAAATAAAACCGTCTCAAATTATAAGACGGTCATTCTCAATCACAAATTAAATAAAATTATTCCTGCGATTAATTATCTAAAGGATTATATCTTTCTTCAGCAAAGATGTACCAGCAGGTAGCAGCTACATGAGGTGAATTAAAATACCAATATCCTAGATTTGTGCTAAGGTAGTCTCTAGACGCCGACGGAATAGCGCCATCACGATATGGATCTATGGGGTCTTCTATTTGAGCATTGCGAAGCTCATTTAAATATGTATCGTACGGTTCCGTTAGATTTAGCTTATCATAGGCAACGCACATATTTCCTGTTCCTTCAAACCAGACGCCATCCTGGTCTGTATTAAAATCAAAACCAGTGAAACCAAAATCTGTTGTTAAGCAGTTTTCCTCAAGCCATAGAACCGGATATGGATAAGAAATGCGTACCTCATTTAAAACGAGCATTTGAACTTCTTCTTTCTTTTTCGCATTTGGGCTGACAGTGTCACCCGAGTGAGCAATAAAACTCTTCGTGTAGGAAATAAATTCCCTTGAGTTAAACGCAAGGATGGCATAGGCATTGGCATCTTCGGCTTGACTAAAATAATCCGTTACAATCTCGCCTTGTTCATCTGTGCCACAATAGTACGTGTTTTCAGGCCTGGTATACATTGAACGTACAAATGATTTTGCGTGAGTGGCGTTGATTATCCATTGGGAATCATTAGTGGCTTCATATAACCTCATAAAGGCAACATAGACATCAGTATTTTCTTCAGTGGATTTACTATTGAGCAATACTACATTTCCAGGACTTCCCCAATCAAGGTAATATCCGGTTATAAATCCCCTATCTTCTTCATCCTTATACTCATTAATAATAAAATTACCTATATTTATTGCGCTCTCCAAATATTCTTCGTTATTGATTGGGTCATTATTGTAACATTCAACAAGAGCTATAATTATCCAAGCCAAATTGCCGCATCTTGAGCCCCAATCATAAATTGATGGTCCTGCAAGATTTGTCGCCCAATAAGCGTCACGAATTCTACCATCCGCTTCCGGATCTATATCTTGGACAAATATAAATCCTTCACAAATTACCTTCGCTCGTCTTATGTCATCAGCCTCTCCTCGGTTTAAAAAAGCTAACACGGCAAGAACGCTATCGTATGAATAGGCCTTGTGCTCTAATTCATTTCCTCCAGGATAAGGCCAAGAGAAGCTCTCGATAAATCTTGGAGTATCACCACTCATATACTTATCCATTTTATTGTAGAGGTTTTCAAAAGAGCTTTCTGTAGAAGCAGCAGCCACGCTGCAATACGAAAATATTAAGATAGTGATTGATAGGGTGATTATTTTATAAGATTTCATGATTGTGTCTCTTCTTCAAATAAAAAACCGGAAATTAAGCATTTTTCATTCTTAATTTACCGGTAAGTCTTACGACTCCATGGCACACCGGAAACTTACTAATACAATTGAATTATAACATATATCTGGAAAAAAACCAGAATTTAAGTGTTTTTAAAATAGCGTATAAATAAATGGCGCTACAGCTGATGTCTGGGCAAAAACTATTAAAACAGAGAGCAAAATCAGAATAATCAATATTGGCGCAAGCCAGTAGCGCTTACGCACTCTCATGAAGTCCCACAGTTCTTTAAATATAGATACTTTTGCCATAAGTCTCCTTTAATGAGCGCACAATTTACGGAATGTTAATGAACGTAAATTGTATGGGTGAATTAAATCCCGCCCTTTTGTGACTAATCCTTTTTGTGTTTCCACAAAAGGGCGGGATAAATTCAGACACACAACTTATCTCGTCCTTTGGACTCCATAAGTTGTGTCTTCATTTAGAATTGTCTTTCGTAGTTGGATTTTTCAAACGGCCGTTGCGGCCTATCTATCCAATACGTCTTTAACTTCTTGTCATATTTTAAATGCAGTACGTCTTTTCTGATAATTCTTAATAATATCCCTATCGGAGTAAAGATCAAGTAAAAGATAGCGATCATCAATATGCCGGTAACCACCATTCCGATAACCGACACACATTTCATCCAGAGATGGTAAAATTTTACCACAAAATCCCTCTTTGTAAAATAGGTAATTAATAGCACGAATATCAGGGGCAAAAGAATGATAAGTACTTTATTATTACCAGTCTTTATGGCCTTCCAAGAAAACAGGCATATTATAAAGGTAAGGCCGTAAACAAAAACGTTCAGCTGTTTTTTTGTTGGAGTCTTGCTTTGCATTTTAATCTAGTTCCAGGTGCTGCGAATATTTAAGCTTATCTTTAGGTGGCCTTTGTAATTTTTTGTCAATTAAAAAATCTCCAATCGCAAGATAATCTATATCAGTTTTAAGAAAGCATCTCAAGGCGTCAATAGGTGTGCAGACAATGGGTTCCCCTCTTATGTTAAATGAAGTGTTGATAATTACGGGGATTCCGCTCAGTTTCCCAAATTCGTTTATCATGTCATAATAAATAGGATTGTCTTTCCTGTCTACGGACTGGATACGTGCTGAGTTATCTACGTGCGTTACGCTAGGGATAGCGGAGCGCCTTACTTTGAGCTTTTCAAAACCCTTTGCAGATTGGGAATTCTGGTTAATTAACTTATCTTTTTTTACCGGTGCCACAAGCAACATATAGGGACTTTCAACATCTAAATCAAAATAATCAGAGCAACTTTCTTTTATTACAGTGGGAGCGAAAGGTCTAAATGACTCCCTGAATTTAATCTTTAGGTTCATTTTAGATTGCATCTCTTGTGAACGCGCATCTCCGATAATGCTTCTTGAGCCCAGAGCTCTTGGGCCGAATTCCATCTTTCCCTGAAACCAGCCGATAACATTCCCTTCATTGATTAAACGAGCCACTTTGTTGACTAGTTCGTCCCTGCTTAGCGCTTCGTATTTTATGGCCTGCTCATCCAATATGGCTTTAATCTCTTCTTTAGAATAGTGAGTGCCTAAATAGGAGCCTTGCTGTGAATCATTGGTTCCATTGGCTTCTCTTTTGTTATCTAAGTATCTATACCAGGCAAACAATGCTGCCCCTAAGGCCCCACCTGCATCTCCAGCTGCTGGCTGGATCCAGATATTCTTAAAGATTTTTTCTTTTAGAATCTTTCCGTTTCCCACGCAATTTAAGGCAACGCCGCCACCCAGGCAGAGATTTTCTTGTTTAGTTACTTTTTTGACATATCTCGCCATTCTCAGCATTATCTCTTCCGTTGCTTCTTGAACAGACCTGGCAAGATCCATTTCTCTTTGTGTTATCTGGGATTCAGGTTTTCTGGGAGGGCCGCCAAAAAGTCGATTAAAGCGTTTATTGGTCATAGTTAGTCCAACGCAGTAGTTAAAGTACTTCATGTTTAACCTGAAAGAACCATCATCTTTTAAATCCAGCAGTTCTCTTAAGATTAAATTTTTATAGACTGGATCTCCGTATGGCGCTAGCCCCATCAATTTGTACTCACCAGAATTAACCCTAAATCCAGTAAAGTAAGTAAATGCGGAATAGAGTAAGCCCAGAGAGTGTGGAAAGTGTAGTTCTTTCATGATCTCGATTTTTCTGCCTTCACCGATTCCAATGCTTGCCGTAGCCCACTCCCCTACGCCATCCATAGTAAGTATCGCAGCTTTTTGAAATGGCGAAGGATAAAAAGCAGAAGCGGCGTGGGATTCATGATGCTCGGTAAAAAGAATTTCACCTTCATAGCCTCCCAGTTCATTAGTGATTAAGTCCCGCATGTGCAGTTTGTTTTTTAGCCACATAGGCATAGCCATCATAAATGACCTCAAGCCAATAGGCGCAAAGCGCAGATAGGTTAGGATTATGCGCTCAAATTTTATGAAAGGCTTATCATAGAAGACCACATAGGAGATGTCTTTAATAGAGATTTTTGCCTCTTTAAGACACCACTCTATAGCATTATGAGGGAACCTGAAATCATGCTTTTTTCTAGAGAAGCGTTCTTCTTGAGCAGCGCAGACAATTTCTCCGTTTTTTACAATACAGGCGGAGCTGTCATGATAAAAAGCTGAAATTCCTAAGATATAAGTATCTTCCATTTTTCCGAGAATTAGTTGCGATAATTAATACTCAATGCACTTTCTGGCTAAAGTGCCTTTTTGGAAAGGGTGCTTCACTTGACGAAACTCTGTGGCATAATCAGCAAGCTTTATGAGTTTCTTGAGTTTTGGTCTTCCGGTCAGAATAATTTCTTTTTTGTCCCTAATGCTCCTAAATAATTTTACCATATCTACTTCTTTGATGAGTTGGCAGTCTATCAAATTCAGAATTTCATCACAAACTAGAATATCGAATTTACCGCCCTTTATAACCTGCTTAAGTTTTAAGATTGATTTTTTTACATGAACCCTCAAAGCTTTAATTTGTTCTTTTTTATCTCTGAGCATAAATATAGGATGCTTTTGATCGAACCTTATTTGGTTTAAGTTTGGGAATTTCTTTAGGCTGGCCTGTTCACCAGAAAATAACCGGCTCGGTTTTAAGAATTGAAAAAGGATAATCCTCTTTTTATATCCGGCTGCTCTTAAAATTAATCCTAAAGCCGAAGAAGTCTTGCCCTTGCCTTTACCGTAGTATACATGTAGCATTGCTTTTATCCGCCTTCGTCCTTACGCAATTAATTAGCGGACTTCGGCGGATTTCACTAAATTATTGTTAAAAACATTTTGGCGGATAACCCTTGGCATCTTTGATGTCAAGGGTAGATTCAGGTATAGCAAATTAATTTTAATGTGTTCCATAAATTAAGATACCACTTAGGCATAATGCGGTCACTATGAACGCCGCTATAAATACGCCCAAAATAATACTCATGAAAGCATAGCGGAATCTGATCTTAAACAAAGATGCCGCGATACAGCCTGTCCAGGCTCCGGTTATTGGAAGCGGAATGGCAACGAATAAGGCTAATCCTATGGCTTCGTATTTTTCCACTAGACTGGCTTTCTTTTTTGTTCTTTCAAACAGCCAGTCAAAAAATCTATTCAATATCTTAAACTTTCTTAATTTCTCTGAAACCGGTTGAAGTAGAAAAAGTATCGGCGCAACAGGCAACAGGTTTCCCAGTATTGATAAAAACACGACTTTTACAATAGGTTCTTTGAGATATAGCCCAAGTGGAATGGCTCCTCTCAGTTCCGATATGGGTAGTGCTGCAGTCAAAAAAACTAATAACTCATTGCCCATAACCATTTTCTCCAATCAATGGCACAAAGGTGCATGCACATATCTCTTTTTTCATTAGGCCATTTTTTTCATTAGTAAAACAGGTCAGCATTTGTCCGAAACCCACACTTATAGGTATAACTATTTTTCCGCCAGAATTTAGTTGTTCTTTTAGCGCTTTTGGTAGAGCCGGAGCTGCAGCCGTGACTACGATTTTATCATAAGGAGCAAATTCTTCCAAGCCTAAAGTTCCATCTGCGATTCTGATTGTTATATTTTTGAATCCGAGTTCGCTTAGAACTTTTTCAGCATTTTCTGATAGTGCTTCCTTTCTTTCAACAGAGTATACCTTATTGGCTAGTTTAGCCAGAATAGCGGTTTGATAGCCAGAGCCAGTTCCAATCTCTAAAACTTTATCCGTTTTCTCTAATTCTAATGATTGGGTCATTAAGGCAACTATATACGGCTGTGATATAGTTTGATTTTCTCCAATAGGCAGAGGGAAATCTCCGTAAGAAGATTTCTGGTATTCTTGCGGTACGAAGGAATGTCTGGGAGTTGATGTAAATGCTTCTAATACTTTTTGATCCCTTATGTCACGAGATTTAAGATGTCTCTCAACCATCTCCTGCCTTAAAGAATCAAAATCTAACTGCTCTGACATAGTGATTTATACTATCATATCAATATTCCTTAGACAAGCTTAAACTGTCATAAAAAAAGGACGGTTCTCGTTTAAACCGTCCAAGTTTATATCTCTAGAGTATTACTTAAAGAATAAATATACTAATTTCCCTTCATTATAGGAGATAGTTCAATTTTTAACGATTGCAAGAAATTAACCATAAATACCTTATTATTACAGTTTGCAAACATTCCACTCTTCATCTTAATAAAGAAAGACTCGGTCTTTAATTTTGTATTCTTTTCCTTCGTAATAAAGAGTTCGCCATCAACTTTTTCCATAGTTTGCCCTTCTTTAACCTCGCTGACATTGTAAATTAGGTGCTTGTGTATCCTTGTCTGGATACCATCTTCGTCAATAGTCTCTTTAGCCAGAAGGATTTTTCTAGTTCTGTCTTTTGAGGTTAAATTTTTGAATACCAAATCTCTCATTTTGCTCTCTTTCATAATTTTAAACAGCCGAGTTACTCAATATTCTATTTTTATACCTTTTTTTCTCCTTGTTTTGAGTAACTCGGCTTTCCTTTTGGGAACCCTAGGCTCAATAAAGCCATTTTGTTATACTGTTCCTTTTTCAATAAAAATATAACACATAACTAACGGCAAAACAAGGGGTTAAGACGTATTTTAGGGAAGCGCTTTCTTCTTGAGGGATTGAAGCTTGGATTTGATATTGAAGCGGTTTTCTTTATGTTTTAACATCCTGTTAATATTTGACTTATGACGAAAGACAGCAAAAATCGCCATAATAATTCCAAATAAAATAAAGTATCTATTGAGTCCAAATATGTATAAAAATATTGGTAATAATATCGCGACCAGTATGGAAGATAAGGATACATAGCCCCAAATGAATAAAGTGATGGTCCAGACCACAGCCAAGAGCAAGATTATTTTTGCGATTAATATATTTTTTATGGCCAGTCCTATCAATACACCAAAACTGGTAGCAATACCTTTGCCTCCCTTAAATTTTAAGAATATTGTCCAGTTGTGGCCGCAGATACTAGCAATACCCAGGATTAATCTTAGAGAGTCACGGGAAAGGTTTAAGCTCGTGGTCGCTAAATCAGCCAATAACAGCACAGGGATAATTCCTTTTAAGATGTCCAGAATCAGACCAAATGCACCTATTCTATATCCTAGAGCTCGGGCTAAATTCGTTGCTCCAATATTGCCAGAACCTACTTTGCGCAAATCCACATTTTTCAGTAATTTTGCTATGATGAATGAAAAGGGAATTGAACCGAATAGATAGCTTATAATTATTAGAACTGGCAGGCTCATTTGTTTTGAGGTTGAGAATTAAACATAACCATCCCTCTTCTTAAGTAGTCTATTCCTGAGACAAGAGTAAAGCCTATGGCGATGTTCCATATGATCAGATTCATAAGGTAGAAACTGAAATCTAATTTTAAAAGTAGCGTCAGGATTAACATAGTCTGAAGAAAAGTAGAAATCTTGCCCATCCATGTGGGAGAGATATTGTTTTCCTGGTTGCTTAAGATAATTATTGTGCCACCCAAAAGCAAGATAACGTCTCTGAATATAGCTATCAAAACAATCCAGAGCGGCAGCTTGATTTCAAAGTAGAGATTACTGATGTGATAGAGCAGAATAAATGCAGTAATCAAGAGAATTTTATCTGCCAGTGGATCTAAAATCGCTCCAGCTTTTGTCTTTTGTTTTTTTACTCTGGCGATATAGCCGTCAATCACGTCAGAGATAATCGCCAGAATAAATATGGATAGAGCTATTATGCGCAAGTAATCCTTTTCAGGCGTGTAATAGATGAGAGCGGTCATGAAGAACGGGACGCTTAATATGCGAAAAATCGTAATTTTATTTGCAAAGCTCATTCAATTATTCTTATTCGGTTTAAGGGCCAATATATTAAAAATGTTTTTCCTATTAGATATTTATCATCAACAAATCCCCAGTAACGGCTGTCTCTAGAAGAGCCGCTGTTGTCACCTAATACATAGTAGCAATTTTTGGGTACGGTTACTTTCTGGCCGATTAGGCCATAATCACCTCTGTTATAGTAATATATGTTGTCGATCGCAGGATGTTCGAACTCTTCCGAATTGATAAATATCTTTCCTTCTTTAATCTCAACAATGTCTCCTTCTTTTGCTATGAGGCGCTTTATGAAAGCCCTCTTTGGGTCTTCAGGATAGTTAAAGACTATCACGTCTCCCCGCTTCGGGTATTTGAATTTAAAGAACCTTACGGTAGTAAAAGGAATTCTGATACCGTAAATAAAACGATTTACTAAAATTCTATCTTTTTCAATTAGTGTGGTACGCATTGATCCGGTAGGAATCTTAAAGGGCTGCACCACAAAGCTTCTAATAAACATTGCCAGTAAAGAAGCGATGATAATAGTCTCCGCCCACTCTCTTATTAGGGGACATTTACTTTTTACGCTATTTTTAATTTGTGAGATCTTAATTTTCATCTTTCCGCCTTAAATTTTTAATACCGCTAAGAATGCTTCTTGGGGTATTTGTACTTGTCCGAATTGTTTTAAACGTTTTTTCCCTTCCTTTTGTTTTTCCCAGAGTTTCCTTTTTCTGGTAATGTCTCCGCCGTAGCACTTAGCGGTTACATTCTTGCCCACAGATTTTACTTTTTCAGCAGCCACAATCTGATTGCCAATAGAGGCTTGAATTCGTACCTCAAAAAGTTGTCTGGGAATCAATTCTTTTAGTTTAGCTATGAGCATTTTGCCTTTAGCTTGAGCTTTGTCTTTGTGTAAGAGGCAGGAGAAAGCATCACACAATTTTCCATTAAGTAAAATATCTAGCTTTACAAGTTTTGTAGGCCGATAATCTTGGAACTCATAATCTAGAGAGCCATATCCTCTAGTGATAGATTTTATCTTATCGTAAAAATCGACAATTACCTCGGAGAGAGGCATCTCAAATGCTATCTTTACTCTGTTTTGACCGAGGAAGTCTTGCTCTTTAAATGAGCCTCTTTTTTGTTTTGTCAGTTCACACACCGGATCAATAAATTCAAACGGGGATATAATAAAGGCTCTGATGTAGGGTTCTTGCGTTTCTTCTATCTCATGTATCGGAGGAAGTTTTGCCGGGTTATCTACTTCTATTTCAACTCCTTCCTTGGTCTTTACTTTGTAAACAACGTTAGGAGTGGTGATTACCAGGTTGAGGTTGTATTCTCTCTCTAATCTTTCTTGGGATATCTCCATGTGCAGCAGGCCTAGAAAACCACAGCGGAAACCATAGCCGAAAGACTGCGAAATCTCTGGTTCAAAAATAAAAGAAGCATCGTTTAGGCTGAGTTTTTCCATCGCTTCTCTAAGATTTGTGAAATCTTTTGCGTTTACCGGAAATATTCCACAAAATACCAATGGCTTAACTTTTTTATATCCCGGCAGAGCATTATTTGTGGGGTTCTTGGCGTCTGTCACGGTATCGCCGATGACGATTTCTTTGGCATCCCTAATATTGGCGGTAAAATAACCTACTTCTCCAGCTCTAAGCTCGGATATCTTTATGCTCTCAGGCACGAATATGCCTACTTCTTCAATTTTATATGTTTTAGAAGTATTTAACATCTTTATCTCTTGATTGGGCTTTATGATACCGTTGAAGCTGCGCACATAAATTGTAACACCTTTATAAGTGTCGAATACAGAGTCAAATATGAGTGCTTGTAAAGGATTGTCGTCATCTCCACTCGGAGGTGGAATTACTGCTATGACTTTTTCTAGTATTTCTCCGATACCGATACCTTCTTTTGCCGAGGCAAGAATTATTTCATCTTCGTTAAAACCTAAAGCATCACATAGCTGCTCTGTAACCATGTCAACTTGTGCACTGGGAAGATCGGTTTTATTGATTACAGGAATTATCTTTAGCTTATGGTCTCTTGCCAAATAGAAATTGGCTACGGTTTGGGCTTCGATTCCTTGAGCAGCGTCCACAACTAGCAACGCACCTTCACATGCTGCCAGAGATTTAGATACTTCATAAGAAAAATCAACGTGTCCAGGGGTATCAATCAGATTGATAAGGTATTCTTTGTTGTTTTGAGCATGGTAATTAATTCTTACAGCGGAAGCCTTGATTGTGATTCCACGTTCTCTCTCTAGGTCCATATCATCAAGCAGCTGGTTTCTGAAGCTTCTTTCATTTATAGCGCCAGTGTGCAAAAGCAATCTGTCGGCCAGGGTAGACTTACCGTGGTCGATATGCGCGATTATTGAGAAATTTCTAATTAAGTTTTTATCCACGAAATAATTTTAGCAACAGCTTCGCTAATTGAGAGGTTAGTCGTATCGATATAAATTGCATCATCGGCTTTTCTTAGGGGTGCAATTTCTCTGGTCGAATCTATCTTATCCCTTATAGAAAGATTGCCTTGCACAGCCTCAACCAAAACATCCTCATTATTTTCTTTCAGCTCTTTGAATCTCCTGTTTACTCTTACATCAAAGTTTGCGTCTAGAAAAAACTTATATTTTGCATTAGGGAAAACAACTGTACCTATGTCTCTTCCCTCCAATACAGAATCGTCGTCTTTGGCCAGTTTTCTCTGGATATCGGTTATGATCTCACGGACTTCTTTAATTTTTGCCACTTCAGATACGCCGTCAGTTATATAGGGTTTACGAATTTCCACAGAGACATCCTCTTTGTCCAAGACTACTGTTAAATTGTAATTTTCATATTTTAGAGAAATATCGGTTTGTTTTAATAGATTGATTATGGCGTTCTCATTTTTTAAACTTAGGTTATTTCTTTTTGCCTTTAAAGTAAGTGCTCGATACAGAGCTCCCGTATCGATATAGAGAAATCCTAGTTTTTTCGCGACTAATTTTGCTACTGTGCTTTTACCTGCACCGGCTGGGCCATCGATGGCGACAATTGATTTATTTGTAGACATTGAGGTTCAATGTTTCTTTCAACGGGAGCATTAGTTTCAATTAATCTTGCCTCTTCTTTTCCTAGATGAATTTATCAAACTGACAATTCGGCTTCTTTTATTATTCAGGACGGCCTTTTTGATTTTCTTAATTTGATTCTCCAAAGCTTTTATTGCAGTAAGTAATTCCTTTTTGTTGCTTAGGAAAATATCCGCCCATATTTGAGCATCTGAAGAAGCAATTCGCGTAGAGTCTTTGAGTCCTGTGGCTCCAAAAGGAAGAAAAGCCTCAGGTATGGAATTAATTAAACAAAAAGAGCTCAAATGTGGCAGATGGCTAGTAAAAGAAAGAATTTTATCGTGCTTAGCTGGAGCCATAGAGGTCGTTTTAGTATTTAGTTTTTTCCAAAATTTTAAAACCTTAGCCAGTGATTTCTTGTTTGTCTTTTTAGTAGGTGTAATAATAACTAGAGAATTATTAAATAAATTAACAGAACTAAAATCGGCACTTTTCTTTTCCGAGCCAGCTAAAGGATGAGTGCCCACAAAATTTAGATTTAGTTTGGTAGCAACATCAACAACTTTTGATTTTGTGCTTCCCACGTCGATTAATATGGTTTTATTATTTTTTAGTTTTTTAATAGTTTTCATAAAGCTGATAATATGCCTAATTGGCAGAGCCAGGATAACTAAATCGCTTTGGGAAATCGATTCTTCTAAATCCAGGGAGCCGCTATCAACTATCCTTTTGCTTAAAGCTTTTTTAAGTTTTTTTTCGTTTCTAAAGTATCCAACAATCTTTTTTGCTATTCGCTTTTTTCTAATAGCTTTGGCAAGGGAGGCGCCAATCAAACCCACTCCCACAATTGTAATCTTATTAAATATAGCCACTAAATTGTCCTTCCTATAGCTTTAGCCACTGGCTTAAGTTCCTTCATTAATTGTTTAAAGCGATGAGGGATTAAAGATTGACTGCCATCAGAGAGAGCTTCTTCAGGTTTTACGTGTACCTCTATCAGGAGTCCATCGCATCCTACTACTACTCCAGCTTTGGCCAATGGTGAGATGAGCTCCCACTTTCCACTGGCGTGGCTGGGGTCAACTACCACTGGTAAGTGTGATAATTTCTTTATCACAGGTACAGCGCTTATGTCTAGAGTGTTCCTAGTCGACTCCTCGAAAGTCCTGATTCCTCTTTCACACAAGATTACATTAAAATTACCCTCTGAAAGGATATATTCCGCAGACATCAGTAGTTCTTTTATAGTAGAAGATAACCCACGTTTTAACAATACTGGTTTTTTAGTTTGGCCTACTTCTTTTAACAGATTAAAGTTCTGCATATTTCGCGCGCCGATTTGAAGCATATCAGAGTATTTACTTACTAATTCTACGTCTCGGGTGTCCATTACTTCGGTTATAGTGGGCATGTTTAATTCTTTGCCCACTTGTTTTAAATATTTTAAACCCTCTTCTCCAAGTCCCTGGAAGCTGTAAGGTGAAGTGCGGGGTTTGAATGCTCCGCCGCGTAAAATCGTTGCCCCAGCGTCTTTAATCTTTTTCCCAATTGCCTGAAGGGTATCATAATTCTCTATGGCGCAGGGCCCAGCTATGATAACGATCTTTTTACCTCCGATTTTTGTTTTGGAATTAACCGTTATAATGGTGTCCTTTTTTTGAAACTCTCTGGATACAAGCCTGTAGGGTGCCAAAACGGGCATGACTCTTTCAACGCCTGGGAATATATCCAAAGGTGTAACCCGAAGCACATCCTCAGGGCCGATCAGTCCGATTATTGTACGCTCTTCACCTCTGGAAATATGAGGTTTTAGGCCAAGTTTCTTTGTCCTTTTGATGATATAGTCGATTTGTTTTTTAGTTGCTTTTGGTTTTAGAACGACAATCATTATTTTTCTCCTAAAAGAATTTTCTTAAGTTTTTTGATGAAAATTCTATTTTCTTTTGGTCTCCCGATAGTGACCCGGACATACTTGTCTAATTTGTATTGTTTTAGATCCCTGATTATAATACCTTGTTTTATTAATTTTTTGCAGAGGACTAATCCATTGAGCTTGGTTTTAAACATTATAAAGTTTGCTTGAGAGGGAATATATGCAATCCCCAGAGAACGCAATTCTTTATATAGTTTATACTTTTCTTTTTTGATTATTCTTGTACTATTTTTGATAAAAGATACATCTTTTAGCGCTGACTCAGCAGCACGCTGCGCCAGAGAGTTTACATTAAAAGGTTGCCTTATTCTCTCCATTGCCTTAATAAAGTTAGAATTAGCAACTGCATAGCCTATCCTTAGACCGGCAAGGCCGTAAGCTTTGGAAAAAGTTCTAAGGATTACAATATTTTTCTTGTTGATAAGCTCAATTAGCCTGGGATAATCTTTTGCATCAACAAATTCGATATAAGCTTCATCAATAACAATAAGTTTGTTCTTGGGCAGGTTGTTGATAAAGTTTAGCAGTTCCTTGGCGTTATTATAAGTGCCTGTGGGATTATTAGGATTAGCAATAAATATCACCTTGGTCTTTTTGCTTATATTCTTCCTTAGCGCGCTTAAGTCGTATTTAAAGTCCTTAAGGGCTAGACACTTTGCCTTTAATCCATTTGCCTTTGCGATAATTTCGTATTCCACAAATGTTGTTTTTGCAGTTAGAATTTCTTCACCGGGATTAAGAAATGTCTTTATGATGATATCGATTATTTCATCTGAACCATTGCCGAAGATCAAATTCTTAGGCTTGATCTTTAATTTTTTAGCTAGAGCATTTCTTAAGTAATAACAGTTGCCATCCGGATAACGGAAAATATCATTTAAGCATTTTTTAATCGAAAGCTTAGCTTTTTGTGGCGCACCGAAGGAATTCTCGTTTGAGCCAAGTTTGATAGCATTCTTAATCCCAAATTGGCGCTCAACTAGGTCAATTGGTTTACCGGGAATATAGGGCTTAAGCTTGTTGATGTCTTTTCTAAATAATCTTTTCATCTTTTTTCTACTCATGCATAGGGTATGAACCTAGGACTTTAAGGAACTTACATTCTTTCTCTAGCTCATTCAAGGCATTTTTAACTTTAGTCTCACTTCGATGCCCGGATAGATCCAGATAGAAATAGTAATCCCAGGCTTTCTTTTTAGAAGGCCGAGATTCGATCTTGGTCAAGTTTATCTTGTGTTTCTTGAAAGGAATGAGCATGTCATGTAATGCTCCCACCTTGTCTTTAATCGAAAACATTATTGATGTTTTATCTTCTTTAGTTGGAGGAACATCGTTTTGAGAGATAACCAAGAATCTTGTGATATTATGTGGGCTATCCTCAATCTCCTTAGAGATGATTCTCAGGTTATACACATTAGCAGCTAAAGTTGAGGCAATACATGAAGAGCGTTTCTCTTTAGAGGCGATTTGAGCTGCTTTGGTCGTGCTAGAAACTTCGATAAGCTCTGCCTTTGGCAAATTCACCTGTAACCAGATGCGGCACTGACCGAATACCTGAGGGTTAGAGTACACCCTCTTAATTTTATCGATACTGCACTTTCCCAATAAATTGTGCGAAATATCAAGGATGATCTCAGCGCAGATTTTTAAATCAGAATCCATGAACATATCTAAAGTGTGCGTTACCGCGCCTTCGATGGAATTCTCGATAGGCACAACTCCATAGTCAGAGTTTCCCCTTTCCACATCAAGGAAGACTTCCGTGATGCTTTCGCAGGCGCTATAGGAGACCATCGGGCCGAATTTGTGTAGAGCGGCGAGGTTTGTGAAAGTGGCCTTAGGTCCTAAATAGGCAATTGTTAAGGGTTTTTCTAAAGAAAAACTGCTAGACATTATCTCCCTGTATATAGAAACCAATGATTTGTTGCTTACCGGGCCTTTATTAAACTTCTTTATATTCTTCATAATCTCTTTTTCTCTGTCAGGCGCATAAATAGATTTATTTAGCTTCTTTTTGATCAAGCCAATCTTTTTCGAGGCCTCGGCTCTTTTACTGAGCAATCCAATAATTTTCTTATCCAGAGAATCGATTTCTTTTCTTCTGCTTTTTATCTTCATTTTAGTTTTCCTCTTTTATCTCTATAGTTTCCTTTTTCTCATTTTCTACTGACTGGGTTTCTTTAGGAGCCTCATCGAGTGGCGCATGGTCAACAGTGCTGGACTGGCTTATGTCTAATTCATCCTCTGCAAGCGGTGTTATTTGTCCCGGCTCCCTATCCTTTAAAGTCTGCACGAATTCCTCAATGTCCGGAAGCTCTTCCAACGAGTTTAAGCCGAAATATTCCAAGAAGCTCCTGGTAGTACCATAGACAAAGGGCTTTCCCACGACTTCTTTTCTTCCCATTATGCGAACCAAGCTTTTCTCATGAAGTTTCTTTATAACACCGTCTACGTTTACACCTCTAATGGATTCAATCTCAATTTTTGTAACAGGTTGTTTATAGGCAATTATTGAAAGGGTCTCTAGCGATGGCATAGTAAGTTTTTCCGAGTGCTTTAGCTTGTAGAATTTTTTTATGAAGTTCGCACAGTTAGGAGAAGTTACCATTTGGTAACCGCCGGCTACCTCCACTAATTTTATGCCGCCGTTTCTCTGATCGTAGTCGCTCTTTAATTCATCGAATATGGATTTTATAGTTTGTAAATCCAACCCCTCTAAAACATTCTGGATTTCAGCTGCCGGGATCGGGCCTTCGCTGATAAATATTATGGATTCAATTGCGCCTTTGATTTCTGGATTAAACTCAGTCATTATTTTATCCTTTGCCTGTAGACTTCATTGAGCAGCTCTTCGGTATTTTTAATATCCGGAGAACGCTCTATAGCTTTGTTTATCATTTCTTTTGCTTCTTGTTTTTTATACTGAAGTTTTAATAAAATATCCAATGATTCCTTTTTAATATCTTCATCTACATTTGTCTTTATTTGTGATTTTCCATCTTTAATCAGGCCAAACTTACCCATCTTTCCCTGAAGCTTTGCAATAATCTCCTTAGCTCTTTGTTGTCCGATACCTGGAAGCGTGCAGAGCAACGAGGCATCTCCGTCGTTAATCCACTTAGCAATGGTAGAAATCGGTTTATTGATAGCCCTGATGGCTGCGCGAGGCCCGATACCAGAGACGGTAATGAATAGGCCAAAGAATTCCCTTTCCACTTCATTTATAAACCCAATTAATATGGGGATACTTTTTGACGGCTCTGTTTGTAAGTAGTGATAGGTGATTAGTTTTATTCTATCCTCTTGAATAAAATCATCAATTCTAGACATGATGATCTGGGGAATCAGCACTTCATAACAGATGCCATTTGTATCTAAAATTATACAGTCGCTTTTTTTCTGAATGATCTTTCCGTTAATTTGAGCAATCATGAAATCTGAAGTACCTTTTCTCTCTTAGCAATATAAGAGTGAGCGATGGCTAAGGCTAGAGCATCAGTTATATCTAGCGAAACTTTTGATTTGTCCCTCAGGCCTAAAATGTTTAAGACCATATACTGAATCTGCAACTTAGATGCGCTACCTTTTCCTGAAATCGCTTTTTTTGTTCTGGTTGTAGGATATTCAAACAGCTTAATATTGTTTTGTACGCTGACCAGGCAGATTATACCGCGAGCATGACCTAGCAGGCAAGCTGTTAACGGGTGTTTGTAGTGCGCGTATAATTTTTCCAGAACAATTACGTCTAATTTGTGTCTCTTAACAATATCAGTCAACTCGCAATAAATTTTTAATAATCTAGTTTCGGTATTGTTGTTTGGTGATGTTTTTATAAAGCCGGCTTCAATAAACTTAAGGTTTCCGGGGTTTGTTTGAATAATCCCATAGCCGGTTATATTGAGGCCAGGGTCTATCCCAAGTATGAGCATGGCTATTTGCTTTCTTCTAACATTTCATCAGGAATATCAAAGTTGGAATACACGTGCTGAACATCTTCATGATCTTCCAGGGACTCTACTAATTCTAGGACTGTCTTTGCCTCAGGGCCAGCGATTTTTATCGTCGAAGAAGGGGTCATGGTGACTTCGGCGCTTTGAATCTTAATTCCCTTGTCTTCAATCGCTTTCTTTACCGCTTCAAAGTCAGCCGGGGTGGTAGAGATCTCGTAAGCTTCCTTTTCAGACTTCATATCTTCTGCACCGGCCTCTAAGATTATATTCATCAGTCTTTCTTCATCGCTGTCTTTTTTATCCACTATAATATATCCATTTTTGTGGAATATCCAGGCTACAGAGCCAGCTCCGGCCATATTCCCGCCTTTCTTAGAAAGCAGATTCCTCAGCTCAGCGCTAGTCCTGTTCTTATTATCAGTTAAAGCATCTATCATAATGGCTACACCCTTAGGGCCGTAACCTTCATAGCTTATTTCTTCGTAGACGATACCGGGCAGTTCTCCGGTACCCTTCTTAATAGCATTTTCAATATTATTGTTGGGCATGTTTTGTGTCTTGGCACGAGAAACCGCAGCGCGCAAACGCACATTTGTTTCCTGGTTACCTCCGCCTTGCCTGGCAGCAGCAGTAAGTTCTTTAATCAGCTTGGTAAACAGGGCTCCCCTCTTTGCATCGGTCGCTGCTTTTTTGTGTTTAATACTCGCCCACTTCGAATGTCCAGACATGATTTTTGTCCTCCGAAATATTTCTTAAGTTTGTATTTAAAATATTTTGTAATTGCGAAAATCACCCAGCACCTTTTTATATTTCAACAGCTTTAAGAATTAACTTTAAGCATTCTGAACACTAAAAAGGTGCTGGGTTAAATTCAGCCACAAACTTATGTTCGATTTCTCTCCATAAGTTTGGGCTTCATTTAAGGCAAGTCAGATAAGCCGAGTTCTGTTTCCCATCCAAGAAATCTTGTAGGGAGATGACTATTTCTCTAACCTCAAGAATTGCTTCTTGTGATTAAGCAACCAACCCGCTCTAATCTATCCCTTAGGATATTTTTGGCGGACCGCCATATCATCTTGCGATGAATTAGAGTCTTTTTGGTATTGCTCCGCGCAGAGATTGCCGCGTTTCACCCCGCCATAATTTATTGGCGGACTCGTCTCTGTGGCTCTTCCTTACTAATAGATCTGTCTATTGGTAAGGACACATGCTTGCGCATGTGATCCGACCCGGCAATATAAATTGCCGAATGTTCCGAGTTACCGGAATGCGCTGTCCTTTGGAGCTCGGACTTTCCTATCGTTAGACTAGGCCTAACAATTGGTCATCCTGACTTGCCTTTATTTTTTTACTTTTTTTAAAAAGAACAGGTCTTTTTCCAATAGCCTCAGTGGCTAATTTATCGGCCCTTTTATTATTTTCTCTGGGTATGTTAACAAATTTAACAGCTTTAAATCCAGACAAGAGATGTTTTGCTAAGTGGTACAATAATTTTAAAGTAGCATCTTTAACTTTATATTCACCTATGATTTGTTTGCACAAAAGTTCACTATCCGAATTGACTTCAATAGTAGCAATTTTCTGAAATAAAGCTTCATGCAAGCCGAATATCAAGGCCATATATTCTGCAACATTATTTGTGGTGATACCAATATATTTTGATTTGTTTTTGATAACTCTATCGCCATGGTAAATGATTACACCAATACCCGCCTGCCCAGGATTGCCTTGAGAAGCACCATCGATGTACATGCAATATTTATTCTGTGGGGTCATCAGGAATATATAGAATTCTTGCGCACATCTCGCAAAAGATCAGCTTGTCATTCATTTGTATTTCGTTAATAACCTGCGGCGGGACGTTCATGAAACATCCTTGGCAGGAGTGGTTCTCTACTTTTACCAGCGCTAAGCTTTCTTTCCCTTTGAGTATTCTGTTGTACTGAGTGGCGACTTTGCTATCAACTTCTTTTTCCGCTACTTTTCTCTTTGCGCTTAAATCTTTGATAAAGCCATCGATTTCTTTTACTCTTTCCAGGATCTTTCCATTTTCCATAGTAAACTTCGATTCTTCTGTTTTTAGTTCTTCTTTTTGTTTTTCAAGGCCCTTTTGCAGGGTGTCTTGTTCATCAAACATCTTTATGATATCTTCTTCCAGCAGGGATTTATCCATCTTGACGCCGTTTATTTCTGAAATCATTGCTGAATATTCTTTGTTTGTCTTTAGTCCGGAAAGCTTGCTTTCAAGTTCTTTTATCTTTTCTTCTTTTGTGCCTAATTGTCCTTCTTTGTCTTTCCTTTTTAGCAGCAATGCTTTAGATTTTACTTCAAATTCATTGAGGATTTGTTTCTTTTGTTCGAATTCATTTTTTAAGCCTTGCAGGATTTTAGGTTTTTCACTTTTTTCCTTATTCAAATCATATAGCTGCATATCAAAATCCTGCAATTTGATAAGTTTTTCTATCTCTTGTTTTAAGTTGATTTGCTGCAATCTGTTATCCTTTTCCGAAGCATATATACTTTGGGCGGTACAGGACTCGAACCTATGGCCTTCGCGATGTGAACGCGACGCTCTAACCAATTGAGCTAACCGCCCAAAAATTTTAATCCCGAGTAACCTCTTAGCCCTTTATTCCAATCAATGAAAGTAATGCTGCTAAGTAATTGAATCTATGGGCCCACGAGGATTCGAACCTCGGACCAATTGATTATGAGTCAACTGCTCTAACCAGCTGAGCTATGGGCCCGTAATCTATTTTTCATGTCTCGGGCAAATCCCTGGTTTAGCTATGTTGGACTTAAAAGGATAGGCCCTATCTATCTAAGTTATATATGATACTATTTTTAGGGAAAATTGGCAAGTAGATTTTATTAAAGATATATTTGGCTAATATTTAAGGCTGGTTAGCCGATATTGTCTAAATAAATTCTCATTTTTACTGCTAGGTGGGTGTGGGTTAAACTTATGGTTGAATCTTAAAACTTACCTTTTTATAATTTCTCTTGCATAACAGATTTGGCTATAGCCTTAAGCATCATAAGTCGTTCTTTTCTTGCTTTGGCTTTCAAATCTTGGGGATTTTCTGCTAGCTTAGCATCGCATTCTTTTATAATTTCATCTATTTGTTTAATCTTTTCTTCTGTTCGTTCGGGACTCTCATCTATGGTCGCATATATTTTTTTTCGTGTATCAATATCCGCTCCATACATGGTAACCAGTACTTTTTTACCTATGTCTTCATTCCATTGTTCTTGACTCTCGGGTCTTATAACTCCAGTCTTAAGCACCATGCCATATCTAGAGGGATTGCTGGGTTTAAGTTTTCTATGGCTATGTATTAGCCTCTTTGATTTTATCTTTGTATCTAATAAATCGTTAGAAGCCGGCTCTTTAACTGGTATTTTTGAAGAAGAAACTTGCGAATCAAATACAAAACTAATTGATATAATCACCAAGTATAATAATACCATTGTACCTATTACTACTAGCTGTCTTTTTCTAAATTTTATTTGCATATGGGCATCCTTTTTGGGCCAAAACTTGGCCAATTAGCAATCTGGATAATAACTTAAATTTTACTCTGTATCTTCTTTCCATCCCTGCGGGTTAACGGTTAAAGCAGCGATATCTAAATCGCTGCTTCCCAGGCTATCTCCAAATGCAGGAGGAATATCGCCATCTGCTATGCGCGAAGAATACCTTACGGCTTTCCTGGCAAAAATTTCAGTAAAGGTAATATCGTCATTAGCAATCATATTCAAATCGCTTGTGCCTACTTCAAAAATATCCATAAAATCAGCATCACCCTGAGTATATATAACACTCTCATGGGAAGTATAGAATACAGATGTTTCTGTATAGTCACCCCAACTTACCATATTAAGCCTTGAATTTTGTGACTCATATTGGAGGGGCTCTAAGTATGTCACTGTACCTGTAGAAATAATGGTCAGATCCTGGTTATCCGCCCAGGAAGTATTAAATAAAACATAAACATTACCCTGCCCCGGGCCGGAACCCCTCACATAAAGTATATCTTTATCCTCAAGGGAAGCTTGTGGGTAGACAAAGTAGTCTCCATCAGTCTCAATAAGAACCGCTTCTGCATCAGCATCCCCTTGTTCTTCCAGGGTCTTCTCTCGTATCGCTGAAACCACAGTATCAAAATGCGTTACAAAATCATTAAATTCACCCGGGGTACCATTAGCATTAATATCAGGTATTTGTATTGTAGTTTTTTCAGAGGAGACGCCTTCTTGTTTGTCCTCAAACCAACAAGACACACCAAGGCCACTCTTTGAATACGTTCCAGTTATGCGAGTCTTACCAAATACATCCAGGTCACCTATGAAACCAATAACATCAAGATTTCCACCTGCGGATATTGTATTTTCAAATATTGACCGTGGTAATCGTATCTGCACTTTCTTCTGGGCCTTGTCTTGGTCTGCCCCTTCTCCCGCTATACCCGTTACAGTAAATACCTTTGAAGTAAATGTATCATAGGACTCAACTTTATACTTACAATAACCTGAGGGATAATAGTTAGGGAAATCCTCCATATTGATAAAAGTATTTTGAGTTAATGGTATACCGTTGTTAATATTATAGGCAACCTTGGCTAAGCCCTTTTCGGCTGCCCAAAATGCTTGTGATGAATTAACAAATCTTTCAGTTCCACGTATCTCTGTGAGAGAGTTGGCAAGAAAAGAAGCTCCCAGAGCCAACAAGACCGTAATAGCCAAATATGAAATAAGAAGGATCGACCCCTTTTTATTAGTTATAAAATTTTTCATTAGTTCCTCACATTCAATGCCTGCGCTAAGCTAAATCCTACTTTGCGGCCATTTTTAATTGTTTTTTCTAATTCAATACTAACAACCACTTGTTTAAGGTTAGCAATATTTGGCAGCGGTGTAAACTCTAGCGTCTTAATATTGTAGCCCAATCTCCTTGCGGGATTTACAGTAGAAGTTCTCTGAATATAATAACTACTTGTAGGCGAATCATATTGCAGGCTATAAGTAATAGTCTCACTATCTAAAGTAAACTGTATAGAATTATATGGTGGATTGCCTACAGGAATAAAAGAAAATCCAGTACCGCCTCTTATCTGCCTCTCCATGTCCATCATTGCACGTCTGGCCTCAAGTTGATTGCTTGCGCTAGCATCTGTGACCATCCAAATGTTCATACCAGAGTCTAAAACTACATAAATTACAATGCTTAAAACAGAAAAGATCGCTACAGCTAATAGAATTTCTAAAATTGTAAATCCTCGGATACTTTTAATTCTCATGCTTGAAATCCCCCTATCAAAGTTACGCTGCAGGATCGACTTTTTTCTTGCCAGGAAATAGTTACAGGGATCTCCAGTGGAGCATTTGTAGTATCTATGGTGATACTCTCACCAGATAATAAGTCTACCCCTGTTAAGCTATCTAACCATGTAGGCCAATCTGTACCAGCTATTCCTCCAGTAGTAATATCTCTTATCTCTTCTAAAATACACTTGGCATGAGTGGTAGCAATGGTTTTATTTCTACTGTAGACAACAAGTGAAGATGCCTTTAAATATAGCTGCAAAGAAGCAGTTAAGCATAAGGCAAGTATGGCACAAGCAAGCATTATCTCAACCAGCGTGAATCCCTGTTTTGTCTTAAATCTTTTTAACAGCACAAACACCTCAAAAAAAACCTATTCTTCACTTGAAAGAATAGGTTTTAGATTTCGTATTGGCTTTGGCAGCTGACTGTCATATCCTGCTTATGCAAGACGCAGACTCTTTAGCTTTGTGCCCTATTCTTTCAAATAGTTTACCCTGTTAGAGATTTAGTCTCCAACGTGGTAGCCTCCATTATCTCTAACAGAGTTTACCTTTTTTCAGCCTTATTGTCAATTATTAGCTTATAATCTTATGTTTACCTCCTAATATAGTATATAACATTTCTTGCTCTTTTTCAACCCCCCACAATAATCAGTAATGCAAGGATTATTTCGCACTTTCGTATTGAAGCATTCCCTTAGATTGTT
>CAZFPS010000018.1:15608-29958 GCA_964520705.1 uncultured Planctomycetia bacterium | reverse complement strand
CGTCGTTTAAGCTCCGTAAGTTATGCGCTTATTAAAGGAGGTAAAAAGTGATTTCAAAAAGGATTGTTCTTTATTTTCCCCATAAGCTCGTGGATGAGCCCATAGTGTGCAAGTTGGTCAAGAACTATAATCTTGAGTTTAATATCTTAAAAGCTTACGTTACGCCCAGAGAAGAAGGCTTAATGGTTTTAGAATTGACTGGAGAGGATAATAACTATGAGCAAGGCATAGGCTACCTAAAGAAAGTGGGAGTGAAAATAAAACCTTTATCTCAGGACATTATACGAAATGAGCAAAAGTGTACAGATTGTGGCGTTTGTGTGCCGGTCTGCCCCACTGATGCTTTAGTAGTAGATCCTTTGACTCGAAAAGTCAACTTTTATGATAATAAGTGTATAGCCTGTGAGCTTTGTATAAAAGTTTGCCCGGTACGGGCGATGGAGGTCCATTTTTAGAATGTACGAAGAAAGGACTTATAGAAACTGGGTTAGAGATGATGATCTAGTCGGATTTCAGGCCTTGGTAAAAGAGACAGACCTGTTTATAAAAGCCGAGCGTGATCTGTCTTTAGAGGCAATCGATTCGATTAATGAAGTCAGGGATCAAATAGAAGAATATGTGGCTAAAGATCCTAAATTTCAGACTACACTCGAACCCTATCATGTTAACGGGAATTCTCCTCCTATAATTAAGGACATGTCTAAGGCCTCTAGCTTGGTCGGAGTGGGCCCCTTTGCATCTGTTGCCGGAGCTATATCAGAATATATTGGTAAAGATTTGCTAAAATATTCCAAAGATATTATTATCGAAAATGGCGGAGATATCTTTATTAAGAGCACAAAGAATAGAGTTATTGGTATATATGCGGGTTCATCTACTCTTAATAAAAAAATAGCCCTAGAGATAAAAGCCAAAGATACTCCTATAGGAATTTGCACTTCTTCCGGGACAGTAGGGCACTCTTTAAGTTTTGGCAAAGCAGATGCGGTAACTGTGCTTTCTAAGTCTACGATCCTAGCCGATGCCACAGCTACAAAAATCGGCAATCTTATTAAGGCTAAAGAAGATATTGCGCAAGGGATAAGTTTTGCCAAGAAGATAAACGGGATTAAAGGAGTGCTAATTATTAAGGACGATAAGATGGGGGCATGGGGAGATGTGAACATTCGTAGAATTTAAGGCTACGGATATTTTTATAGAAATCGTTTGATAAAAATAATAATTAGGTTATAATTAGACCATAACGGGGAGGTCGTGGTACGGCCTGAGAGTTCCGCTGTAGCGGAAGACCCAAAGAACCTGATCTGGATAATGCCAGCGTAGGGAGAATAAAGTAAATAATGACCCTATACTTTGGCATAGGGTCATTTGTTTAACGGGAGGAGGAGGTTATGTTTCAAAAGGTTAGCGAAGCAAGTATAAGCCGGGCTATTGTCAGTGAATTCAGTAGGTGGCTTGAGGACTATATTATATCTGATATAATAGTTGTCGGTGCTGGGCCTAGTGGTCTTGTTGCAGCTAGAGAATTAAGCAATCAAGGTTTTAAGACACTAGTGATCGAAAGCAATAACTATTTAGGCGGTGGTTTTTGGATTGGTGGCTATTTAATGAATACTTTGACATTTAGAGCTCCTTCACAAGAGATCTTAAATGAACTCAAGATCCCATACAAAGAAGCAGAGGAAGGTTTATTTACAGCCGATGGTCCCAATGCCTGCTCTAAACTTATCTCAGCGGCATGTGATGCCGGAGTAAAGATTCTTAATATGACAAAATTCGACGACGTTGTTTTGCGAAACAATCGAGTAGAAGGCGTGGTTATTAATTGGACGCCGGTCTCCGCATTGCCCAGAGCCATTACTTGTGTGGACCCTATTGCTTTGGAGTCAAAGATAGTAATTGATGCCACCGGCCACGATGCTTGGGTTTGTAAAAGTTTAGAGAAAAGAAATCTCCTAGAGCTCCAAACTTACGGGCCAATGGATGTAGGTACTTCTGAGGACGCGGTTGTGGAAAGAACAGGAGAGATCTATCCTGGGTTGTTTGTTATCGGTATGGCAGTCTCGACCGTGTATGGTATAGCTCGTATGGGTCCTACTTTTGGAGGGATGTTATATTCTGGTAAGAAGGTAGCTGGTCAAGTGGCTGATCTATTATCTGTGAAGACAGAAGAATTATCTTTTGTAAAATAAGAAGCGAGAAAGAGGGTGTTATGGCTAAGCCAAAGATCAATGTCTATAATCTATTAAGTAAGGTTCGCAATCAAAAGCCGGTAGTCCATCACTTGACAAATTGGGTAACGATTTATGACTGCGCCAATATAGTCAAAGTTATGGGTGCCTCTCCGGTTATGGCGCATGCAAAAGAAGAAGTGGCGGCTATGGCTAGCATCGCATCCTCTTTGGTATTAAATATAGGTACGCTAACCGTTGATTTCGTTGAGGCTATGAAGTTGGCGGTCAAGAGTGCTAATAAAAAAGGCATTCCGGTTGTGCTGGATGTCTGCGGAGCCGGAGCCACGCCACTACGTGATCAAAAGTGCTTTGAGTTGTTGGATGAAGTAAGAATTGATATTGTTAAGGGCAATGCTTCTGAGATTGCCAGGATTAGCGGAGAAGAGGTTGTGACAAAAGGTGTAGATGCAGGAAACGTGGATAAAGATATCGTAGAGGTAGCTAGAAACCTTAGCCAGAAAAGAAAATGCAGCGTTGTTATTACGGGAAAAGAAGATATTGTGGCGGATGAGAATAAAATTTATATCGTAAAAAATGGCCATTCTATGATGACCAATGTTGTGGGCACCGGCTGTATGGCTACATCGGTTATCGGTACCTTTGCAGCTGTGGAGAAGGATTTAGCTTATGCCTGTGCAGCTGCGCTTGCATGTTTTGGAATAGCCGCAGAGTGTGCGGCAGAGCAGTCTTCGGGTCCCGGCTCATTTAAAGAAAAGATATTTGATTGTCTGTTTAATTTAAACAAAGAAACCATAGATAAGATGCAGAAGGTAGAGTAATGAGAGGGTATTATTTTATAACAGATGCTAAAATCAGTCGAGCTGGCAATATCAGCGATGTAGAAGATGCTGTGGCTGTAGGTGTCCAAGTTGTCCAGTATAGGGATAAGACAAAGAGCGCAAAAGAAATGAAGAATGAGGCGTTGGTATTAAGAGGGATATGTAAGGATATTACTTTCTTAATTAATGATAGAGTTGATATAGCGCTGGCGGTAGGAGCTGACGGTGTACATTTAGGTAACGAAGATCTATCTTATTCCAAAGCCAGGGAGTTATTAGGTACCGATAAAATAATTGGATTAACCGTGCATAGCTTAAAAGAAGCGCTTGTGGCTCAAGATCTAGGGGCAGACTATATAGCTGTGTCCCCAATATTCTCTACAGCTACAAAATCTGATGCCGGAGAACCAGTTGGTCTGGGTCTTATAAACGAGATAAAAAAACACATATCCATGCTAATTATTGCCATAGGCGGCATAACTATTGCTAATGCCGCAAAAGTAGTAAAAGCTGGAGCAGATGGTTTATGTGCGATATCTGCAGTTGTAAGTAAGCAAGACGTAAAAGAAGAGATAGAAAAGTTTCAGGCTCTTTTCCACACGCAACAATAAAACCCCACGGATAAGTGTAATTTTAGAGGCTATAAAATTTTAGAAATTATCTCTTGACAAATGATACTATTATGGTATCATTAAGCTAGGAGGAAAGATTATGATTTTAAGAAGAGTTCTTTATTTAGCGTTGGTGATTACTGTATGGCTATTTATCGGCATATATACGGTTGCCAAAGCGGCAGGGCCTAATAATAGCCATGCCGAGAAAGGAGGAGGTGTGATGCCTCAAAAAGCTACGTTTGCAGCTGGTTGTTTTTGGGGGATAGAAGCAGCTTTCAGTAAGGTTAAAGGGGTGGTCTCTACAACAGTCGGCTATACCGGTGGGCATTTCGAAGACCCTAGCTATAAAGATGTGTGTTCAAACATTACTGGACACGCTGAGGCGGTAGAGTTAGAATATGATGCGTCCCAGGTATCATTTCAGGAGCTCCTAGAGGTATTTTGGGACATTCACGATCCCACCACGCTTGATAGGCAAGGCCCAGACGTAGGTTCGCAATACAGATCAGCTATATTCTTTCATACCCCGGAGCAGGAGGCTGCTGCAAAAACTTCCAAAGAAAAACTGCAAAGTTCAGGAAAATATGAGGGGCGTGTTGTCACAGAGATAACACCGGCTTCCAAGTTTTATATAGCAGAGGGTTATCATCAGAAGTACTATGAAAAACGGGGTATACCCGGATGTAAAATATAATAAAACTATGAAAAGAAAGAAAATTTTATACATATTTTTGGTTTCGGTATTTTTGCTGGGGGTGGCTATGAAATCAGCCGATTCACAGAAACAAGATGAAAAGATCAAAATCTTTAATGCCAATAAGGGCGTGGTTGAAGAGGTAGAAAAAGTTTATAAAACCGATGCAGAGTGGAAGGAGCTGTTAACGCCCGAACAATACCGCATTACCAGGAAGCAGGGCACGGAGAGGGCTTTTTCTGGCGAGTATGCCACTTCTAAAGAAAAGGGCATTTATAAATGTGTTGCTTGCGGTACTGATCTATACAGTTCTGATGCCAAGTATGATTCAGGAACAGGGTGGCCAAGTTTCTGGGCACCGGTCTCCGAGCTAAACATAGAACTGAAAGAAGACAACAGCTTTTTTACGAAAAGGACAGAGGTAGCGTGCGCCAGGTGCGCTGCGCACTTAGGCCATGTCTTTGATGACGGTCCCGCGCCTACCCATAAACGTCACTGTATAAATTCCGCAGCTTTGAATCTTTCCAAGGATTAAAGGCAGGCAAAATATTTTATTATTTTACTTGACAAATGATACTATTACGGTATCTTTAGCATAAAGAAAGAGAGGAGATCAAGATGAACAAGCTATTTGCACTAGGGATAATAGTAGTATTTATGCTGGCAGTAACGACTCCGCTAGCTATTGCAGCATGTTCTGTAGGACACACATCAGCCGAAGGAGGGACAGAGGCAGTCGCTCAAGAAACTGTACAAGAGGTAACTCAAAAGAACACAGAGGTGATAAATAAGATTTGTCCTATTATGGGAGGTGAGGTTGGAAAGGATACCGCCTATAAAGTGGAATATGAAGGCAATATGATAGGTTTTTGCTGTCAGGGGTGTGTGGATAAATTCAATGAGAATCCTGAAGAATATTTGCAGAAGCTAGAAGAAAAGGCAGAAGCAGAGAAATAGGTTTTAAGTAAATGGAGGTCAAATGAAGACACAATTTATGGGACAAAGTGACATAAATTGTTTGTCTGAATTTGACCCAGCACCTTTTATATTATTCAACAGCTCTAATAAATATTTTTTAAGCAGACTGAATACTAAAAAGATGCTGGGTTTAATTCGACCAAATAACTTACGTTCCGTAAGTTATGGTCTTATTAAAAAAGGAGGAGAGAATGGACATTACAATCAGATACATGCTACGTCCGGTTGCTCATTGTAAAGAAGGTTGTAGTACATTGTCCTGGGTAAGACCCTAAACTGCCCCAACACGTCATAATAGTATATTTAATAGGAGGCAAATTTGAAATTAATTACTAGAGATACGGATTACGCGGTCAGGGCGCTTTGTTTTATCGCAAAGCGAAAAAAGGATATCGTTTCCGTCACTGAATTAGTAAAGAAATTAAGAATACCTAGGCCTTTCTTAAGAAAGATACTTCAGATTCTAAATACTAGGGGCCTGCTTGAGTCGTACAAAGGACAAGGTGGGGGCTTTAAGTTAGCGCGTTCTGCAAAAAAGATATTTTTGGTAGATTTGATAGAAATATTTCAAGGCCCGTTTAAACTAAATGAATGTTTCTTTAAAAGGACGATATGTCCTCATCGAAGAGATTGTTCGCTTAAAGAAAAGATAGATTCTATAGAAAGACATGTAGTTTCGGAATTGAAGTCTATCACCATAGCTTCGCTACTAAAAGGGAGGAACAACTTGTTATGGCAAAAAGGAAGATAATAAAGATTGATGAAGAGAAGTGTAATGGCTGCGGTTTATGTATTCCTAATTGTCCGGAGGGGGCGCTCCAGATTATAGACGGCAAAGCCAGGCTTATAAGCGATTTATTCTGCGATGGATTGGGTGCATGTATTGGTCATTGTCCGGAAGGGGCGATCAATATCGAAGAGAGAGAAGCTGAAAAATACAATGAAAAAAGGGTAATGGAAAATATTGTAAAACAGGGCAAGAATACTATTATAGCTCATCTCAAGCATCTTAAAGAACACAATGAGATGGGCTATTTGAAGCAGGCAGCGGAAGTTTTAAAAGAGAAGAATATGAAAGTGCCGCATGAAGCTGTTTCTGGTGGACACGGACCAATGCCTTGTGGTTGTCCGGGGTCGATGGTCAAAGACTTTAGTTCTGAGCAGAAGGGCGATACAGGTAAGCAGGAAAAGACAGTTTCAGCTCAGTCGCAACTGAAACAGTGGCCGGTGCAGATCATGCTCGTTCCGCCGCAGGCAACGTATTTAAACAATGCCGATATCTTGATTGCTGCGGATTGCGTACCTTTTGCCTATGCGGATTTCCATGCTGATTTATTAAAAGATAAAAAACTTCTAGTAGGTTGTCCGAAGCTAGATGATTTGGAATTTTACGGAGAGCGGCTTACCCAGATTTTTAAAAACAATGATGTAAAATCAGTGACATATGTCCATATGGAGGTGCCTTGCTGCTTTGGATTGATAGGTGTGATTAAAACCGCCATCGCTGATTCAGGTAAGGATATACCGTTTCATGATGTGAATATAAGCATAAAAGGAGAGAGGCTAAGTTGATTCCAGAATGCCCAGGAGCTAAAATATTTAAGCAACCAGAACCGGAAAATATAAAGTGTCCGGCTTGTTCTCAAGAGCTAGAGATGTGGACAGATGAGGTTAAGGTCGTCTGTTCTCATTGTAAGACTGTTGTAATGCGCAGACAAGTACAGAGTTGTCTGGATTGGTGTAAATTCGGGAAAGAGTGTGTCGGAGAAGAAGTGTATCAGAGGTATTTAAATAATAAGGGCGCAGCAAAAAATCAGGCGGAAGGAAAGAAATAAGATGGCTGATAAAAACAATAGCGAGAACACTAATCAGATATTAGGTAAGGTTTTAGAATTTGATAAACTTATCAACTATCAAGAAGGCGCAATAGTAAGCAAGACTATTATAAGCAAACAATCAGGTAATGTGACGTTGTTTGCTTTTGATAAAGGTCAAGGTTTAAGCGAACATACCGCCCCATTCGACGCTCTAGTGTATGTTGTTGATGGCCAGGCAGAGGTTGTTATTTCAGGAGAAAAATTAACCGTAAACAAAGGTCAATTAGTTATAATGCCGGCAGATAAGCCGCATGCTTTGACAGCTGCGCAGAGATTCAAGATGGCACTTATAATGATAAAGACTTAAACAAGGGGGTTAGCATGGATAAGAAATTAGAAAAGTCGATGAATGAACAGATAGTGAAAGAATTGTATTCAGCATATCTATATTTGGCTATGGCGGCATATTTTGAGTCTGAAAATCTGGGAGGATTTGGTCATTGGATGAGGATGCAGCTCCAAGAAGAGCTTCTCCACGCATCGAAATTCTTTGATTTCCTAAATGAAAGAGGAAGCAAGGTTGTTTTGGGCGCAATTGATAAACCCACGGATAAGTTCTCATCAGTAGTAGATGTCTTTAAAAAGACGCTAGAACACGAGAAGAAGGTTACCGCGAGCATTAATAATTTGTACGCTTTAGCGGATAAAGTCAACGATAATGCTTCTAAGGTTTTTTTGCAGTGGTTCATTAATGAGCAGGTCGAGGAGGAAAAGAACCCCGCTGATATCTTAGGTAAATTAAAGTACGTAAGCGATCAGCCTGCAGGAATATTGATTCTAGACAAGGAGCTAGCTATGCGACCGCAACCAACATTAACTCCGGCAGCAGGCGCTGGCGCATAATAAAATCTTGACAATATGAGAAGTCTGTGGGTTAATTAGATTTATTCGCCATATACCTATATTAGGCCAACAGAATACAGTAAATAGGGGCATAAAATGAGCGAAGAATTGTCTGCAAAAAAGTGTGTACCTTGCGAAGGTGGTACGCCAGCCATGTCTCCAGCTGAGACCAACCAGTACTTGAGTAAGGTTCTGGGTTGGGAGTTAATTGATAATATCAAAATCAAGAAGGAATTTAAATTCAAAGGTTTTAAGCAATCTTTGGATTTTGTCAATAAAGTGGGCAGCTTAGCAGAACAAGAGCAGCACCATCCTAATATTACAATAATCTATAATAAAGTCCGCATTACTCTGTCTACACATGCAATCGGTGGATTGTCTCAGAATGACTTTATTATGGCGGCTAAAATTGATCAGATAAATAAGGGTAGCTAAAAATGGGATACGATGTAGCAATATCAAAATCATGGCAGGAATTAGAGAGTGCGACTAAAGATAAGGCGCTTCAGGTTCAGTTTTTAGCTGATGAATATAGCATTGATTTAGATAATAAAAAGGTCCTGTCTTTATCGTGTAATGTGGCCGCAAAAGACTACGTCAGCATTTTGGTCTTACACTATGCCAAAAAAAGGATAGAGGGCTTGTCTCTTGTTAGCGGCGAGTGGATTGATTTCAGGCAGTTAGACGGAGGCCAAGGATACTATCCCACTTTTAAGAAGCGCATCATCGATACTATCAAGAGAAAGTATGGAGCCAATCCCGAAGCGCTATTAAGATTATCGCAGAGATTCAAAATCGAAAAGGCCGACTCAGCAGACATCAGCGTTTCCCTGGAAGTTCTTGAGGGCGTTCCTGTTCTCATTCAGCTTTGGAAGGGTGATGAAGAGTTCGGCCCGGAAGCTAATATTCTTTTTGATAAGAATATAAAAGATATCTTCTGTACAGAAGATATAGTTGTTTTATCGGAATTTGTCGCGCATAGCATATAAGTAAAAGGAGATAAATAATGAAAATTCAAGATAAGAACGGCAAACTGGATATAGTTGATTTTAATGAACTCGAGGCGTATAAGATCGCTTCTAAAATAGAACAGGATGGCATTGCTTTCTATGAGAATCTTGTCAATGGCGTAAAAGACGCTAGCGCAAAAGAAAAATTACAATATCTGCTTGGCGAAGAAAAGAAGCATCTTAGTTTTTTCCAGGGCTGCCTTTCTAAGGTCCAAGAAAAAGTAGACGATGGCTTTGAAGAGGATGATTTATTAAAGTACATGGACTATGGCATATTCCAACCCTATGAGCATATGCAGCAGATGAAAGATATTATAGATGATCTAGATAAGGTCTTAGATATTGGGATTATCGTAGAAGATAGAACGATAAAGTTTTATCAGGTCTGTAAAGAAGCGATTTCTGCCCCACAGGCAAAAGAAGGACTGCAAAACATTATTGACGAAGAAGAGAGGCACAAGGCTTTGCTTTTGAAAATGTTAAGCAAAGCTTGATATAGAGCGTGGAAGAGTTAAAAGGAAAGTTGATTGAAAGAATCAAAAGAGCTCCTAGCGTGGAGAGCTTCAGGTTTGCTTTGGATAAGGGAATAGATTTTTTGCCTGGACAGTTTTTACAGGTGATTTTAGATCAGGAAAATAAAGCCAATAAGGAGCTAAACAAATATCTATCTTTCTCTTCATCACCTACAAAAGAATATATAGAGGTGACTAAGAGATTAAGCGAGAGTAAATTCTCACAAAAATTAAACAGTTTGGCCACCGGTGATGAAGTCTTATTCAAGGCGTCTTTGGGAAATTGCGTTTATAAACAGGAATATAAAAAGATAGGTTTTTTGATCGGTGGTATAGGGATTACACCGGTAATTTCTATTATCGAGTATATCGTTGACAAAAAGTTAGATACAGATGTATTATTGCTTTATTCCAATAAGACAGAACAGGATATCGCCTTTAAAAAAGAGCTGGACCAGTGGCGGTCTGCTAACAACAATATTAAAGTTTTTTATACTATTACTGAGTGTGAGCCAATAGATAAAAGCTGTATCTCCGGACGCATCAACAAAGATTTATTTATAGACAAAGTTAAAGATTCTGGCGAGAGAATGTTTTTTGTCTTTGGCCCTCCGCACATGGTAGGTGCGATGCAAAACCTATGCTTGGATGTAGGTTGTAATAAAGAACGAGTAAAAATAGAAAATTTTGCAGGGTACTAAAAAAGGAGTAATCTAAAATGTCAGCAGTCAAAATAATCGAGGGTGTTTATTGGGTTGGTGTTGTTGATTGGAATGTAAGGACGTTTCACGGTCATACTTATTCTACTAGTCGGGGCACTACTTACAACGCCTATTTGATTTTGGATGAGAAGATCACCTTGGTCGATACAGTACATGCTCCCTTTACAAAAGAGTTGATCGATAAGATAAAACAGGTAGTGGATCCTAAAAAGATAGATTATATTATTGCTAATCACGTGGAGACAGACCATTCTGGAGCGCTTCCCGAGATACTTAAATTGTGCCCGAAGGCTAAAGTTTATGGCACAGCCAAGTGTAGGGAAGGTTTAGAGAAGCACTACTATTGTGATATGGATTTTCAGGTAGTAAAGACCGGGGAAACATTGAAGTTGGGTAAAAAAACATTGAGTTTTGTCGAAGCTCCGATGATCCACTGGCCGGACAGTATGTTTAGTTATTTGGTCGAAGATCAGCTTCTTCTGCCTAACGACGGCTTCGGACAGCACTATGCGACTGCCGAGAGGTTTGATGATGAAGTTGATCAGAGCATACTTATGGATGAGGCAGCAAAATACTACGGTAATATCCTCTGGCCGTTAAGTACATTGATATTGAGAAAGCTAGAAGAAATTCAGAAGTTAGGTATTCCTATCAAGATGATCGCTCCTAGCCACGGAATTATCTGGCGCAAGGATCCTATGAAAATAGTAAATGCCTATTTGTCTTGGGCCAAAAATGAGACAAAGCCTAAAGCGGTTATTGTCTATGAGACGATGTGGAATTCTACAGAGAAGATGGCCAGAAAAATAATCGAAGGATTAACCGACTCAGGAATAAGCGCAAAACTTTTTGATATAACCAGTTCCGACCGCACAGAAATCATTAAAGAGATGCTGGATAGTAAAGCTTTTTTGTTTGGTTCTTCAACACACGATAATGATAAATTGCCCACCATCGCCGGATTCCTAGAATTTTTCAAAGGCCTAAAACCAAAGAATAGAGTTGCCGCAGTATTCGGTTCTTATGGTTGGGCAGGAGGGGCGGTAAAGAGCATAGAAAGCATCTTAAAAGAGACAGGCGTAGAAATTGTCCAGCCATCACTATCGGTAAAATACGTACCTAACGACGATGAATTAAAGAACTGTTATGAATTTGGCAAGGAATTTGCCAATAAAATAAAATAGTTAAGATAAGGAGGCTGTATGGGGCCAGTAGAAGCATTAGAATTGGCTTTAGGGAAAGAAGAGGAAGCCATATCCATATACAATAAATTCTATAATCAGTTCCCTGCGGCAAAAGATATATTTCTATTTTTGCTGAATGAGGAAGAAAAACATAAACAATTAATCGAAAAAAAGATTGTTGAATTAAAGACTAAGTAAAAGAGGGGGTGTAGCGTGAGAAGTATCGCTGTATAGTCTGCGGTTACGTATATGATCCTGTGGTTGGAGATCCGGATAATAACATAAATGCCGGTACGTCTTTTGAGAATTTGCCGGATACTTGGGTGTGTCCGGAGTGCGGCGTAGGTAAAGATAGCTTTGAAGTAGTTGAATAATATTTTAGAGTTTAAAAGGAGGATTTATGGCAGCTATTACCAAACAGAAACTGGTTGAATTATTAAATAAGGACCTTGGTTTGGAGTATACTGCTTGCGTGCAGTATACACAGCATCAAGGAGTGTTAAAGGGTGCCATGTATCAGAGTATCCAGAAGGAACTCATTATACATGCTCAGGAGGAGTTGGCTCACGCGACTATTTTGGTAAGCCAGATTGATTATCTTGGCGGAGTTCCTACAGTAATTATGCCGGAGCCTAAGGCTTCGAAGAATAATGAAAAAATGCTGCAGCAGGATTTAGACGGAGAGAATGACGCTATTTCAAGATATATTACAAGAGTAAAGCAAGCTGAAGAGCTTAATCTTTATCATTTGGCCCAACAGTTAAGAAATATTCTCGCAGTTGAACAAGAACATGCTATGGATATAGAGCAGGCCCTGGGAAAGTAATAATTTCTATATATGATACTACCTAATGATGTTTTAAATTTCTTAAAGAACCAGGGTTTTGTCATCTTATCGACAATAGACGAAGACGGAATTCCGCATAGTTCTTGTAAGGATATCTTAAAGATAGAGCCGGATGGCGACATCTATTTAATGGATGTCTATAGAGCCAGGACTTTCAAAAACCTGCAAAATAACCAGAAGGCCAGTGTTACATCGGTCGATGAACACAAGTTCAAAGGGTACTGCCTTAAAGGCAAAGCAAGGATAGTTGAATCAGATGAATTAAGTGCAGAAATAGTCAAGGCCTGGGAAGATAAGATTACCAGCAGGACTACGCAAAGGGTATTAAAGAATCTAAAAGGAGAAAAAGGCCATTCTCAACATCCCGAAGTTCAGTTGCCAAAGCCGCAGTATATGATTTGTATGGAAGTAAAAGAGGTGATCGATCTTACGCCTCATAAATTAAGACAAGTGAGGACATAACTTATGGAGCTTTTTTAGCTCCATAAGTTACTAGCCCAAACTTGCCCCGCCTTCTAGGCGGATTAAGATTTGCACTAAATTTATGAGCAATTTGAATGCAATAGAGCACAAAGGATACATTATTTCGAACAGCTTAGAAGGCGGGGTTAATTCGCGCAAACAACTTATGTTTGTTATCACTCCATAAGTTGTGCGCTCATTAAAAGGAGGAAAGTCATGAAAGGTATAGTATGTAAGGTTTGTGGATTTATCTCCATAAATGGTTCTGCTCCGGAAAAGTGCCCGGTATGTGGTGCACCCAAGACAGCTTTCCAGGAAAACGATGCTGCCATAATGACAGCTAAAGACGACGAGAAGACAGCAGAAAAGCACGCACCGGTTATTACTGTAGTAAAGAAATGTGGTTTGATCCCTGAAGGTTGTATAGACGTTCATGTAAAAGTTGGTAGCGTTGAACACCCTATGCAACCAGAACACTATATACAGCATATTGATTTCTACATTGATAATGAGTTTATTTCTAGAATAATTCTTACACCTGGTCAACTGCATCCGGCGGGAGCTCTGCATCTTAAAGCGACGAACGGAAAACTTTCAGCGATAGAGCTTTGCAATGTGCACGGAGCCTGGATCAGCGAAGAAAATTTATAAGTGAGATCACGACTTACTGAACTAAGTGTAAGTAAGTCGTTAGATCGAACTTATCCCCACACCAAAGAATTTTGGTGCGGGGATCAAATTCATACACATAAGTTACGTCGCTTTCGTTCCATAACTTATGTGTTCATTTGAGGAGGTAAAATATGAGCAATGTGTTTAAGGGCAGTGAAATAGTCGCAATAGGAATTCAAATAGAAAAGAACGGCAAAGACTTTTATAATGCTTTGGTAGGACGCTCCAAACAGCAAAAATCTAAAGAGTTATTTAAGTTCTTGGCAGGAGAGGAAGAAAGGCATATAGCGGTCTTTGAGAAAATATTGAGTGGACTAGAGGAAGACGATTCCGTAGATTCATATCCAGGAGAATATGCTTCTTATATGCAGAATTTAGCAAGTGAGCACATATTTACCCAGAGAGACAAAGGTATCCAGGTGGCCGAAGGCACAAATAATGATAAACAGGCTATTGAACTGGGTATTAAGTTTGAAAAAGACTCCATAACCTTTTATGAAGGAATGAAAAAAGTCGTAAAGGAGCACGACCATAAGATTATTGAGAAGATCATCGAGCAAGAACAAGCGCATTTAAGACAGTTATCCGAATTAAATAAAGAACTGTAATTGATAATAGATGGCAAAAGATCCGATATGTTTGATGACGGTCGATGAAAAGACCGCATTAAGATTAACTAGCAATGGAGAGAACTATTTTTTTTGTAGCGCCCATTGTTTAAAAAAGTTTGTTAAAGTAAATAAAATTCCTCAACAAGATGTTGCTTCTTGCATAGCCCATCCCAAATCCCCTGTTTATAAGAATAAGACTTTTATCGTTGGCGTCATTTTGATAGCGCTGGTTTTATTGTCTTATGTGATTCCTTTGCTGGAAGCATTTAGGGAATCCCTATTTGTTTATTTTAGGACCATATGGTGGGCGA
>CAZFPS010000018.1:0-15598 GCA_964520705.1 uncultured Planctomycetia bacterium | reverse complement strand
GTCTTAGGTGGTGCAATAGACCATTTCGTTCCCCGTGAATATATATCTCATATTTTGGCAAAACCTAAGAAACGGACAATTTTTTACTCTGTGATCTTAGGCTTTTTTATGAGCGCGTGTTCACATGGAATTCTGGCGCTGTCCATAGAGCTGCACAAGAAAGGCGCATCTAATCCGGCAGTAGTTTCATTTTTGCTGGCCAGCCCCTGGGCCAATCTAACCCTTACCATAATGCTCGTAGGTTTTTTTGGGCTAAAGGCTCTATTTATTATAATTTCTGCCATTGTAATTGCCATAACAACGGGTTTAATTTTTCAAATTCTAGAGAAGAGAAATCTTATAGAAACTAACGAGAACATTGTAGATATTGATGACGATTTTTCTATAATGAACGATATAAAGAGAAGATTAAGCGCATATAAATTATCGCCTCAATCTATCAAGTCTGATATAAAAGGTATTTATTCTGGAGCAGTTTCTTTAGGCAATATGGTGCTCTGGTGGATTTTACTTGGTATGACCATCGCCAGTTTCGCGGGTGCATATATTCCTACTAGTGTGTTCCAAAATTACATGGGCCCTACTATTTTAGGGCTTATTGTGACTTTGGCTCTGGCTACGGTAATCGAGGTTTGTTCTGAAGGTTCAGTCCCTATGGCTTTTGAGATATTCAGACAAACTGGTGCCTTAGGAAATAGCTTTGTGTTTCTTATGGCGGGTGTTGTTACTGACTATACGGAAATAGGTCTGTTGTGGCATAATGTGGGCAAGAAGACTGCTATTTGGCTTCCTGTTATCAGCGTGCCACAGGTAATTTTATTAGGTATTATCGCAAATAAAATATTTTAGAGGTCAAATGAAGCCCAAACTTACGGAGCGAAGTGAACGTAAGTTTGATGGCTAAATTTGACCCAGCACCTTTTATCTATTTAGAAGTCTAAAATATATTTTTTAATAAGTTTGAATACTAAAAAGGTGCTGGGTTTAATTCGCACTGTGACTTATGTTCGCTAGTGCTCCATAAGCCACGTGCTCATTAAAGGTGGAATATGTTTGATCTAATAATTATTGGTGCTGGTCCGGCTGGTATAACCGCTAGCGTATACGCTGCACGCAAAAAAATGAAATTATTAGTCATTACAAAAGACATCGGTGGGCAAGCTGCCTGGAGTGGAGATATAGAAAATTATACCGGGTATCAATTTGTCAGCGGTCCGGAATTAGCCTCTAAATTCGAAGAGCATATGCGCAAATATGATATTGAGTTAAAAGAAAACGAAGAAGTCACAGATATCGCAAAGAAAGGCGATGTGGTCTTAGTCAAGAGCGACAGGGCTAGTTATGAGGCAAAGACAGTGATAATCGCATCAGGAAAGAGGTCGAGAGAGCTGAATGTTCCAGGGGAGAAAGAGTTTAAAAATAAAGGGCTGACATATTGCGCTACCTGCGATGGTCCTTTATTCTCAGAAAAAGATGTAGCGGTCATAGGCGGAGGCAATTCTGCTTTGGATGCTGCGCTGCAGTTAATAAAGATTGCTAAACATATTTATATTATTAACAATACACCTAGGCTTAACGGCGATGATGTGATGGTTGAAAAGGTAAACAATAGCGAGAAGGTGACTGTTTTCAACAATTCTCAAGTTGCGGAGGTATTAGGCAATAAGATGGTCACGGGTATTAAGATAAATAAAGAAGGCAAAAAGCAAGACCTGGCCGTAGAGGGGATTTTTGTAGAAATTGGTCTTATCCCAAATTCTGAATTTGTGAAGGGAATAGAAAAGAATGCAACAAATGGAGAGATTAAGGTAAATTCTCGTAACGAAACCAATATCGCAGGTGTATTCGCCGCTGGTGATGTGACTGATGTCCCGGAAAAGCAGATTATAATCGCCGCAGGAGAAGGCTCTAAGGCGACACTAAGCGCTTTTAGGTATTTAGCCCGCCGTCAAGAAAATTGATTATAGTAATAACCTTAATGTGCAATTTTCGCAGTGGTATACGCTATAGATATTTCCTATACCGAAATAAATCTTGACAAATCTTATAGGGTATTATAAAATGAGGACGTAATTTATGGAACGTAGTGAACATAAATTCGCGCACGCTGGTTGATGTTAAAATAGGGCAGCTATGACTTACGTCGTCTTCGACTCCGTAAGCCATGCGCTCATTAAGGAGGTGGATAATGGGTTGCGGAACTTGCAGAACAAAGAAGAAAAAGAAGGCTAAGAATAAAAAGAAGAAATAGTTTTTTATGAGAATTACCACTCAGGGAGTTTATGGCTTAGTTTGTGTTTTAAATATTGCACGAGAAAAGAATAAACAACCGGTTTCCATACAGATAATTTCAAAACAGGAGCAGTTACCTATAGACTATATAGAACAGCTGCTCCTTAAGCTTCGCCGCGCAGGAATTATAAAGAGCACTAGAGGCAGGGCGGGCGGTTATACGCTATCAAGGACCGCAAACAGGATTACTATTAAAGATATAGTAGAGGCGGTTGAAGGCAGTGTTTTTGAGGCGATTTGTTTAGGCCCTAAACACAGATTGGATAAGTGTACTAGAGTAAAGGATTGCTTAGTAAGAGGTGTCTGGGTTGGCCTAAAAGAAAGAATAGAAGATTATTTAGAAGGCATAACCATAAAGGACTTATTAAATTCTAATGAGGCCATGACTTATGGAGCAAAGCGACATAAGTCATAAGGCCGAATTTGATCCCTCCACCACTTTGCCTTTTAGCTACTCTAAACACAAAGTGGTGGAGGGTTAATTCGCGCATACAATTTACGTTCACTTTAGTTTCGTAAATTGTGCGCTCATTAAATGGAGGAGTAATGTCAGACCTAAAGCAGAGAGTAGAAGAAGCATTAAATGAAGTTAGGCCTTCCCTGCAGGCTGATGGCGGTGGGGTTGAGCTTGTAGATGTTAGTGAGGATGGCAAGGTAAGCTTAAAGCTCACAGGTGCCTGTGGCGGGTGTCCTATGTCTCAGATGACCTTAAAGATGGGAATCGAGAGGACGCTTAAACAGCGCGTTCCTGAAGTGAAAGAAGTCGTATCTGTATAAGAAAAATGTCAGCACAGAAGAAGTTAAGAATATTACAAAATATTCTTAAAAAAATGAATTCGGTATTAGTTGCTTACTCCGGAGGCTTAGATAGTAGTTTCTTGCTTAAAGTCGCAAAGGACTGTTTAGGCGATAAGGTGTTTGCGGTCACAGCGACATCGGAGACTTATACCGAGAAGGAGCTGGAATTTGCCAAAAAGTTTTGCCGGCGACTTAATGTAAAACATAAGGTAATAAACACAAAAGAGCTAAGCGATAAAAATTTTAGTTCAAACCCCAAGGAACGTTGCTACTTTTGTAAGAAAGAATTATTCAATAGATTAAAGTCAATTGCCAAAAAAAATAGAATAAAGAATATTATTGATGCCACAAACGCAGATGACAGAAGTGACTTTCGTCCCGGATCAAAAGCGAAACTAGAATTAGGTATTTTGTCGCCGCTAGATAAGGCGGGCGTAACTAAGAAAGAGATCCGTCATTTAAGTAAGAAATTTAATCTACCCAGCTGGGATCTGCCTCAGATGGCCTGCCTGGCTTCACGCATACAGTACGGCAGTAAGATCACTAAGCAGCGCTTAAAGAGAGTAGAGAGAGCGGAGGAATTCCTGCGGGAAGATTTAGGTATAAAAGGTAATATCCGGGTAAGAGATTATGGGAATCTGGCTAGGATAGAAGTGGATAAATCCAATATACCATTTTTGATCAAAGGTAATGGTTTTACTAAAAAGATTAAACAATTAGGTTTTGAATATGTCACAGTAGATTTAGAAGGATATCGTACAGGTAGTATGAACCTAGCCCTTTCTAAATAATAAAAAGAATAAGAAAGAGCTGGGTGAATAAGGAGAGTAAATTATGAAACGCTATTATCTTGATTATGCGGGAACCGCGCCGACTGATCCCGAAGTAGTTAAGGCTATGCAGCCTTATTTTTATGATACATTTGGGAATCCTTCTAGCCTGCATTATTTTGGTCAGGCGGCTAGAAAGGCTGTAGAAGAATCACGCTCTAAATTAGCCTCATTTTTAGGCGCTAAGGAGGAAGAAATAATTTTTACCTCTGGAGGCACGGAATCAAATAATTTCGTTCTTCACGGCGTTGCTTATGCTAATGAGAAGAAAGGTAATCATATCATTACTTCAGCAATAGAACATCATTCTATTTCTGAACCGGCAGAATTTCTTAAAAAGCACGGTTTTAGAGTAACTTATGTTAAAGTTGATAAACATGGTATTGTTTCTATCGAAGAAATACAGAAAGCCATTACAGATAAGACTGTTTTGATTTCGGTAATGCATGCAAATAATGAGATCGGTTCAATCCAGCCTATAAAAGAGATTTCTCGGATCGCTAAAGATAAGGGCATATATTTTCACTGTGACGCTGTTCAAACAGTCGGTCATATTCTTACTGATGTCAATGATTTAGGCGTAGACTTATTGAGTTTGTCGGCACATAAGTTTTGCGGCCCTAAGGGAATTGGGGCTTTGTATGTGAGAAAAGGCACAAAGATAGCTCCGTTTCTGCGCGGAGGAGGACAGGAAAAACACCGCAGGGCTTCAACTGAAAATGTCCCCAGTATTGTGGGATTAGGTAAGGCCATCGAAATATGTAGAGATAAGATGGATAAAGAGGCCCAGGAACAAATCAAGTGGCGCGATCGTATCATCAAAGAATTGCAGGATAAGATTGAGCACATTTATTTGAACGGACACCCGGCAAATAGGCTTCCCAACAATGTTAATTTCTCTGTAGAGTATGTGGAAGGTGAGTCCATGCTGTTGAATTTGGACATGTTAGGTATTGCCGCTTCCACCGGCTCGGCGTGTACTTCTGGAGACCTAGAGCCGTCTCATGTCTTGCTGGCTATCGGCAGGCCTCATGAATTGTGCCATGGTTCAATACGTTTTACTTTAGGTAGATTTACAAAGACAGAAGATATCGATTATCTCTTAGAACACTTTCCCAAGATCGTGGCAAAGCTACGTTCAATGTCTCCTTTGTATTCTGATAAATGAACGAAAAGATTCTAGCCTTACTTCGTAACAACGATACTTATGTTTCTGGAGAAGAAATCAGTAAGCATCTGGGCATAAGCCGTTCTGCAATCTGGAAACATATCCAAGAATTAAGACAACAGGGCTATGAGATCGTTGCTGTCCCTCATTTAGGATATGAATTGGCAGCTATCCCCGACCGACTCTTACCTAACGAGATTTCTTGCGAATTAAACACAAAGATTCTGGGCAAAGAAATCCACTACTATGAGATGATTCCATCCACTATGGATGTAGCTATGGATTTTGCCATGAAGGGCTGTAAGGAGGGTTTAGTTGTCTGCAGTGAAGGCCAATATAAGGGTAGAGGTAGGTTAAACAGGTTCTGGTCGTCGCCAAAAAACAGAGGCATATATCTTTCTTTGGTTTTGAGACCAAAGATTACACCCAGCGAGTCTTCTAAATTGACTCTGCTGAGTGCTGTGGGTGTTTGCCAGGCCATAAGAAAAGCGACTAAGTTAAATTGTCTGATAAAATGGCCTAATGACTTAATTATAGGCGATAAGAAAGCTGGCGGTATCCTGACAGAGATGAATGCAGAAATGGATATGGTCAAATTCGTTATCATCGGCATAGGGATAAATGTTAATACTCCAGAATCGTTGCTTCCGTCTAAAGCTACTTCTTTGAGAGCGCAATTAGGAAAACGTGTTTCTAGGATTGAGTTTACTAAACAGATTTTAAGAGAGATTGAAAAGGAGTATATCATTTTTCAAAAAGAAGGTTTCAGCCCGGTTATTAAGAAATGGAAGGAATTTTCCACAACTCTAGGCCACAGGGTAAAAGTCCAATTCCGCAAAGAACACCTTCAAGGTGAGGCATTGGATATTGATAGCGATGGAGCACTCTTAGTAAGAAGAGACTCTGGGTTTGTAGAAAGAATTACAGCCGGAGATATTGTTAAGATAAGATAGAAGTAGTTTTGTAGAGTTCTAATTGTTAACTAAAAGTAAGAATTTAGTTGACAATTGACTTAGCCCTTTTATAATACAAAAAAGGGCATTTTTTTATCCGCCTTCGCCCACAAATGAAACAATGGTGGGCTTCGGCGAAATGTCACTAAATGGGCAAGCCGTAGGCGGATAACCCTTGACATCTTTGATGTCAAGGGTACATTTAGGTCTTATAAACTTGCCCGTGTTTAGGTGTTCTATGGATATTAAAGATATCGAACAAAAAATCCTAGCAGGGGGTGACTTATCTTTCGATGAAGCTCTTTCTCTGATTGAAATAAAAAACGAGAGCGATTTTCAAAACCTATTTGCAGCAGCCAATAATATCAGAGAAAAGTTTAGAGGCAAAAGAGTTGATTTGTGCTCTATAACTAATGCCAAGAGCGGAGATTGCTCTCAGGACTGTTCATTTTGTGCGCAATCCGCTCATAATAAATCAGAAGCAAATACATATCCGCTTGCGACATCCCAAGAAATACTAAGTCAAGCTAAACAAGCCTTCCAAAACAAAGCCCATAGGTTTTGCATAGTTACCAGTGGTTGTTTTGTAGAGGAAGATGAATTCCAAGAGATTTGTAAGGCTGTAAGACTTATAAAAAAGAATTTCCCAACCTTGAAGATGGACGCGTCTTTAGGTAAGTTGACTAAGGAAAAGGCGTTGGCCTTGAAGAAAGCAGGGCTAGACCGATATAATCATAATATTGAGACCGTAGAGAGCTTTTTTGACAAAATATGCACAACGCATAGCTTCCAAGACAGGCTAGAGACGTTGAGGATACTTAAGGAAGTCGGGATTGAAGTATGTTGTGGTGGGATTATCGGCTTAGGAGAAACCAATAGGCAGAGAGTGGAGTTTGCTTTTTGTCTTAAAGATATAGATGTCGACTGCGCGCCCATAAATTTCTTAAATCCCGTCAAAGGCACACCGCTTCAAGATAGCCATATTCCGCCACCTTTAGAGCTCCTAAAAATAATTGCTATCTATCGTTTGATTCTACCCAAGAAACAGATCAGAGTTTGTGGAGGAAGAGAAAAGAATCTGCGCGAGTTTCAATCTCAAATATTCTTTGCCGGAGCAGATGCGATAATTTTGGGTAATTACCTGACTACAAAAGGCAACGAACCTCATCGAGACCTGCAAATGATTTCTGATTCAGGACTAAGTATTTAATCTCTCATGCCTACATTTAAACAAGAGCTTATAGAGCTAGAAAAAAAAGAGCTAAAGCGCTCTCTTAGATTGATTGAGTCTGAGTCTGCGGCCTGGTTTATAGTCGATGGCCGGAAGGTGCTTAATTTGTGTTCAAATAACTATTTGGGTCTGGCCAACGATAAAAGGTTAAAAGATGCAGCAATAAAAGCAATAAATAATTATGGGTTTGGGTCAGGCGCATCTAGGTTGGTCTGCGGCAATATGAGTCCGCATAGAGAGTTGGAAAATAGAATAGCTGAGTTTAAAAAATCAGAGTCTTGTTTAGTCTATAATTCCGGCTATACGGCAAATATAGGTATAATCAGCGCATTGGTTAGTAGGGGGGATATTGTTTTTTGCGACAGATTAAATCATGCCTCAATTATTGATGGAATAATCTTAAGCCGCGCGGAGTTAAAGCGTTATCCCCACAAAAATGTAGTTGCTTTGGAAGAGCTGCTAAAAAAGTCCGCTGATTATAGAAAGAAGCTCATTGTTACAGACTCGGTATTTAGTATGGATGGAGATATCGCTCCATTAGGAGAATTAATCGAACTGGCTAAGAAATATGATTGCCTTTTGATGATTGATGAAGCACATGCTACAGGTGTTTTAGGAAAATATGGTAGAGGCGCATTAGAGTATCTGGGCTTAGAAGATAAAAAAGATAATCTTATTCAAATGGGTACTTTGAGTAAAGCATTGGGTGGATTTGGTGCCTATGTTTGCGGCAGTAAGGAATTAATCGAATACTTGTTAAATCACAGCAGGGCATTTATATATACTACGTCTTTACCTCCGGCTGTTGCCGCAGCCAATAGGGTGGCAGTTGATATTGTAGAGAAAGACTCAAAACTTAGGTCAAAACTTTTAGGAAATATAGAGTTCTTTAAGAGCGGCTTAAATGATTTAGGTTTTGATGCCGGTGAATCTCAGACGCCGATTATTCCTTTGATTACCAAAGAGCCGAAACTAACAATGGAATTTTCTAAAAAGTTATTCCAAGAAGGTGTGTTTGTGCAAGGCATTCGGCCTCCCAGCGTGCCCGAAGGTAAAGCCCGTCTTAGAATAACGCTAATGGCTACGCACACAATCGATGATCTACGATTTGCGTTATCCAAGATTGAGAAGATAGCAAAAGGATTATGCCTTTTATAAAGACAAAGTCAGGACTAAATTGGCACTTCCATTCGCAAGGGCAAGGCCAGGCAGTGCTGTTTATTCACGGTTGGTCTTTTGATGAAAGCGTCTGGTTTAAGCAGATGGATAGTTTTATTCCCAGATACAGAGTTATAACTTTGGACCTGCCAGGGCACGGTCAAACAAACTATAAAAGTAGTATTGATATTATCCCAGAAGTAAAATTTATTGTTGAGGAGTTAGGATTAAAGAGCATAAATTTAATAGGACATTCTTTGGGTGGATTTTTATCGTTGCAATTGGTTTCGAAATACCCAGAGCTAATTAAAAAAATGGTATTAATTGGAGCGCCTGCAAAATTTGTTGAGTCAAAAGAATATAGTTTTGGCTTAAGGGAGAGTGACATTAATAAATTAAAGAATTTTCTTTCCAAGGATTACCCTAATATTTTATTAGTATTTATGCGTTGGCTATTTACTAAAGATGAACGCGGCCAAAAAGATTTTAGAAGCATCTGGGAAAAGCTCACTACAAAGCGGGCCTGGCCACAGAAAGAAGCCATGGCTGATTTTCTGTTCATTATAGAGAAAGAAGACATAAGGGAGCAGCTGAGTAGCCTGAATATCCCGACTTTAATAATTTGCGGCTCAGGCGATCCTATATGCCCGGTTGCATCAATGGATTATCTTAACAAGCAAATAAAAGACTCTAGGATTGAATTATTCCCAGGCTGTGGCCACTTGCCTTTTTTAACGCAAGCGAAAAGGTTTAATAAGCTAGTTGAAGAGTTCTTAGGATAGACATGACTGCGAATACGGTTTTAATAAAGAAGAAATTCTCCAAGGCTTCAAAGGATTATGATGAGCTTTCTTTGATTCAAAGAGAAGTCGCGGATGAACTTTTTACTAAGATAGGATCATTAGATTCAATGCGTAGAGTTTTGGATATCGGAATAGGCACAGGTTATTTAAGCCAAAGGCTTAGATTAAAGTATCCCAATTTAAGACTGCACGGAATCGATTTAGCATCGGGCATGCTCGAGATAAGTAGACAGAAGATCAGAGATGTTTTACTCGTACAATCTGATGCCCAGCATTTGCCTTTTAAAGAGGAGGCGTTTGATTTAGTCATTTCCAATTTAACTTATCAATGGGTGGATGATTTAGGCCAGGCGCTACAAAATGCAAGGAGCGCTCTAAAAGAGCAAGGCAAATTTTATTTTACAATATTCTCTGAGAATACCCTGATAGAATTGAGGCAAGTAATCTTTGGACTATTGGATAAAGATGCCAAAACAGGTAATCTGCAGCCTCTGGCCCATTTGCCAAATAAAACTTTTGTCGAGAAGGCATTAAAAGACACAGGTTTTACTAACATTAAGATAGGTATAAAGGTAAAAAAAGAGCATTACCCGAATTTATGGGAGTTGCTTAATTGGCTTAAGATGATAGGGGCAAATAAATACTGGCCTGATAAGTTGTATGATGGTTTGTCTGCCAGGAATTTTATAGATAACATAAGCGAGAGATATAAAAAGAAGTTTTATGACGGGGATAATATTTTTGCAACTTTTGAAGTCTTATTCGTTGAAGCGGTGAAATAAATGAAGAGTAAAGCGATTTTTATTACCGGAACAGATACGGGCGTAGGCAAGACAGTTGTCTGTGCGGGCCTGGCAGCAGCGTTTAAGAATAAAGGTATGGATGTTGGAGTAATGAAGCCGATCGCTACTGGAGCAAAGAAACAAAAAGATAAATTTATTTCCAGCGACGTAAAGTTTCTTATAAACGCATCAAAAGTAAAAGACGATGTTTCTTTGATTAATCCTTACAGCATAGATCTTCCTCTGGCTCCGAATATCGCATTCAAATTAAGGAAGAAAAATATTTCCCTAGATAAGATCAAGGATTGTTTTTACAAGCTTTCAACTAAGCACTCTCTTCTTTTAATAGAGGGCATAGGCGGTCTTTTGGTACCTATATATGATAACTATCTGGTTGCTGATTTTATTAAGGATTTAGATGTACCTTTACTTATAGTTTCCCGAAATGGATTAGGCACAATTAATCATACGCTGCTGACTTTAAGGCAGGCGGACGAATTCGGCATAGAGGTTCTAGGTATTATTTTTAATAGGACTATTAATGGCGCTAAGGATATTTCTCAAAAAACTAATCCAGGCATTATTCAAAAGATAGCAAAAGTTAACATATTCGGTGAGCTACCTTATATTAAGTCCGTTAATGTTGAGAATGGAAAGATTGCAAATTTAGCAAAAGCAGTTGAAAAGAATATAAAAATAGATACGATTCTTAAAAAAGTAAAAGGCAGGAATAGTCGACATCATTACAATAGATTATCTTCTTTGGATAAAAAGTATGTTTGGCATCCTTTTACTCAGATGAGGGATTGGCAGGCAGAGGAACCTTTGATAGTAAAAGAGGCAAGAGGAGCTTATTTAAGAGATGTCAGGGATAGGTGGTTTTTAGATGGTATTTCTTCACTCTGGGTTAACATTCATGGCCACCGCAAACCAGAGATAGACAAGGCTATAAAAAAGCAGATTAATAAAGTTGCGCACTCTACGCTTCTGGGCTTATCTAATATTCCTTCCATTGAGCTAGCACAGGAGTTAGTGAAGATTGTGCCGAAAGGCCTTATAAAAGTATTCTATTCTGACAATGGCTCGACTAGCGTGGAGATAGCTTTGAAGATGGCATTTCAATATTGGCAACAGAAGGGGCAAAAGAATAAAACGAGATTTGTATATCTGGATAATTCTTACCACGGCGATACTATCGGAAGCGTAAGCGTGGGTGGAATTAGCCTATTCCATAAGATATTTCATCCACTGCTGTTTAATTCTTTTAAAGTCGATTCTCCATATTGTTATCGCTGTCCGAAAAAGAAGATTTATCCTGATTGTCGCCTTGCTTGTTTAGAGACATTAGAAAAAAACCTCAAAAAAGAGAATAAAAAGATTGCGGCTTTGGTTATCGAGCCAATCGTTCAAGGTGCGGGCGGTATGATTGTCTGGCCAAAGGGAATTTTAGCGCGCATGCGCAAGTTGTGTAATAAATACAAAATTCTGTTAATAGCAGATGAGGTAGCGGTCGGCTTTGGCAGGACCGGAAAGATGTTTGCCTGTGAGCACGAGAAAATAACTCCCGATATTATCTGTTTATCCAAAGGATTAAGCGCTGGCTATTTACCTCTGGCAGCAACTTTGGTAAAAGAAGAGATCTATAATGCATTCTTGGCTGACTATTCGGACAGAAAGACTTTTTTCCACGGCCACTCCTATACCGGTAATCCTTTAGCTTGTAGTGCTGCCTTAGCCTCGTTAGATGTGTTTAGAAGAGAGAAGACATTAAGTAAGTTGCAGCCCAAAATAAAGTTTCTTAAACAAAGGCTAAAGGATTTTGAGAATTTATCGCATGTTGGCGATATAAGACAAAAAGGTTTTATGGTCGGTATTGAATTGGTAAAGAATAAAAAGACAAGACAAACATACCCCTGGCAGGATAAAATAGGCATCCAGGTTATCCAGCATACAAGAAGGCAGGGGCTGATATTGAGGCCATTGGGTAATTGCATAGTGCTCATGCCGCCGTTAAGCATAACAAAAAGAGAATTAGGAAGCTTATTAGATATAACTTATGAAGCTATCAAAGACGTCACAGAAAAGTAAAAAAAGAGTACTGGTCGCCATGAGCGGCGGAGTTGATTCTTCGGTCGCGGCTTTTCTTTTGAAAAATAAAGGCTACGAAGTTGTGGGCGTGACCATGTGTTTTGGTTTACCGGACGCAAAGGGGAGACGTCCGAGTTGCTGTAGCGAGTCTGGGATAGAGGATGCGCGACGCGTAGCTGAACAATTAAGGATTTCTCACTATGTGCTTTCTTTGGGAAAACAATTAAAGGAAAAAGTAATAGAAGATTTTACCAAAGAGTATCTTAGCGGTCGCACGCCCAATCCTTGTATCCGCTGCAATCAATATCTTAAATTTGATTATTTGGTAAAGAAGGCCAAAGAGCTTAATTGTGATTATTTGGCGACTGGACACTACGCTAGAATTGCTCATGATAAAATAGGAAGAACGTTTTTAAAAAGAGCAAAAGATAGACAAAAAGACCAGTCCTATTTCTTATTTCGCATGCCTCGTGAGCTAATGGATTTTGTTTTGTTTCCTCTAGGCAATTACACTAAGCAAGAGGCGAGAGAAATCGCCAGAAAGAATAAGCTTCGTGTAGCAGATAAGCCCGGAAGCCAGGATGTCTGCTTTATCCCTCAAAGAGACTACAAAGATTTTTTTATAAAAAGATTAGGAAAAGATAAGATAAAGCCCGGTCCAATAAAAGATTTAAAAGGTCATTTGTTGGGTCAGCACAAAGGCATTGTTTTTTATACCGTTGGCCAGCGCCAGGGACTAGGAGTAGCTTATAAGTGTCCACTTTATGTTTTAAAGATAGATAGAAAGACCAATACTTTATTTGTGGGTGAGAAAAAAGATGTCTATGGAGCCAAACTTCAGGCAGAGGAATTACATTTGTTATCCGGAAAATCTCTTCCGAAAAGACTTGAGGTCAAGGCAAAGATTCGTTATAATCACCCTGAGGCAAAGGCCGTAATCAGGCCTTTTCAGAAAGACAGGCTTCGAGTAAAATTTAGCAAGCCACAGTGGGCCATTACTCCTGGCCAATCCGTGGTTTTTTATAAGAATGATACAGTTTTAGGTGGAGCGATAATAGAAAAAGTTAAATGAGGAACAACTTATGTCGCTTCGCTCCATAAGTTGTAAGTCCAAATTTGACCCTTGACATTTACCTAAATTTTCGTTATTTAAGTATATGTCAAGGATTAATTCGCGCAGACAATTTACGTAACGCCTGCCGGCCGGCAGGAAGTGTTCGTAAATTGTGCGCTCATTAAAAATGTCTAATTTACCAGAGAAAATAAATAAGCTAAAGAAAGAACGCAACGCCATAATTCTCGTGCATAACTATCAACTGCCTGAAGTGCAGGATATCGCTGATTTCCGGGGTGACTCTCTAGAGCTAAGCCGTATTGCCGCAAAGAGCGATGCCAAGGTAATTGTATTTTGCGGCGTGCACTTTATGGCCGAGACCGCTTCTATTTTATGTCCGGAGAAGATGGTGATTATGCCGGATGCCAAATCAGGTTGTCCCATGGCTAATATGATTACAGCTGAAGACTTAAGAGAACTGAAGGCGCGCCATCCTAAAGCTGTGGTTGTAGGCTATGTAAATACTTCCGCAGAGGTTAAAGCAGAGCTGGATATTTGTTGTACATCCACGAATGCGGTCGCAGTGGTCAATAAACTTAAAGATACAGAAGAGATAATTTTTGTACCCGATAAATATCTTGCGGATTACGTATCTAAAAATACAGGCCGTTTTCTTATTTCCTGGGATGGCTATTGTCCTACGCACGTCAAAATATTACCAGAGGATATCATAAAGGCTGTAAGAAAGCATCCCGAGGCAAAGGTGATGGTTCATCCTGAATGCACTCCGGAAGTTATCGCCTTGGCCGATGAGGCTCTTTCCACTGGAAAGATGTGTAAGCATGCAAAGGCGTCATCGGATAAAGAGTTTATAATTGGAACAGAAGTTGGAATTGTATATCGGCTCTCTCAAGATAATCCGGATAAGAAGTTTTATCCGGCCACAGAGTTAGCGGTTTGCCTGAATATGAAGAGGAATACTCAAGAGAAGGTGCTCTGGGCCCTTGAGGAGCTAAAGGAAGAAGTCAGAATCTCTGACGATATAAGAAAACGCGCAAAAAAGGCGATCGATAAGATGCTAGAGATAACCTAGCGAGGAAGAGGATAAATGCACAGACGTAAACTAGTCATAAGTTTTTTACACGCCTTAAGAGGGATCTATTACGCTTGCCGTAATGAACGCAATATGATTATCCATTTAGCTATCGCATCTATTGTTGTGATTTGTTCTTTTGTGTTTGGTTTAGCAAAGATGGAATTCTTGATTGTTTTAATATGCATTGCTTTTGTTTTGACATTGGAGACGGTAAACACCGCTTTTGAATATATGGTAGATTTGTTTCATGGGACAAAAGAGAATTCCATTGTAAAGATGCTCAAAGATGTTGCCTCAGCAGCAGTGTTAATCGCTTCTATCTTCTCAGCTATTATAGGTATCTGGATATTTCTTCCTAGAATCTTGGCGAATTAAAGTTAGGAGAACGCATTTATGGAAATAGTTAAATTAAGAGAAGTATTTCATTCGTTATTTAATAAGATCAATAATATCTTTACCGCTGTAGGTGCTAACAAAATGTTTGCAGATGAGAATTTAGATAAGTTTTCCCCTGATGAATTAAAATTAAGAATAACCGATTTAAACGAAGCCCTACGAATGATTGAGAAAAATATCCTGATCCTAAATGATGGGCTTAAATCAGTCTATGAAGAATTAAAAAAGGAAAAGGGTGTTTAGGCGCAGTTTTGTATTTAGGCGGCTGTATTTTTACCACTTGAAAATCAAGAATTAGTGTGATATATTTTTATTAGTAGAGGAGATTGTATGAGCGCAAAAATATTGATAGTTGACGATGAAATAGATGTATGTAAGAGCATTAGTCAGTTTTTAGAGAAGAAAGACTTTACGCCTTTCAGCGCAAATAATGGCGCCGAAGCCTTAGCTAAGCTATCTCAGGAAAAGCCCAACTTGATATTGTTGGATATTCGCATGCCGGATATGGATGGGGTGGAGTGTCTGCGTAAAATAAGAGAACTGGATAAGAAGGTGATAGTGATAATGGTTACCTGTGTGACTGATATCGATACCGCCAAGAAGGCTCTGGAATTAGGGGCCATAGATTATATTACTAAGCCGATTAGCTTTGAGGCTCTGCAAACCGCAATTACAACCTATCTGTTTCTTGAGAGCGGAGATAAAGCTTAACAAGATAAGATTTTTCTAAATAGGGCAGGTTATTAAAACCTGGCCTATTTTTTTGTCTAGTTTCAAAAGAATTATGTATTTAATTATGTAATTATTCCTAGATCATCCGCAGCGCTCAGACAAGCTACAGCGCACCTTTTTTATTGAATAAATTTATAGTCTTTGCTATAATCAAGTTTCAGTTTACCATATAATAGATGGATATGCCGATGTAGCTCAGTTGGTAGAGCAGGGCTTT
>CAZFPS010000017.1:0-31287 GCA_964520705.1 uncultured Planctomycetia bacterium | reverse complement strand
GTACTTATATCTATGATGAAAACGCCAAAGACCATAAGGGCGAATTATTCATGAGCTCTAAGCTTCTGCCTGTTGATGGAATGGAATTAGTGGATTATAAGGGCCAGACTAAGGTAGAGATCCGTAATCATAAACAGCACTTGATTTGGCATCTGCGTAATGATAACCGTGGCAGAGAGCTAGTGCGTTGGGACGGTACATTGAATGCTTATGGCGCGCTCGATATAGAAACAGTATCTCCTAATTTATACCTCGGCGTTCCCGGAAAGATTGGTTTAGCGGTAGCGATGAAGTTGTTTATATCTGATCTTAGCGGCACTGCTCAAGGCCCGGCAATCAGCGAGGCGCGCTTATTGAACAATCAGGGAGACAGGGTTGATGTCAATAATCCGGATATTTCAGTGCTTTTTGATCTGGCAGGTAGAATAAGATATCAGGTTGAAGATACTATCAGATATAAAGACCGGGAGGCAATTAGATATAAGCAGGAATACAAAAATGGCCGCGGCTTACTTGAAGAGCGCCACTTTGGTAGGATAGAAAATGGTCAATTTATCAATGAGATGACGGTTTACAGTTACTATCTTACCCAGAGAGAGAAATATGCAGCCATCGGCGAAGGAGAATCCATTGGAAAATACGAGGTGGCGGATATTACTGTTACTACGATTTATGATGATAACGGTAAGAATGAAACCGTCTATTCTTTATCCAATAATAACACCGGTATCGCTGCAAATGGCGACGTTTTTTATAGCACCAAATTTGGCAAGGCCAGTTTAATAGCAGATATTAATTATGCGAATATCAAGAATAACTTAAGAGATTTGGATACAAACAGGGCATTTGAATATACCCAGAGTGTAAGAAGAGAGGTTAAGAATAATAAGGGCAGGTTAATCGTGATAGAAGAGATCTTCCCGAGAATCAATGAAAAGGGCTTTGGAGAAGGTCAAGCTAAATACAAAACGTATATTAACTATCCTGGTGAAAGATTAAATTATGAAGAACTCGGTATATTGTATTTATCGATTTCAACAGGCAGTGCTACTTATGAATTCAAAGAAGGCCTCATCTTTAATAGACAGGGCCAATGGGAACGCGTAGGCTTATCAGAGAACTTAAGGCTTCATACGAATGGTTATTTAACTTATGATAGCAAGGACGAGAGAGAGCCTTCTCTGACGGCTATAATATTAAAATTAGACGGCAGGTTATATTATCAGCAATTCCTGGGACAAAGATCTATGCGCGTATATTATAACCTGCAGATGCTTCCCGATTACATAGTAGTTATTGACGATGATTTGAAAGCAGACGTCATTAATAGATCAGGGGAAGCCTTTTATGGTAATTTCAAAATAAGATCCTATCGCCAAGAAAAAGGCGAGGATAGCAAGCCACATTCCTATCTCCTGATTTCGGAAGATATTAAATCGCCTACTCCTATTGCAGATAAAATTCATAGGATTTATAGGGACGGCCAGCCTTGGTCTGTGATAGAGGATGGGTTCATATTTGATTTCATCCGCACCGATGTATACTATATTACGCTTTCGGATAAAATAAAAAATGCCGCCCCTGGACGTATACTTGGCGCATTAACAGGGGGTGCGGTAATAAAAGATGGTGAAGATATAGCCTCTATTTTTAACACAATGCGAGAAAAAGGTCGGCCAATAGAGTTACAACAAGTATTGCCGACAGAAGCAGGTAAGAGCAAACCGTTTGTTGATTTAGAGAGAAGAATACTGCGAGCTCCGGGGTTAATAATATTAAGTTTACTGGCTATCTTTGCAACCGGCATTGCTTTATTTAGCAGGCTTTTATTTAAGAAGTGGCGTACAAATAAGAATGCAAACTTTGCTAGCCTTAAAGAACTCAGCTCGCGAATATCTAAGGGTACATCAAGTAGTAGCCCGGTTAATGCCGACGCATTGGTAAAGAAGCTTTTGATATTACGTGAAATATCAGGAGTTTTCGTTTTAGGTGAACATTTAAAAGTTACCGCCCAAAAGAAAGAAGCTTTAAATAATTATTTGTCAGCATCAGGATTTTCGTCAGAGGAGATAGGAATAATCTGGCCGCTGGTTGAAAAGGGCGAAATCACATTTAAAGAAGAAAACGTACGGCCGCAATTGATGATGATGGCGCCGGAGATTAGTTCTGACAGGTCTCTTGTTGAACAGATAACAGATGCTGCCGAGCGCGGATACGCACCAGCTTTGGTTATCGATGAGCTTTTAAATAGAGGCCTTATCAATGAAAATGACTTAACTGTTGCTTTCAACGAATCTACTCAAGGAAATAATAGGGCCCGCGCGTTAATATGGCAGGATTTGAAACACTTACTAGTTAATCTGACCCAGCAAAGGGCGTTAGCCGGGATAAGAAACGGCAACTTTGATATGTTAAACAACTTACTCTTTGTTCCTGAGGTCAAAGTGCTGCAGTATATCTTGAGAAGGGGAATATTATCAGCACCCGAAGTTCAGCAGGCGACCCGCACAATGGAAGCCAACGCGTTATTTAAAGAATTGGTGATAAGCCTCCTTGGAGAAAAGATAGTCAGGCCGATATTTGAACATGTTTTTGAAAGGACATTTGCAGGAGTTGTAACTCACCAGGCAGTAGTAGATAAAATCTTTGAAGAGGCAGTGGCAGAGATGTTCGCAGCTGTTTTTGTTAATCCTTCTATGCTTGAAGGGATAAATAACAAAACTTTAGCTGAACAAGATTTGGTTTATGTTCCTAACCCGTTAAACCGAGCTATTGAACCTACGACCTTAAAAGAGCTCTTAATTCTTAAGTTTATCCAGCTCAACCTTACGCATACTAATAATCATTCTTTTGGCGAGATATCCGGATTCTGGCCGTTTATGTTATATGTAGCCAGAGAGGTAAAAGGTATAGTTGATTCTAACAGAAGCCCTGCTGAAGCAAAGAGAGAAGCACTGGATTTTATTGCTGACCGTGTAATAGTATTTATTCCTCTGGTAAGGCACCAGGTTCAAATATTAAAGACTATCACAGATACCAGGGATAGGGCAAAGAATAAGAAACCTTGGGTTCCCGTAGATCAAAGAGACATACATAGAGGAATAAGGTTGATAGATTTATTGTCTGATCTTGATTTCTATGATTTATTTGAAAAACTAACTCTTAATAGACAAACCATAGAAGACAGGATTAGTACAACTATTCATAGCTGGGCTGAAAGGATAAGGGGTGCAGCCGGAACCAATGATCCTATACAAAAGTCCACTGCAGCAGCTGATGAGAAAGCGGGATTTGAGGAATTAAATATAGTTTTAAAGGATTTAGCCAGAGAGCTTAAAGAGATAACCCTAGAATTAGCAGAAGATTCTTGTCCTGAGGCTGCCCGGTTAGATAGGCTCACCAAGGAGAAAAAGTTTATTCCTAAGCACAGGTTTAGCGCTGACCAGTTAAATAAGCTCTTGAGTGCCGGAATTGTCAGGGAAGACAGGAGCAATACTTCTTATGTCGCCTGGAATGTTTCCTGGCCGGATGAGCAAGAGTTGCGTTCACGCGATCTATCGGATAGCGATGTCCAGCATATCTATAAGGTTTGGCAAAAAACAGTCAAAGAAAAAATAGGCATATTAGCCCTGTATAATAGGATCTTCAGTCCTTTGGTTAATGCCAGATTCTGGGGGCTCAGCAAAGCCGGGAAATGGTTAGTAATTACATTAGACCTGATTGCTCTTGCCTTTGGCATACTCTTAATATTGTTTACACCGTATTTAGCCCTAGGCACAGGTTTGATATCTTCTACTACCTTAGTTACTCCTATATTATTTGGTAAAGCAAGCTCTAACCGCGAGAAGGTATTCTGGACTGCCATAATGCTTGTTTCTTCATGGTATGTCTTTGGGTTAATGGTGCATCATCTCTTCACCAAAATAGCTTTAATTAATGCGACATATTTTATTGTTTCTTTATTAGCTTTGATATTGACGCCTTTATTGAGTATCTTTGTAGCAAAGGCGAATATTGGCGCTAAAGCTAAATTCTGGTTAATCAGCAGCATCTTTGTAGCTTCTTTAATTTTTGTAGCGATTGCCGGCAATATCGGTTTCCACTTTACGCTTACTCTGCTTCTTTTATCTTTTATACCTACAGTCATCTCGGTTTATCATGTGGTAGTGACGGTAAGAAGCTACGCAGTATTATATGATGAATTATGGAGCGACACAGCCAGGTCTTTAATCGGCTTGGTGTCGCTGTCGCCTCACAGGATTATTGGTGTGCGCTGGCCGGGTTTCTTTAAGAAATGGTATGCTGAATTCAAAATGGTAGAAGAAAATTATATGCCCCTCTTACCGAACGGAGAGTCAGTAGGCGAGTATATTGAAGACCTTGTAAATAGATTACATAGATCAATCCTGTTATCCGATGAAGAGTATAAGCTATGGCTTGCTGCTTTAAGGGGAGAAAGAGACGGAAGATTTATCAGGCCAAAGGAGCAGAAAGCTTTTGAAATACTCTATAATGCCTTCTTTGCCTTAAGTGTAGTCAAGCCGCCGGCAGATGTTTATGCAACGTTAAAACCAAATTCTACCCACGTCCAGGCCTGGAAAGAGTTATACAGCCATACTTTTGAGAACTCTGCTTTATTAGGAACATTTGACAACTATCCTTTATTGGGTGAAGTTATATTTGATTTAAAAAATAAAATAGGGCTCAATGATGCTGCAAATGTCAGAGACAAGAAACACGCAGATATTGATGTAGTAAATGGTATGGTCAATCCCGATGACTTTGAGATTATATTACTTAGCTGTGTTAATTTGACGGATGAAGAAAAACAAATTATTAGAGATGCTGTTAGGGAATTTACTCAAAGACACAGCTGGAGAGATATGAAGAGTTGTCTATTGGGATATATGGCAAGGACGCATAGGCCGGGATGGGACAATGTGATGGGGAGAATAGAAGCCAGTATAGGCAACAAGCCGGAAATCGAATTATTAAAGAATATTAATGAGTGGTCTGATATACCTGATATTCTCTTTGGTGGGAATAACACATTGACTCCTGTGGACATTAAGCTCATCACAGATTCCATAGTGATCTGGCTTAATGAAATGCGTCCTTCTGATGCTGCTGTTGTTGAGTCCATGGCCTTGGATTTTGTGGAATATCATTTATTTACCAGTTATCAGTCAGGAGATCTCGCTTATCATAGGGCAATAAGAGAATTAAACAAGAGATACAATTCATTAGAAGAGGCATTTACAGCTTTACCCTCACAACAAAGCAGGACAGGTGTTGAGCAATACTTTGCGGAAAACTATAAGCGTTATCAAAAACTCGTAGATATAAAACTCAGAGAGATATTTGAGGATGTCGCATTATGGGATGAGAATATTTATATTGCAAGAGATGGCATGACGGTTACCTCTATTGAGCCGCTTAGAAGATTAATCGTTTCTCTTCAGAGGCTTACGGCAAATGTAGATGCAGCTCCTGAGGCGAGGGAAGTAGCGCAAATTATTCTTAATGCAGCTCCGGTAACGGATTATCTTGGCCGGATAACTGCTGGAACATTGGTGCTTTCTGCGGAATCATACAGAGTCGAGCATAGAGGCGTAAAGAGTTTAGCTGCCTGGTGCAAAGAATTCTCCGCATGGAGAACGGAGCATATCGCAGAGATCAGTGGGTTAATAGTCAGACATTCGGAATTAAGAAAGGATTGGGATTTATTAGTTGGTCAGGCAGTGCCAATGGTAGCAGAGTGCCAACAGAAGAATGTACTTGCTGTTTTTGCCAATACCTATGAAGAAACAATGTTTTATGATAAGAACGCTTATATTGCCGGTGATTTCTGGTTAGGTTATGCAAGGCAGGTTAACTATGATGCTCATGTCAGGGCCTATCCTGGCCAGAATGCCTGGAGAGTATCTTATGCCAGCTTGCATGGCAGGAATGCGCATATCGCGGTAATCAGCCCGGCAATGAAGATCTGGGCAGCGACTACCTGGGCATTTCCTGTTACCAAGCTTTATAATATTTCTCAGGAGGTCTGGACAGGCGACGTGCAGAGGGCAAGGAGAAATATGTTGACTGGTTACGGTAAAGAGTGCGCGCTTCTTCCTGCCGGTTGCTCTGTATATTCCAATCCCGGAGAGGACTCAGGAAGTTTTCTAATGCTGCAAAGAAGCCAGCCTTTATATACTTCTACTCAGATTGACTGGTTTATCTGGGAGTGGGGCAGGCCATCGCTTCATTCGGAATCAATAGTAAATACTGAAATGCGCTATGCTTATAATACCTCCAGGTTTATGTCAGACAGGGGCCAATATGAGTTATTTTACAATCAAGAACCAAAGCCTGGTGCCGATCCAAAACCAGTTCTTGGCTTTGATAAGAAGTTAAGCCACCTATTCTTATGGTTCCATTATTTTATTGTGCCTTTCTGTTTAGCCCTGCTTGTCTTCTTACCTTATCTTGCTACTTTCAGCGCATATGCCTTCTTAAAGCCGATGTTCACTTTCGTTTTCGCCAGCTATATCCTTCTGGAGGCAATCAACAGCAATAATTTCATCAGGCATTTAAGGACTAAAGGTAGCGTATGGCTGGCTTTACCGCTTACCATATTTGAACTCTTTATTGCCACGCCTTTCTATCTTTTCTTACTACCCATATTTCTAAAGGGAATGTGGTTTGCCTCTAACGAGATTTACTCATTTATTGATACTGTTAAAACTGCTACCCTGCAGGGCTGGGGTAATACTACGCGAGCTACCAGAGTTATGATGTTCCGGCTTTTCTCGGAAAAGGGCACTAATATTAATGTTTATCTGGCGGCGGCAGGTATTATCGGGTGGCTTGCCTCTTTCTTTATAAGCTTGCCGCTTAGCCCGGTAATTTTGCTTCCGTATCTTTTGGCTTCTACTGCTTTCTTATCAGGTATGTATGTATTCGGCACGTTTGTGAACAGAAAAGGCTTTATCCACGGCGCAAATTATTGGCCGTGGATAAGGGTCATTCTAAAATCTGTCTTTGTAATTCCTTATTTATGGGATTTAGGTAAATGGATAAAAGCTAAGATGGTTAAGAAGATAGAGGAGAATAAGGGAAAGGCCAGAAGCTCGACCACTGGCCCTCGTACTCCTGGCGCATCCGGTCAAGCTAGCTCTCCTGTTGTTCAAAGAAATAATCTGAAGAAATTTATGGCTCGGAGCAATACATTGATTTTAGCACTTGGGTTAAATGCTTTATTATTCTTGATTGGATGTTCCGGTGGAATATACTCAGCGGAGAGCCTAAGTAGTTTTATTTCAGCCAAGCCAGTAATTGTTGTATTGACAGTTACAATTATTACATTCATTCCTATTTGGTTTTTCTTCTTGTCGATATGGATTCATATTTGGAGATTGAAAAGTTCAAATGAGTATACGCGTATGATTGCAGCCGAAGCATTAGGTGAGTTTGGCAAGCGAGCAGTTAGGCCTTTACTTGAAAGATTGGGAGATTCAAACTCGAGCGTTCGTTCCCATGCCGCCAAATCCTTGCAAAGGTTAGGTGTTACCAGAGAGCAAATGGTGGAACAGTATCTTCAGACCCTAAAGAGTTCGGATCCGTCAATCCGCAGAGCGGCTCAAGCTTTAGAAAAATTGGGCGCATTAACTATTGATTTAAAACTTCAGCGTTATTTTATAGATTTAAGCGATTCAGATCTGTCTGTTCGCAAAGCCGCAGCTGATGCGTATATCAAAATCTCAGGGGTTCCAGAAGCAAAACCAGAAAATAGAGAATTATTACAACAACTTTCTATTTCCAGAGATGTAAGGGTTGAAGAAAATCTTCTTTTGTTGGATTCACCAATGTTTTTACCGCTCATCCAAGTTTTAAGACAAAAAGAGATAACTACTGAGCATTTAGTTAGATATGCTACTCCTGCAGCGAAAGAGGCTATCAGTAGATATTTCGATGAGTCAAGCAAGCGACAAGCGATGGAACTGGTCGTGGAATCAGCTTTACGAATAAGCCGAGATCATAATATACCCGTTTGTTCTACTATTCAATATGGCGTGTCTTTAGCAGCTCAAGTTTCACAAAATAACCTGGATTGGTTTAAGCAGAATTTACAGGCATTAGAAGATTTAGCAGTTAATTTACACTCGTCTAATCCTTATGAGACTTTATCTTACGGTAAAGAAGTGATTGTAAAATTTGGAACTAATCCAGCTGAGTTTAGAAAGGCATTGGAGGTAGCTAAGCTTATTCCTGAATGGTTTAAGAAAGCTAAAGATAAAGGTTTTGAAGTTGATAAATTAATGGAACAGCTTCCGAGGATTATAAAGGCTTTCTTAAATATAGAAGCGTTAGAAGTATTATTACTTTCTGAAATTGAGTTAGTAGGTTTTACAACAACAATCCTGACAACTTTTAAAACAATAGGAGTAAAACCCGATAGTTACGGTTACGCGAAAGGCTATAGCTTAGAGGAAGCAATGTCCGGAGTAGGAGGGGAGATAATGAATATTAATCATACTCCAGGACCAGGCGGATGTCCGATTTATGTCATTGAATTTCTTCAGAGTGGATGTAAAGGAAAAGTAATAGAGCTACATACTACTTATGCCTTACCTGTTACTAATGAAAATGATTGGGTGCAAATTTCTTCTCTAAAGACGAAGAAATCCGTTTCTTCCCCCATTACTTTCGGTCTCTCCCGTGGCCTCACACCCGAAGATGAGGCTCCTATAAGGCAGGCAGTAGATTTAGCCTTTAACCAGGGAAGAGTAAAAGAGCCTGATGGCGCCATGCGCAAGGCCATTGCAGAGTCTCATGGCTATTTTATAGAGCTCAAGAATGCCGAGGCAGCCAGCCTCATTCTAGATACTGACTTCTTATTCATGCTGCCGGATTCAGATATTAGGAATAATTCTCCTCCTTACTATATTTGGCATCAATCCGAGACTAAATTTGTTTTGGCCTCTACCATTGAACACAAAGGTAACCTTTACGGTCTTATTCCCTACCAGCTGATTATCTATCTGAGCAACCACAATGCGCCTGCTTCTACTATTGCTAGAATTTTTGTTCATGAAGCCAAACACTTCCATAATAAGTTCACCTCTCAAGCAGAGCACGATACAGAAGCCCAGGAGATTATCCTAGAGGTGCGTTCTTGCATGCTAGGATTATTAATTTACCAGTACAGCCAGACCTTAGACCCCGCTTTACACAAAGAACTCAGCCAGATCTATAGCCAGTTAGGGCGGCCTGAAGCTAAAGAGCTTCTGGATGCCTTCCCCATGCTTAAAGTTATGAATAAAGATATTCCCCAGGCCATTGAAAAAGGCGAGATTGAAGTTGATACAGCCATGACTATATTAGAGAAGGTAGGAGAGGATGTGCGTCTTGAGATAGAACATGACTACCAGAACAAGAAGTCACCAATGTTTAGTCAAGGCAGATTTAAGGGTGTCTATATCCTTCCAGAAGTAAAAGACTCAGGCTCAGGCTCAGGAGTATACCACCTCTTAGATGTTTATCTTAACCCGCAAACCGGACTGGCTAAGGCCTCCAGGCACGAGCAGGCCAAGAAAGATAAAAAGCTCATTGTCCATATCTTAGCGCTTAATGCCGGGGTAGGTTCCCGCGACGTCTTCTTAACCATATCCAGCGGCAATATCAAAGGCGAGGTGTATCTCTACGGCAGGACCTTGAGTGAGCAGAATATTGAACAGGTAAAAGGCCTGATTGCCGGCCTGCATAAGAAAGAGATGTATGGGGAATGGTTCTTTGTTGCTCCTGCAGATAACCTCTTGCTTCCTACTGGACACATTGCCGATGTCTACAACCCTGATTTTGGCTTCTATCTCTATGCCTTAAAATGGAAGGTATTAAACAGCTCCCTGGATAACTTGAAACGCTACGGTCCTGCCTTTGGCCAGATGTCCAGGTCTACGGATTATAAAGTCAAGGCCTTTAGGGAAAAAGCTGTACTCTATGCAATGCATCAGAATGTCTTAGCCAATGCCCTTGAAGAGGCAGGCTATGCTGACATAGATGATTATCTCTTCAAACTAGCTGAGGCCTTAGGAATAAGCCTACAAGAGTTAAAACAAAACTACCGCAATGACCCCATGTCCTATCTGGTAATGCCTGCAGTAGTACAGATAGAGGCCTGGAAAGAGTTTTATGTTCAAAAGGGCGCTCTTGATGGAGTAAGCGATTATGAATGGGATACTTATCATCATAAAGCACAGCAGAGCCTTAAAGCCAATCCTCGGTTTAGGCAGGTGATTGAAGAGTTGCTTACCGGTGACTATCACTACAGCTTCTTAAACAGCTTCTACTTTTTATTCTCCCGTCCTGTGGCTGAAGCGCTCTATCTTGAGTATCTAGATATCTGGCAAATGATTACTACTAAACAGATCCGCGACAAGGAGCCTTTTGACTGGTCAACGCATCTGCTTACCCCCATGACCGAAAGCGCAGAGAAGTGGCGCGCTTTATGGCAAGGTATAGGACCAGAGCGTAAACAAAGAGCCAAGGGCGCTGAGGCCTACACCGAAGATAAGTGGATGGATCTCTATGCTAAAGCCCAGAGGGTGCTTGAGGCTGCTGGTGGCTCCTTGATTTGCGTGGATGTGCCTTTATGGAATGATGTGGGCAATCCTAAAGAGACAAAGATTGTCCTGGATACCGGGGTGTCAAATGAAAATTATCTTGAGCGGGCATTATACCTAAGCCTATTTGACCAGCCCATACCCAGAGATATCTTAAATATCCATGAAGAGGCAGTCTTAGTAGGTAATATTGAGTTTAGCGGACCCGCACGTATTGACGGTAATTCCACTGTTATTGTCAAAGGAATAAATAAAGTTACCTTCGGTAAGAATATCTCCATTGAGAATAGCTACCTAGAAATCGATGCCACTAGAGGCGATGTTTTTATCCCTGATTCAAGCGTGTTCAGTGAATCTAATATTGCCGGTGAATTTAAAGGCACTGACACAGGAGATTACTTCTACCGTTATTATTCAGATGCAGGCCTTACCTTCAAGGGGAACCAACTACAGAGTACTGCCTTAACTAGAACAGGACAGTTTAATATCGCACATGCCGTAGATGTTGATTTGGGCATTGCTAAACACAAGCAAGTCTCTGGAGGCGAATGGACCTTTGCCGAATATTTTGATGGTGATGCTCAAGGCAGGGTGCTTAACTTAGGCTGGCAGCGCGGAAGGGCCAGGGACTTAAAATCTAAACTCACCATGTTTAAGCAGGAAGATGACCTCTACTTAGGGTTAGCCAGGGTTACCTCAAGAAGTAGCCGCGTCTTGAATCTAGCCAACCTCTTACACAGGAAAACCGAACAGTTACGTCTGTTCACCGAGGTTTTAAAAGAAGCAGAGATTAATGTTTATGATTCTACCGGAACCTGCCATACGCAAGAACTGTTAAATGCCCTGCCATTGTTATATCGCTTACGCCTGGCCGGATTGCTCTTACGTTTAGAACATTCCCAGTTACAAGAGGCACTGGAGGAATTCAGAGGCATCTACATCAGTCCCAAAGTCACCCTTGAAGCCTTGAAGTACTACCTAAGAACCAACTCTAACAGCTACGTAGGATACCGTATCATCGACCGGCAGACCATTGATATCATCAGCACTGAGAAAAATAACCCGTCTCACCTGAGGAAGAAAGATAATACTAGTTCACCTCTATCCCGCGGCCTCACCCCTGAAGATGATGCTCCTATAAAAGAGACTATAGATTTAGCCTTCATCCAGGGAAGGGTAAAAGATCCTGATTCTAAAACAAGGGCTATTTTTGTTCAAGCAATTCAGGATTTAAAGGGTCGAGGTCAGCACGAATTATCTATTTTGCTTGAAAATTCAGAATTTGGGTTTATGTTGCCTGATTCAGAGATTAGAAATAACTCACCCCCGTATTATCTTTGGTATCAATCCGAAAATAAATTCCTCCTTGCTACCTCCTATGAATATCAAGGTAGAAAACTTGCACTCATATCTTATAATTTAGCTGAGCTTCTTTTCAGTAAAAACGCTATAGAACTACTATCCAGAATCTTTGCTCACGAAGCCAAGCATATCCATAGCAAGTTTACCTCTCAGGAAGAGCATGAAAGAGAGGTGAAGGATATTTTAGAGGCAGTTGCTTACTTCATCTTCATCGAGGATATAGACAAGGAAGTTGATAGGTTGTCTTATTTAATGATTCATAGTCCTAAGTCAAGAATCCATTCTATGATAGAGCAATTGTTGTCTAGGCCTCAAAGTTTATCTCTCCCGCAGCTATCCTTTTCTTTTAAAACAATAATGTTAGCTGCCTTGGTACTGAAGATTTTAGCATTAGGTAAAGTAAGCTTGGCTTTACACATTCTTATAACAGTAAGGGCAATAGACCAATCAAACGCGCTATTTAAAATGGTTGTGGCGCAAATAGACAGACTAAATCATAATACACAAAATTCAGCCAATATTTATTTCTTAAGTGAAGTTAATCGTATATACGCAGCCGTAGATAATTTTGTTGAAAGAGGTCTCTTAACTATCGGCACAAAAATAGCAAACAGGATTGAGTTAGAGAGAGGGTTATGCGATTTATTTACGCCTTACATTACTAAATCAATTAGTCGGTTCTTAGCAATCAGTTCAGAGCCTGTTAAGAAGCAAAAGCTTGTGTTGGTTGGAATATTAGGTCAACGCGAGAGCGGCAAAAGCACATTGGCAAGGGTATTAGCTACAAAATATGGATTCAAGCAGTGGGATTTCTTTGCCAAGCCAAAACAGATTGCTATGTATGCGTATGGATTGACTTATCATGAGATGTTTGATGTTAAAACTGCAGAAAGCAGAGTTATATTAAACACTTTATTCGATCTCATAAATGATATTGGTTCTAAAGGCTATATTGATTATACCATGGATTGCATCTTGAACTATCGTCCCGCTGGATCCGAAGCGATTACTTTTACCAATAGATGGGTGATAGGAGATTTGAGATTGGAAACAGAGGTGGATGCTATAAAAGCAGTGGGAGGTCAAATTTGGAAAGTTGAAAGACCTTTAAGAAGAGTAGCAGAAACAGATAGCCATAGAACAGAATCCGAGGTTGAAGTTGTCCCATCGCATAAAATAGATCTCGTGGTTGCTAATAGGGATAGACTTGAAGAGTACTTTGCAGGCATAGATAGATACGCTGGGGAGAGAGGATTTGATCAGCCGGTTGAGAAAGCTGCTACTACATATCGTCTTGGTTTTGCCGGATTTGATGACTATTTGAATTATCTAAAAAATCTTAAAGAAGAAATGTTGCATCGAACGCAAGAGTATTCCAGGGGTATACCCAAACAGATTGAAGATTTGGCATTACAGTTTGCAGGCGAAGATAATATGATTGATAGGGTGCCTTATGAGATCAGTAGAAATAAAGCGCGCGCCCAACTTATATTGCGGGGCATATACAACGATCAAGAATTACGGCAGGAATTTATTAGTTTTGTATTGGTAAATCAGATTCAAGACTCTTATCGCAATAGACAGACACCAATATTTGTTGTATTAGCTAACTGGTTATTGGCAAGATCATTATGGGATAGAGATATTATTAGCGAGTATTCCGAGTTGTTTAAAGATAATTTTACCATTAAGCATCATCCTTGGTTTGGTGATTCGGAATTAGCGGTCCTGCCGCTTGACAATTTAGATGACAATAGCTTGATACCTGCAGAGCGAAAACATATAAAAATATTATTTAGTGGTAGCGCAGAAAAACTGCGTAGCGATTATTCTCCGCTAATATTCTTAAGAAAAATACTGCATAGCATTGTTCCTGGGATTGAGATAGAGATACACGCGGATGACATTAACTTTCCTGAATGGTTGCATGTTTTTAATAAAGATGGCCTGTATCAGGAGAGAAAAAGAGGTATTGTATTTCACAAAGATGGGGTGATTTACGATGATGAAGAGCACCGTATACGATTAATTAAGGTTGATATTGGCGATTCAAAAAGAGGCATAATTTCTACAGAATTTATGCCTCAAGAAAAATACGATGTCGTTATTTCCTCAAGGATGGCTGTTCAATATGGTGCTAACCCAGAAGCATTGACTTTACTAAGGAATAATCTAATTAGTTTCCTTAATGAAAACGGAATACTGTTATTTGATACGGAAGAAGCAGATCATATTGAGATAACGCAATTAAGTGAGGGTAAGGCAATTTCCATGAACAAGGTGTTATCGTATCAGGATGTTGATTATGAAACCAAGAGGATTATGAGGATAGCTGATAAAATCGAAACTTTGGGAGAAGATAAAGAAGATTTGGTGCGCAAGGCTTATATTTTGGCAGAGAAATATGCGAGCCGACAGAACCCTGTATTTGAAAAGGCAGCCATTGCTCAATTATTGGGTGCATTTGGTGAAGATATAATATTAATATTAGCTACGTTATTATCCGGTGTGCCACTATACGCCATAAGAGAGACATTTGCGCCTAATTTTTCAGAGGCGATTGAAGACATTTTAAGCGATGTCCAGAATAATATCGATAGGTCATCAAGAACCGAAGGGGTAAAAATGATGCTCGATCTTTTAAATAGAAGGAGGGCGTATGCAATTTCCGCAGCGCATAATTTAATATACGGCGAGTATTTATTTAAGAGCCGAATCTATGCCATAAGATTAGCAAAGGATAATGAGTATAATCCGTATATCGTGTGTATAAAATCACGTGATGGAGAAAGCATTACCAAGGTATTTATTCTGGAAGGATCCTTTGGTAATCATGAAGCGCATATACAAAGAGTGCGTAATATGAAAGGCCTCTTACAAAGAGATAGAGTTAAGCATCCGGGAGGAACAATCGCTACGGTGTTATTAAAAGGCGGAGTGAGGGGTGGAGTTTCTCCGTGGCTAAACGTTCCCTTACTGAGATTCTTCAGGGAAATAGGTTATCAGGTTATAGAAGGGGAAGAATTCGATATTGAACGCAGACACGTTTTGAAACGATGGGGCACAACAGGCCTTATGTGGTCATTTAATGAGATGATAAAGAACCCCAGGTTTAACGCTGATTTTATGTCTGAGGGGGAAAGTTTAATAAAGACTTTACAGGGGAGGGCATTTTATGATTGGTTATTGCGCGCCAAAGAAATTGACCCGCAAGATATGGCCTGTAGAGAGCTGCTCTATGCTATGACATATCTTGCTGCAAAGTCAAAACAGCTTTTATTGCGGCGCCTGATTCCGAGAAGAGTGGTTTTAATCAGAGCTGGAATAAGTAAAAAAGCCTTGTGTGGCCTTTTAGGTGGCCGGAATTTAGACGATATGGATGAACAAGATTTTGTTAAGATGCTCGTGGGGACAATGAATCCTTTTACCGCTCATCAAGGGACGGCGCGGAAAAGAGTTGTAGCAAAAGAATTAAGGTGGGGCAATTTGCGTTGGGTTGTACAAGAAGCCATTGATGAATTTGGCTTACAAAATAGGAAACAGATAGCAGCTATCGCTAACGCCGTACACTCAGCCTCTTTTAGGGAATTGGACTCTGAGTTAGAGCTGATGGTTGATAATGACTTAAGCAAATTTATCTTAGATGAAGTTGTTCATTATCGCATAGAGGATATGTATGATGACGGCCTAAGGAAGAGGTCACAAGAGTTAAATTATGATGCATGGTCTGAAGAAACCATGTCCAATAATGCAGAGTTGCTCGATGTGCTTATTGATGTACGGAGCAGAGATCAAAGGATAGTTTTAGAACAATTGTTGGATATGTTGATGAATTTGTCTTCTGAAACACCTTTTACTAACGACGTAAAAACAATGGTTGTGAAGGCTTTTCCGGAGCTAGCGTTGCTTAGTGATGCAAAATTAAACCACACCTTGAGAGTAACCGAAGGCCTCCACAAGTTATCCAAAGGCAATCTAAGATATTTCTGGGATGAGTTGAAAGCTAAATATAAACAGGATGGCGTTACTACGGAAGAGGTGTATTTAGCACACGTTAAAGAGCTTTACAGTATTTATTCTCATCTGAGTGATATCGAAAAAAGAGCGTTGTTTATAGCTGTGCTCAATCACGACCTTGGCTTTACCACAAGCATCGTCGAGCATCCAAAATATGGGGCAGAATATACCCAGCGCATACTTACAAAAATGAATTATTCCGTAGATTTTGTAAGAAGCGTTACGGAGTTAATAAGCGGCCATGTAATTATAGGTTGTGTGGTTTATGCAGGAGAGACTACCCCCGCTTTCATATTATCTCGCATTGAGAATATTCCGGATCAAAAACAGAAATCATTCTTGTCTTCTTTAGTTATTATTAATTCTCTTGATGCGGTGGGTTATGACCCTAAAGGAGGAAGCGATTTACCACTTTGCTATTTGCAGGAATTTCTAAAATACGACGATACCGAATATATAAGACTAAAAGATTCCGATATGGACCACTGGAAATATAGATTACCCCAACTTATCAGAAAAGATTTAGATTTTCCTGCTACCGAGCAAGAAACTACTGCTCTTGTTGCTTCTGTTAATAGAATTGTTCCTATTAGCGAGCAGCCGATCTTTGCACACAATATGAGTAAGACGATTGTAGACATTCTCGGCGTCTGTAAAATATTACGTACTATCTCAAAAACAGGGGATATCGATGCTGTAGTGAAATTGTTGAAATTATTTGCCGAGATTTCCGAGTTGTCTATAAGGCGCAACAGGCAGCCTATAACTCGCGTGACTTCAGATAGAGATATTTGGTTATTACCTTTGCCAGTAATGGAAAAACTGGGACAAAGAATCAGAGATATCATTGTAAACAATATTCCAATAGATATGCAGTTAGATGAAATTGAGAGCTATTTGGATAGAAACAATTGGACTGATTTATTTGGGATTTCTTTTAGGATAGTCAACGGCACATTGAAACTAGAAATAGGGAAAATGTTAGAGAAAATAAATAGTATATCTTCACCCCTCTCCCGCGGCCTTACCCCTGAAGTGTTAGGACAATTAGACAATAGTTATTTTTATCAAGTTTTAAAGGTTATAGGTAAAGAAAGCTTAATTGTTGGGAGATTCAACAATTTAATAAAAGCTACGGTTTCAGGCAGGCCATTTATTGATTATTTGGTAGAAAATTTGGCTAAAAGAGAGCTTAAGGTTAGTTCAATTTATGTAATTGGTAGTTATTTTAGATATCCAGTAGTAAGTGATTTAGATATACAAATAATAATTGAAGGTGAACGAGAAGATGCCTTTCTTGATGAGGATATTATTGCACAGTTCGATGATGGCTGTGAGTTGAAATGTGATATCTGGGTAAGCGGCCGGCCTAATGACGAACTTTATTTTGGATATGTTTGGCAAAGAGGAATTCTCATATATGGAAAGTCAGACGACCGCCTTTCCCGTCAATCGCTCTACAATGAGTCAATAATAAAAGCAGCGGAAGTTAGTTTGAAGCGCGCGTTAGCACAGGATGATGTCCGCAAAAAAGCACATGGTTTAGTTAGCACAAATATTACTCTCTGGGCTTGGAATGAAGAACTAGGAGCCAAGGAAGATGTAGTAAAAATACTTAAGGCAATATTTATTAATCCCGAAGGCCTATTAGAATCTGTATTAGCGGTTGAGGTTTCGACCAAAGCAAGAATAGATTTAGCGAAACTTATCGTTAGAGCAATAGATGCTTTTGGTAAGATTAGAGGAGATGTTAAAGAAGCTATCTCAGTTCTGAAGTTTTCTTTTCCCTACTCTGGTTTCTTGGAGCCGCAGGCTGTTTCAACTGAAGAGATTGACCGGTTCAGGAGTGCTATAAGCTTTGTTAAGGAGAACCGAGGATTGCGTGAAAGAGTAACTAGGCGCAATAAATATAATCCTGGACAAGGAAGTATTCATTACAGCCAAGAAGATTTACTTCTGCCTCCAACTTTATACTGCTTAGGCAACAAAGATATCATCAATGCCCCTTCGATTCTATCTTTTATTGGCACAACTTCACCCAGTATGAATGGTTTTAGGGTTTCAGAGGCTCTAGCCCAAGTTGCAGCTAGAAATGGTTGGGTTGTGGTGAGCGGTCATGTTGTAGGGATTGACTTGGCAGCGCATTTGGGTGCACTTGATGTAAGAGGGAAGACTATGGGGGTGGTTGCTGACATTTTACAATATCCTGAACTCACGTATTTTTATCCTCCAATGTTATATATAGATAAAGGAATACTTGATTATGGCGGTTGTTTGGTTTCAGAACATGGGGAAAAGGCTACTTCTCCTGGGGAAGAGAGAATAATGGCGAGGGATAGGATAATTAGCGCTTTATCGGATATAGTTGTCGCTATTGAATGCAAAAAGAATAGTGGAACTATTGATTGTGCCAAGAGGGCTTTCTTGCAGGGGAGAAAAGTGTATGCTATTGATTGGCAATATGTACCGCTTGAATATGTATTCGATAAACCAGCAACAGGCGGCAATCGACAATTATTTAATGAAGGGATAGCATCGGGATTTCCATCAAAAAAAGTTAACTCCATTGAGGACCTGGGACTAGAATTTGAACATTTTCTCCGGGAGGTCTCCTCCTCCCCCATTACCTTCAGCCTCTCCCGCGGGCTCACCCCCAAAGACGAGGCTCCCATAAAAGAGGCTATAGATTTAGCCTTTAATCAAGGAAGAGTAGAAGAGCCTGACGATACTATGCGTAAGGCTATCCAAGACTCCTATGATTATCTTATGGATAATCAGGATACCGGATCTGCCCAGCTCATCTTGGACACCGACTTCTCATTCATCCTACCTGATTCAGACATCAGAAACAACTCTCCTCCTTACTATATCTGGTATGTATCCGCAGATAAGTTTGTTTTAGCCACTACGTTTGAATACAAAGGCAACCAATATGTCCTCACTCCACGCTATTTAATTGACTACCTTATCTTACACAATGCGCCTATTTCAACTATTGCTAAAGTTTTTGCCCATGAGGCCAGACATATCCATAATCAATTTACTTCCCAGGCAGAGCACGATAAGGAAGCGCAAGAGATTATTCTAGAGGTGCATTCCCATGTCCTGGGGCTATTAATCTATCAGTACAGCCAGACCCTAGACTCCGCTTTACACAAAGAGCTCATCCAGATTTACACTGTATTAGGGCGGCCTGAAGCAACAGAGCTTCTGGATGCCTTCCCTATGCTTAAGACCATGAACGAAGATATCACCCAAGCTATTGAAAAAGGCTCAATTGAAGTTGATACAGCTATGACCATCTTAGAGAAGGTAGGAGAGGATGTACGGCTTGAGATTGAACATGACTACCAGAACAAAAAATCCCCCATGTTTGCTAAAGGCAGGTTTAAAGGTGTCTATATCCTCCCTGAGGCTAAAGACCAGGGTTCAGGCTCAGGCGCATACCACCTCTTGGATGTTTATCTTAACCCGCAAACCGGCCTAGCCAAAATCTCAAGAGACGAGCAGGCCAAGGCTGAGAAGAAAATCATCGTGCATATCTTAGCGCTTAATGCCGGGGTAGGTTCCCGCGACGTCTTCTTAACCATATCCAGCGGCAATATCAAAGGCGAGGTGTATCTCTACGGCAGGACCTTGAGCGAACAGAATATTGAACAGGTAAAAGGCCTGATTGCCGGCCTGCTTAAGAAACAAATGTACGGCGAATGGTTCTTTGTCGCCCCTGCGGATAATTTGTTGATTCCTACTGCCCATATCGCTGATGTCTACAACCCTAACTTTGGCTTTTATCTCTATGCCTTAAAATGGAAGGTATTAGGAAGTAGCTTGCAGACTATCCAGAGATCCGGCCCCGCTTTTGGCCAGATGTCCAGGAACTCAGCCCAAGCCGATTATACTGTCAAGGCCTTTAGGGAGAAAGCTCCGCTTTTTACAATGCATCAGAATGTTCTAACCAATGCTATTGAAGAAGCAGGCTACGCTACCATGGAAGATTATTTCTCCAAGCTGGCTGGGGCCTTAGGGGTAAGCCTCCGAGAGTTAAGGAAAAATTACCGCAATAACCCTTTGACCTATTTGGTGATACCTGCAGTAGTACAGATGGAGGCCTGGAAAGAGTTATATGAGAAGAAGGGCGCTATTGACGGGGTAAATGACTATGAATGGGATACCTATTATCATAAAACGCAGCAACGCCTTAAAGCCAATCCTCGGTTTAGGCAGGTGATTGAAGAGCTGTTTACCGGTGATCGATCCCACAGCTTCTTAAATAGCTTCTACTTCTTGTTCTCCCGGCCTGTGGCAGAAGTGCTTTACCAGGAGTATTTAGATATCTGGCAGAAGGTTACCACTGAAGAGGCACGTAAGAAAGAGCCATTTGACTGGTCAACCCACCTGCTTACTCCTATGACCGAAGAAAGAGAGGTATGGAATTCTTTATGGCAGGGCATAGGTCCTGAACGTAAGCAGCGAGCCAAAGGCGCTGAGGCCTATACCGAAGACGAATGGATGGCTCTTTACGATAAAGCCCAGAAGGTCAAAGCAGCCTCAGGCGGCGCGCTAGTCTGCGTAGATGTGCCGTTATGGAATGATGTGGGTAATCCTAAAGAGACTAAGCTTGTTTTAGATGCCGGAGTATCAGATCAAGATCCCTTGATTCGGGCATTATATTTGAGTCTATTTAACCAACTTGTGCCTAACGATCTCTATAATATCCACGAAGAGGCGGTCTTGCGAGGAAATCTCGAGTTCACTGGACCAATACGTATCGATGGCAATTCTACGGTTATTGTCAAAGGTGGAGGCAGGGTTGTTTTTGGCAAGGATATCACCATTGAAGATACCTACTTAGAGATAGATACCACCCTCAACGCCAATACCTATATTCCTGATGGCAGTGTATTCAGTGAATCTGATATTATCGGCGGGTTTAAAGGCACAGGTACAGGCGATTACCTCTACCGTTACTACTCGGATAGAGGCATTACCTTTAAAGGTAACCAGCTGCAGAGCATCGCCTTAACTAGAGACGGATCATTTCATGTTGCGCATGCTATGGATATTGATTTAGGCCTGGCCAAACATGAAAGAGTATCAGCTACTAAATGGACCTTAGCCGAATATTTTGATGGCGATAGCCAGGGTAGGGTGCTTAACTTAGGCTGGCAGTGCGGAAGGGCCAGGGACCTTAGATCCAAACTCGCCCACTCTAATGAAGCAAATGATCTTAATCTGGGCTTAGCCCGAATTACCGAAAAGAACAGCCGTGTCTTGAAATTATCTAATCTCTTGCACAGGAAAACCCAGCAGTTGCAGCCGTTCACTGAATTACTGAAGACAGCAGGTATCGAATTATTTAATTCTGGCAATATCCGCCATACCCAGAATTTATTAAACGCCCTGTCAATCGTCTATCGCTTACGACTGGCCGGCTTACTCTTACGCTTAGAACATGCCCAGTCACAAGAGTCACTGGAGGAGGTCAGAGGTATCTACATCAGCCCTAAGGTTAGCCTCGAGGACCTCCTGTATTACCTAAGAACCGGTTCTGTCGCTAAGGTTAGATACGATATCATTAACCGGAACACCGTAGATATTATAAGTGTTAAAGAAGCGACTTTGCCTATCTCAAAGGGGATCACTAATCCGGAAGTTCCTTCTGAAGAGAGTGGATTAATTGAGGCAATCAGAATGACTCTTAGGGATAGCTATCCTTATTTACCCATTCCTGATAAATTTATTCTTATGATTGTTGGTATCCATAAGCCGCATAGCTTTTCTAAACAGCTTCCCAGACAGTTAAGGCTAGAGCGTTTTGTAAATCAGATTATTGTGCTCTATAGCCTTCAGTCCCATTATAGAGAGGGCAAGCGCAGCGTCTTGGTTTATAATCCCTATAAGAATATATCCGGCTATGGTAAAGGCGTTTTAGATTTTACCGAGATTGTGGTAGTCAGCGAATATAGCCGGGAGATTGAAGCTAATCTGGTGAGGGCAGGCGGCGGGGTGATTGATGAAGAGGGCAGCTGGCAATTGGAGGTTATGCCAGGGGTAGTAATATATGTCTTTGAGACGCATAACGCAGAGGGTATTAGCCTTAATGTGGATAGTCTCCTCGAACACTACAAACGCCAACCTAATACCAAGGTCTTTAATAAGATAAGAGATCCTCAGGGGAAGGTGCAGGTTAAATCCGTATTCCCCAAAGCAACGCGAAAATATCTCATTGCTGATGATGACAAGGATGTCAGAGAGCTCACTGCAGAAGGATTAAATAGGTTTGCAGAACGAGATGATATTGAATTAGAGATTGTTCAAGTCGAAGATAATGCCCAGGCCAAAAGTGAATTCTTAAAATCACCGCAGGATTTTACCGCCGCTATCCTTAATCTGCATATAGGAGAAGGCATATGCACAGTTGATCTTATTAAAGACATAAAAGCCGTAAATCCAAATATCCCCATATTCGTAATATCAGGCATTCTCTGGGAAGCAGTTAAGTTAAGCATCCCGGGCTTTGAGGAAGCAGATCTTTATTTTAAGCCTAATTTCTTATCGAACGCAAGAAGGATATACCTAAGGGTTGAGAAGGGTATTAAAGAAAAACAGGCCTCTTCACCTCTAGGGCAGATTGAAAAACGTCCTCTAAAAATTACTATAGCTGTACCAGAGATAGCTCCTTTTTCAGAGTCAGGAGGTTTAGCTTATTATGGGGATGGGCTCAGCAAAGAATTAGTAAAACTTGGCCAAGATGTTTCAGTAATAACAATGGGATATGATGGAATTAATTGGCGTAGTCATACCCCTCGAACTTTAGATGCCAGATTATCTTTGACAGTGGGCGGAATTCCGGAACAGGTGGTAACTCAGCATTTAGAGGTGGCGGGGGTTAAGCTCAATTTTGTGACAAATCCGTTATACACTAAGAAGATGTATTTAGGAGATGATCCTGAGGATTATAATATGTTCAGAGATGAGATTATTTCTCGCATAGGCCGTCAGATACCTGAACATGAAATACCGTTTTTCTTGCATAAACTATCACGTCATCAGGCAGAGTTCTTCAGCAAGGCTATTCTAGAAGTCACCGACCGCTTCCAGCCAGCCACAGACATTCTTCACCTGAATGATTGGCAGACTGGGTTGGCAGCTGCTTTTCGTGACGCGCATCCTCATTATAAATTTAGGGATACATTGCGCATGCTCGCTACATTCTTTGTAATCCATAATTTAGGTATCCAGGGAATCTCTGACAAGTATTTATTAGAGAGCATGGGTCTTGATTGGGAAGAATTTAAGATGCACAAGTTAGAATTTTACGATGGTCTCAATTTAATGAAGGCAGGACTTGTTTATGCCGACGCATTAGGTACGGTATCGCCAACCTACGCTAAAGAAATACAAACGCCGCACAACGGGTTCCGTTTAGATGGAGTGTTGAGAAGTAGAAGTGATCTTCTCTTTGGTATCCGTAATGGTATAAATTATGATGATTTTAACCCAGAGACAGACCCAGGTGTACCATTCAAGTACAATGTGACAAATGTTCATCAGGCGAGCTTGGCAAATAAGATAGCCTTAAAAGAAAGACTACGCAGAGAGGGATTCGAAAGTTTTACCCAGCCGCTTGATCACGATGCTCCGTTGATTGCATATATAGGAAGAGTAGCGTTTCAGAAAGGATTAGATGTAGCGCGGAGCGCGCTTGAAAACATTTTAATAAATAATCCAAAGGCGCGAGTTGTCATATACGGTTCAGGTATCGACAAAGGATTAATTTCTCATGTGCAGTCATTGCAATATGTCTCTCCTGATAGGGTGGTAGTTTACGTGGTTTCTGATGAAGATTATGATGAAAGTTTGAGCAGACTTTTATTTGCAGCAGTGGATATCGTATTTGTTTCCTCCAGGTATGAACCGATGGGCACTCCTCAATTAGCTGCTTTTAGATATGGCGCGATTCCCGTAGTAAATAACACTGGCGGATTAGCAGATAGCGTAGAGGAGAATCTGCAAATTATGAATACCAACTCTCAAAAAGGATTTGGCTTTATGTTTGATATGGTTGATGATTTTAATACTAGCGCCGAGAGATTATTTATGGCTTTACAGAGAGCGTTGGATTTAAGAAAAGATAATCCGGCAGAATGGAATCGGGCCATAGAATGGAATATGCGCATTGATAATTCCTGGAGAAGATCAGCTTTGGAGTATATCGAAATATACGAAAGGGTTGCTGCGATGCGTAGGGCAAAGTTAGAAAAGGCGGAATACTCGTCTTCTCCAGTTGGCTTTCGAGATGCCCTCATCAGCATGCATGGGCAGCAATCTGTTGATATCTGCTCCAGCTCGCCCGTTGGTATGTTTACTTCTAGCCATGTTGAAATTGGCCATCATTTAACTCAAGAAGAGCTTGATTTATTGAATTTAGACGAACCTACGATACAGCTTAAAGATGGAGTTAGGATACGTAGAGAAATAATCCAGATAGAGGAAGCGCTAGGAAATAAGTCGGGCGCAGAAGATAAAGCCGAACAAGTATTAACAGATTTAAGGGATGGTAAAGTAAAGTTTAAAGGAGAAGAAGTGCATGTGCTAAATGGCGTAGGAAAAGAATCTAGGACCATTGGAAGAATAGACAGAAAAATAGCTGAAAAATATGGCTATATTCATGAAACAGCAAATGTTGTACTAGTTGCTCCTAATAGGGAGAAATTGGTTATCCAACTAAGAAATAAAGATAATTATGATGAACATCTGGCTATGTATGGCGGTCATCTTAAGGTAGGGCAAAGTCACAAATCCGGAATCATAGAAGAAACAACGCAGGAGTTAGAGATAGAGGAGTTAGACGGCGAGCCCATATTTGTAGATTATGAAGGATATAATATTAGTGAAGATGCGAATAAAGAAAGACGATCATGGTCTATCTATATATTAAGCGCGAGAGAATATCGCGTTATATTAGGGAGAAGAGAAGAAGCGCGTAGATTGAAGTTAAAGAATAGCAAAAAAGAATACAAAATTATACTTTTTAATATGCAAAAAGCAGGTGATGGAAGCGGGGAAGTGTTTGATACTTACGAATTTACTTTTAAGGAAATAGAAGAAGCTAGAGAAGATAATAATCCGGAGTCTCCTTATAGAGATAAAACTACTCTTTATATTGATATTGAAGATACTTTTGTTGGTGGGAAGAAAGAACTCATTAGGGCATTTTATACTCCTGACGCGTTGGATAGGTTAGTGAAGGCACCAGGGCTATGGAATAAGATAAAACAGATGGCGGTATCATCAGAAAATGTTTCCAGCTCGCCGGTGGAGAGGTCATATGATGCTTCGGTTCAGCCAGGATTTGGTAAACTAAGAAATGTGTTGCAGACTTCAGAGCGTATTTTTGCTGAACTTAGCGAAATGTTCGAGAGCGATGAAATAGCACAGATATTTCCGGATTTTAAGCTTTTAAAAAACAATAATCCTAAGAGGATCGGGCATACATTAGCAGTCATAGAAAGATTAGAGCAGGTTAGTAAATTTGATTTAGAAGGGCTTAACAAAAAAGATAAAGTCGCTGGCAAAATAGAAGAAGGTGTCATTCGTAGGTATTATGATCTATACAAAAGGTTATTCGAGACAAAAGAAGGTAGGGAAATAATTTTTATGATTGCCCTCGTGCACGATATAGGCTCAAAGGATGGCGACCCGGGCCATGAACCAAGAAGCGCTCAATGGATAGAAAGGAACCTAAGACAATACTATGATGAGCTATCTGTTAAAAAGATGAGTTGGATTGTAGGTAACCATATAGCAATGGGTGGTATATTTTTTGGAGAAAGGACGCCAAATTATACATTGAAGTTATTAGGAGGATTATCAACAGAGGTAAGCAAGCACAAAGAATATTTACTTGCCGCATTATCGATCCTTACTTTTTGCGATTCCACAAATAAAGCCAATAATTTAAAAGCGAAATCTTATATTGATTACGGAAATGAAGATAATTTAAAAGAAAAACAGAAAGAATTTCTTGGATATAGACTGAATATTTTTGTTAAGGACTATACGGGCGAAAGTTTTAATACTGGTATGGAAGAAAAAATGTTGGATTTATATAATACTCTTCCCGCCAAAGAAAAAGATATCTTCACTCGACAATTAGGTGGCAATCTCGAAGTATTTGATTATGGCCTCGCATTTACAAAAAGTATTACTATGCCTAATAAGAACGAAATGGGGGTAGAGATCTTGTTTAAAACCCTGCTCATTATCGCTATTGTCGCGGATATAGAATCAGGTAAAGATTGGTGGGTTGAATTCGCAAGACTTGATGATAAAGGTAATAAGAAAGCCTTAGAAATAGATAAATCTTGCATAGAAATAATTAAAACTCTGAATCTTAGGGATATTGTATATGGAAATGTTAAGTTTCGTTATGAAGGATATAAACGTGGGGATGAGAAGTATTTCTATGGGATTTTTACGATAACAAGGCCGAAAGATAATATGCTATCGTTTGATGCTGTCTCTAGCTCGCCGGTACTAGGCATGGCTAATGACGGAGTTTTATTTTTAGCTTTGCGGAAAGGGCTTTCGTCCGACAATTATGTTTTAAATAACTCCAGCCGTGTTGACTCGTTAGTGTTAAGCAGTAGCCCAGTAAAGAACAGAATCATCAGTGGGCTAGAGCAGATGTTGTTTGATAGTATTGAAAGTTCAACACCTGAATGGGCAAAGCAAGGGGCCATGGCAAAAGTTGTTGACCTTTCGCAGAATAGCGAGTTCACCATTATTTTAAAAAGAGAGCATCTTGAGGAATACGATTTCCATAATAATCCTTACGGTTTAGGCTTAAGGAAATGGTTTTACGGGAAATACAAACCCGAGACAGAAATTTCTACTGCAGGTACAAGAGGCGACCAAAACGTGCTGTATCCCTACTATCCAGGAGTCACAGAAAAAGGGATCTCTTACCCAATTAACCTTTTTTCTATACTTCTTGCGACTTTAGGGAAGATTTTGGCGGCGCAGAAAGATTATCCGGATAAGATATTATACAAACTGGTTTCCTCTGAGGTGCGCTACAATTCAAGACTTTTTTCCGAGCTCATTGCAAGACTGCAGGCAGCTTACAGCATAAATACTTTAATTGTAGGCAAAGGTAAGAATACTTCTATATGGATGACTTCTTTCTTAGCTTTTATGCTAGATCTCCTTGGCGCTGAATATGTAACAGCTAGTCATGCCATTGCCACAGCTACTGCCACAAAAGATATCAATAATGAAGGTAGTCAATATCTACCAAACGAATCCAAAAAGTTCTTGGATGAGATAGAGAATATTTTTGCAATTATTGACAGAGAAGGCCGTTATGAAATTAAGATTGCCTCCTTAGATAATCCTTTTATCCGAAATGATCTCTTAAAGCAGTTTGATAACGGTATCAGACTTTATGTGCCTTATTTAAGGAATGGTGTAGCCACAGACATAAATCTGGGGTTAATTAGGAATACCAAAAAGCCGATTGTTATTGATTGCGTTGGTGGATGCATGTACTCGATTATGCAGAAAATTCTTGGTAGCTTAGGAATAAGGCAGGCATTCCGTTTTTTACATACAAAACAAGATCCTTTCTTCCATGGTATCGGTAAGGGTTATGAGTTGAAGATTGGGGAGAATCCAGAGGAGAAACCATCTTTGAGATTTTATGATTTTTCCTGTGATGCTACAGTGGTAGCGATAAATAAAGAAAAGCCTGCTTTAGAGATTTTAAAGTTACTGGAGATTAAAAAAGAATTAGTAGCCAGCTTATTCAGCAGGATAGCCAAGAGAAGCATTATTTTTATCAACCAGCCCAACATTGGGAAAGTTGTTGCAAAGGTAGAGAGCATAAGAGCTATTGCCCGGTTAAAGCAAGACAACATACCTTATATGGCATTAGGTAACGATAAAGTCTTAGTTATAAATACAAAAAGAATTATTCTGCCCGTAGTTGAAACTATGGGATATGGAAGAAGTCTGATCTGTGCTCCTATTGGTACAGTCGTATTAGTTACTGATCCTGATGGGGATAGGCTTGTTACAGCTCAGATTGAACCGGTAAGCAGTATTAAGCGCATCAGCGAACTCGGCCTAATCTATATGCCAATAGATAGTGAAAGGATTCTAGTTGTCTATATACCGAATCAATCTTTCCTGATGACTATTGACTATCAAGCAAGGTCATTAAGACAGGCAGGTTATTGGCAGGAATACGACTGGTTTATTATTAAGACTACTGCCTCCAGCCGCTCTTGGGATGAATGGGCAGAGGCCCAGAGAGATAAGATCTATCATATTAAACAGGTTGGAGAAGATGTTTGGCAAGAGAAAAATGGAGTGGCAGTAGTAAATGTACCAGTAGGCTTCAAAGAAATTGCCGCGATTATGAGAAAAGTAGAAAGAAGCATGCGCGAGCATCCGGGGAAAGAAATAATTATAGAAGATGTTTATGGCAACGAGATTAACTTAGGGATTAATCCCAGGTTGTTATTCGCGGGAGAAGAATCCGGCGGAGAGATCTTCGGCCCCGCAAAGCTTATCGAGAGCCTTATGCTAAAGAGGAAAGCTATCGCCATGAGGGAAAAGTCGGCAGGCGAGGCAATAGTATTGACTTCTGCTTTAGCCGGATTCAAGGAAAAAGAGAATAAGTTTTTATCCAGATATTTAAGAGATATATTTAAACTGAATAATATCCAATGCAGCCGTGATTTTAGGAACGACGTGGTTTATTATAACCCCAATGAGCCAGATAAGTCAAAATTGGAGGATGAAAAGAAAAAAGGCTTGATTACGCGTTTAGCCAATGACGCTTATTTTCTGGGGATCGCTTTGGCAAAGAGGAAAAAGATAATCAGTCTAGACCAAGCAAAAGATATCCTCTTTGAGGCATTTCCAGGATTAGATTTTTCCGGACTCAAGAATGTTCTGTTTGTGGGAGACGGTACATACCTTATATTTGACTGGGGATGGGTTGAAATCAGACCCTCGGGCACAGAAGCAAAGAATAAGGGTTACGCCGGAGGGTCGAATTTAGAGACCTGTATTAATTATGCGAAGATCCTCTCTGAATATCCGGGCGAAAGAAATGCGCAACATAAAAAACTTATTCCTCAGGTCTACTATGAATTTAGCAAAGAAGAGCAGCAGAAGCCCGAGGATCAGCGTAAGTCCAATGTCAAGAAATTAGCAGATGCTTTGTATAATGACTATTATCAAAAGGGTCTGTCCACAGAGGCATTCCAGCCACCGGAAACTTATCCCGTTGAGAGTGATAAAGGTATGATCAGCGGATTTATCACTAATCTGTTAGCCGGGAAATATAAGCTTTGCATTTTTGATGCCATCGAAAAATACATCGGTTTTGATGATTTTCAAGCATGGAAACTTACATTTAAAACAGAACTGAGCCTCGAGAAAAAATTTACTGCTAAAGATTACTTCAGATTTTTTCCTAGTCCGGGAAGCCCGGGGCGTATTTACGGGCTTCTTGATTACTTAAAACATGTTTTTGGCGCGCGATCAGGATTTGGTATGTTTGAGGGGAGATGGTTAAATCCATATTACACAGATTTAACCGTGCAACAGACAGATCTAAGGGATACAATATTCAGGCTTGAGAGTACCAAAGATCAATATTACAGGTCTTTGTTGCATGATCCTTACGAACTGTGGCTTTATCCTGGAGTCAAAGAGCTTTCGGATCGCTTAAAGAATAAGGGAATTAAGCTGGTTTTGGTAACTCAAGCCAAGAGAAGAGTACCAACTTCATTAAGGATTTTTGGTTTAGATAAATCATTTGACCTTGTTTTGGACGGTTCTCTCATTGGTGAATATAGCCAGTTATTGGGCCGTAAGATTGCCCGCAGGCCTGCCCCGGGTTTTTTCCTTGAAGCTGTTATGAGATATGGTTTAAAGCCAGAGGATGCCTTTGGAATCACAGGCACCATTAATGGCGTCAAGGCCATGAAATCAGCTGGTATATTTACCATCGGCGTAGATACTAAAGGTAAAAGGCTATTGAAAGCGGCAGATCTTGTGGTATCAAACGTCAAGGATCTGGTTCAAGGTAAGATAGTTGAAATGAGACAGAAAGTTCAAGCAATTAATTTCTCTTTGGATATAGATCCATTCAACCTGAAAGCCGAGGATGTTCAAAAATGGGATTTGGTTCAATGGAAGTTAGCTTTCGATACTCTTGATGAAAGCGTATTTCCTATGATTATGGAAAAGCTGATTCCGAAAGAAGCCGTTCAATTGAAATCCATTATAGAGACGCTTTTTGAGCTTTCTTTTGATACCTTCTTGCGCGGGCAAAAGATTAATCCCATACATCATAGTTTCATAGCGTTAGAGATTGCGCTCAGGATCGCCTTTGGAATGAATTTGGGTTACCAAGATATTCGCAAACTGGCTGTTTTATCTATTCTGCATGATTTGGGTTATGCTGATGCAAAAGGGGAAGGTAGAATTAAAAGCAAGGATATTAAAGAAATGATAGAACAGTTTGAAAAAGAAGAGAAAGATAAGGAAAAAGTTTGGTTGGCACAGGAATGGGAAATGAGATTCAGAGAAATTGTGGAGAAAATAAAAGAGGCTATAGCTGCTCGAAAAGAACATATGGAAAAAGGTGTTCCTATAGCCAGAGATTTGCTTAATAAACTCAATGGCGTGCTTAAAGAGGGCGAGAGATTTAGTGTGAAGGATATCGATGCAATTTGTGGATTTGTGGGGATGCATGATAATCCAGGCATTGCCAAGACTTATGAAACTGAAGAATATAAGCGGTATATACAAGGGTCAGCACAAGAACTTTTGATTGGTAAAGACCAGTTACTTCCTTTAATTTTTAGGGAAGCTGATAGATTGTGGATGTTGTCTAAGTATGGATTAATGCAGGATTTAATAACTAGTAAGAAGTCAATATCCGTAGAGGGGCAGTTGAATAATAATATTAACGTATTTATAGATGAGAGGAAATCATATGAGGCTAGCGGTAAAGATTATGGTAATTTTTATGGAGCTACATTTATCAGAACCGATTTTGGTTTTGGCATATTTGAAGAATACTGTCAGAGATGGAAGAAACTGATTGCAGAGGTTAAGAGTATTGTTTCTTCAAGCCCTGCTGTTTCTGGCCGGGTAAAAGAAAACGATAAGTATAAAAAATCTAGCAGCCCGATTGATTTTGACTTGGTTCGCTCCAGCTCTCCGGTAGGTAAAGAGGCGATTGCCGAGATGATGCTGCGAGAAGACGTAAGAGGAT